>JAUZQK010000079.1 GCA_030951025.1 Mariprofundus sp. | reverse complement strand
CCGATGGAATTTCTGATTGCAGTTGATTTGAGATGTGTTGCCAAAAAGATTCGTCAGAGATGAGAGTCATTGCTGAATAGTACATGCATCATGATCATCATCCACTCTATTGATTGATTTCATGATGAATAAAGCCGCTATCCAATTTGTATTCCGTTAGAAGTACGTCATATATTCAATTTGAATTCTTGACAGTTGGCGTATGAGATTTATGATGCGCGACCCTTTTTAATCAGCAAAGGTACAGGAGTAAGACCATGAGCTTTACATATAAACCCAGCCGTATTCGACGCGCCCGCCGCCATGGTTTCCGTGCACGCATGGCTACACGTTCAGGACGCGCCTTGATTAATCGTCGCAGAGCCAAGGGACGTAAGCGTTTATCAACCTGATTCGATTGTTTTCACACTGAATCAACGATTCCCAAAATCGTTTAGATTACGCTCCAAAGCTGATTTCTCTCATATGCGTAGAGGTGAAAGAATCAGCTATGGAGCGATTCGTTTGGTTTGCCAGCACAATACATTGGGTTTTTCCCGTTTAGGTTTGGCTGTTTCACGTCGATATGGTAATGCTGTGCAACGCAATCGTTTTAAACGACAGGTGCGTGATGTGTTTCGTACAGGTGATTATCATAGACTGAGTGTGGATATCCTGGTGATTCCAACCCAGCGGGCTGAGCAGATGCCATCTGTGACACATGATTTTCAAATGGCTTTACGTAGAGTGCATTGCAAGTGAACGTGATGAAAATAATGACTCAATGGATTCGAAAGGCTGTTATGTTGCCGGTTCGTTTTTATCAATTGTTTATTTCACCGGTTTTACCCCCTCATTGTGCGCATACACCAACATGTTCTCAGTATATGCTGGATGCGATTCAACGTTATGGTGTTGGACGCGGACTTTGGCTTGGTGTGAAACGATTATTGCGTTGCCACCCTTTTTCAAAAGGTGGTTATGATCCGGTTCCATAATAATGGACGCAGGATAAGAACAGTTTTAGGGAGATAGAGCATGGAACAACGGAATATGATTCTGGCGATGGTGTTATCACTGGTCGTATTATTGGGCTGGAGTGCACTGTTTCCTGATGAGAAGCCGATGGTTGCCACCGAACAAGCGCAGTCGACTGATGTGATCACAGAAAAAACACCTGTTGCCAAAACAACGGATGATTTTTCACTGGTTCCTGTAAGTGATGATGCGACTGCGATATCGCAAGCTAAAGCCACAACACAAGATGCCATTGCTTATACTGGCCAAAGTTTTGAAATTAGTAATGATAAAATGCGTTTAACGGTCAATGACAAGGGTTGGTTAACGCATGCCTTTTTAAGCAATTATCTTGAATCATTAGAGCCTGGGTCAGAAAATGTTGCAGCTTTAAAAATGGGTGATGGTCATTCGGTTTACGTGAATGCGGGTGTCCTGAATAGGAAATTAGCCAAGCCGTTTACAGTGTTGCAGAAAACAGCCAGTTCATTGCGTTTACAGGCTACACTCGATGATGGCCATGTTTGGCAACGGCAGATTAATTTGATTGAAGGCTCTTATGTAATTGAAATAGAAGATAAAATTATCGGTGGTGCCGGTATGAAGGTCTATCGCCAGGTGGTTGAGCGCTTTCCGGATAAAAGTTTAAATACATTTTATGAACACATGGGTCCAACAGCTTTATTCAATGGTAAGTTGATCGAGCCTGATTATGACGAGTTGGATGAGCAGGGTGCTGAGCGCATGGCATCGATGGGTGGCTGGACTGCAATTATGAGTCGTTATTTTATTGCCGCTCTGATTTCCAATCCTGAACAGAATTATCCGTATTATTTTAAAGGTGACGGCCGTTCTTATCAGGCCGGTTTAATTGATGATGGTATCATCGAAGGCAGTGACGCGGTGTTTGCATCGCGTTTGTATGTCGGTCCAAAGTCTATACCCGTGTTAGAAGCGGCTGGCTCAGAGTTGGAACGTTCGGTTGATTTTGGTTGGTTTTCTCCGATCTCGAAGCCGATGCATTCCTTTTTACTGTGGATTTATCAATATGTCACCAATTTCGGTTTTTGCATCATCATCCTGGTGATTTGCATCAAGATTATTTTCTTGTGGCCGACTCAGAAATCTTATGAGTCGATGGCTGCAATGCGTAAGTTATCTCCGGAAATGTCACGTATTAAAGATTTGTATGGTGATGACCGTCAACGCATGAGCAAAGAAACCATGGAGTTGTATAAAAAGCACAAGGTTAACCCCTTGGGTGGGTGTTTGCCGATTATCATTCAGATTCCCGTATTCTTTGCTTTGTATAAAGTATTATTGATGTCGATTGAAATGCGACAAGCTCCATTTATTGGCTGGATTACGGATATGTCTGTGCAGGATCCGTATTTTGTATTGCCTGTGTTGATGGGTATTTCAATGTTCATTCAACAACGTTTGAATCCTCAGCCGCCTGATCCTATTCAGGCCAAAGTCATGCAGTTTTTACCATTCTTGTTTACCATTATGTTCTTGTTCTTCCCTGCAGGTCTGGTTTTGTATTGGGTGGTGAACAATGTATTGGCCATTATCCAACAGCGTTTGGTGATGAAAAAAATGAACGTCGATTAATCTGTCTGGCCGTAACTTGAGCGACCAACAGAGCACCATTGCTGCCATTGCTACACCAGCCGGGCGTGGTGGTGTGGGAATCGTACGTATTTCAGGTCCGAATGCATTGCAAATGCTGCAACAGGTGAGTACTTGCAAGGCTGATATGCCAGCCAGGACAGCAATCTTAACGCGCTGGATGGATGCTCAAGGTGAAGTGCTCGATCATGGTTTAGCCCTATATTTTTCTGCGCCGCATTCTTATACCGGCGAAGATGTGGTGGAATTACAGGGGCATGGCAGCCCTGTTTTATTGCGTGGCCTGCTTGAAGCTTTGTATGCTGCTGGTTGCAAACCTGCAGACCCGGGGGAGTTTACCCGGCGAGCGGTTGAAAATGGGAAAATAGATCTATCCCAAGCAGAAGCAGTGGCTGCCTGTATTGATGCAGCTACCCTACGGGCGGGGAAACAGGCTCAGCGTCAACTTGAAGGCGCTTTCGGTCAACATATTGAACTGTTGATGCAGCGTCTCACAGGTCTTGTTGCACACTTGGAAGCCAGCCTGGATTTTCCTGAAGATGAAATTCCCGATTTGTTTTTTGAGCAGATGTGCGAACAAATGCAACAGGAAGTGATGATCCCGATTGAATCATTGCTTTCTACAGCAGTATTGGGTGAGCGTTTGTTTGATGGTGCTGTTGTGGCCATTGTGGGGGCTCCCAATGTGGGTAAATCGAGCCTGTTAAATGCACTCTGCGGACGTGATCGGGCTATCGTGAGTGATATCCCCGGCACCACCCGTGATGTGCTTGAAATTGATTTTGAGGTGCATGGTATTCCAGTGCGCTTGGCGGATACAGCGGGCTTAAGAATCAGTGATGATGTGATTGAACAGGAAGGGGTGCGCCGGGCTGAATTGGCAGCGGCACAAGCTGATGTGACGATTCATGTTGCGGATGCATCGCGCCCAGAAACCTGGGGAATGGCGCACAATATAGATTTATGTGTCATGAATAAAATAGACTTACAGCATGATAATATTCCTGAGCGCTTTATCCCTCTCAGTGTCAAAAAAGATGCGGATCTTTCGCTGTTGCGTGATGCGCTTGCTGTGCAATTGGGTGATAGTAATCTGGCCGATGATGGTTTGCTGGTGACACGTGAGCGGCACAGGCATATTTTGCAACAGGCATTAGCGCACTTGCAAACGGGCTTGGCCTATATCGGTCATGAAAGCCATATGGACTTAAGTGCCATGGAGTGGCGCAGGGCGTGGAGCTTGTTGGGTAGCATTTTGGGTATTGGTGATGTTGAGTATATTTTAGACCGTGTTTTTTCTGAGTTTTGTGTTGGAAAATAAAATATAAACCTGCACGTTGAGTGCATCAAAATTTATGATTCCTATTGAAATTTTGTTTTGTCCTTGAAGTCGGCCTATGTTTTAAGGCATAATGGCCATCCTTTTGGGTGAAGATCATGAGGGGATGGGGAGAGTTTGATGGGTATCTATTCTAACCTCCTGTTTTAAAAAGAATTTATTTGGAGAGAATATGTCAACAAAATATCCAGTTATTTCTGTTACCGGTTCTTCCGGTGCGGGTACCAGTACAGCCAAGCTTGCTCTAGAACATATCTTTAGACGTGAACAGGTTACACCTGCCATTGTTGAAGGGGATTGTTTCCATCGTTTTGATCGTATGGAGTTCCGTGCCAAGGCCAAGGAGTTTGAAGCTGCAGGCAAGCGTTTAAGTCACTTTTCGGATGAATCGAATTTATTTGATAAGATTGCCGAATTATTTGACTCTTATCGCCGCACAGGGCGTGGTATGGCGCGTACTTATGTGCATGACGATGAAGAGGCCAAGTTCTATGGTGTCGATGCGGGTAAATTTACCGATTGGCGTGAAATCGGTGAAGGCAGCGATTTGTTGTTTTATGAAGGCTTGCATGGCGGGGTAGAAGAAGTTCGACCTTATGTTGATTTAATGCTTGGTGTTGTGCCAGTAGTGAATTTGGAATGGATTCAAAAAATTCACCGTGATACAGGAATGCGTGGTTATTCTCAGGAAGCGGTTGTCGATAATATTCTTTCACGTATGCATGATTATGTGCACTTCATTACACCGCAGTTCACCAATACAGATATTAACTTTCAACGTGTTCCCTTGGTGGATACTTCCAATCCATTCATTGCACGCGATGTACCGACTCCAGATGAGAGTATGATGGTGATCAGGATTCGTAAGCCTGAGAAATGGAATATCGATTTTCCATGGTTGCAGTCGATGTTGCATGATTCATTCATGTCTAGGCGCAACACACTGGTTGTTCCAGCCTCTAAATTTTCATTGGCGATGGAGCTTATTCTTACGCCTATTATGCATGAACTATTGCTACAGCGTAAAAAAGCAGTTTAATTTCTTTTTTATTCGTAAAAGGGCAGCCATTGGCTGCCCTTTTTGTTTGCTACTCTTGAAGTCAGGCCTTATCGTTCTCATCAATTAATTATACACGCTGCGTGTGAGTGTTCAGAGTTTTCTTGCAGTGTGTTCATGGAGATTTGTTTCACGTGAAACACCCTGATGATATTGATGTGATAGTTGTGGGAGCGGGACATGCTGGTTGCGAGGCTGCATGGAGTGCTGCATCTCGCGGTGCGCGTGTGCGCCTTATAACTCAAAACCTGGATACCATTGCCAAGATGTCTTGCAATCCTGCTATTGGCGGGATTGGGAAGGGTCATTTGGTGCATGAGGTGGATGCGCTTTCAGGCTTAATGGGGATTGTGGCTGATCGTGCTGCTCTGCAGTACCGAGTGTTGAATCGAAGAAAAGGCCCGGCTGTGCAGGCTACCCGGGCGCAATGTGACCGAACTATTTATCACATGGTGATGCGTCAATTGTTGGATAACCATAAAAACATATTTTTACATCAAGGTACGATCTCAAGGCTATTGTTTCAAGGTGATGCCGTTTGCGGTGTGGTGGATGAGTTTGATGTTCATCATAAGGCTAGGGCTGTAGTGCTGACGACGGGTACCTTTTTAAGTGGTGTGATTCATGTTGGAGAGAAAACTATTCCTGCTGGTCGCGCCGGTGATCTGCCGGTGACAGGCTTGACGGATGAATTGTATCAGCGGGAGTTTAAGCTTGGGCGTTTGAAAACAGGTACACCGCCGCGCTTGGATAAAAAAACTATTCGCTGGAATGATTTGCAATCACAGCAGGGTGAAACCGATGTGTTACCCTTTTCTTACCAGCATCAAGCTGTATTGCAGGATCAAGTGCCTTGTGCAATCACCAGAACGAATGAAAAGAGTCATGATATTATTCGTGCAAACTTGAACCGATCACCTATGTATACAGGCCAAATTGAAGGATCTGGACCGCGTTATTGTCCAAGCATTGAAGATAAGGTGGTGCGCTTTGCCGATAAGTCGAGCCATCAGATTTTTTTAGAACCTGAAGGTCGAAATCACCACGAAGTGTATCCCAATGGGATTTCAACCTCCTTGCCGGTTGATGTGCAGTGGGCATTTATTCGCTCTATCGAAGGTTTGGAGCAAGCTGTCATTATTCGTCCGGGCTATGCTATTGAGTATGATTATGTCGAGCCGACTGAGTTAAGGCCTACTTTTGAAAGTAAAAAAGTCACCGGTTTATTTCATGCTGGCCAAATTAATGGCACGACAGGTTACGAAGAGGCTGCTGCACAAGGTCTGTTGGCTGGTATCAATGCTGCTGCTCGCGCGATCGATATTGAATCCTGGGTGCCGGATAGGTCAGAAGCTTATTTGGGTGTGATGGCTGATGATTTGGTAAGCAAGGGTATCACTGAGCCTTATCGTATGTTTACATCTCGAGCAGAGTTTCGACTGCAATTGAGAGAAGATAACGCTTCGTTGCGTCTCGGTGATGCGGCAATACGCTTGGGCTTGTATGACGATGTACGCACACGTCAACATGAGTTATCCAAAAATAAACTATCTAATGCTTTGGCTTATGCGCGCACAACCACGGTAGGCACCGGTTCTGTTTGGAAGAAAAAGCTCAGTGATTTGGATTTACCCTTACCATCATCTGCCATGAGTGTTGTGGCTTATGCGCATCGTGCAGATGTGCCCACCAAGCAAATGTTAGAGCTTATTGATGCATATAAGAATATGAATGCAAGGGAAGTTAAAACCTTATTGTCATTAATTCATTACGATGGTTATCTGGATAAACAGCAGTTGGAGGTGGATCGCTTTCGATTGATGGAAGATCAGCGCATTGCAGACGATATGAATTATATACTAGTGAAGGGGCTTAGTACTGAGTGTTGTCAGCGATTGACCGAAGCTAGGCCGCGAACCCTTGGGCAGGCCTCTCGTATAACAGGGGTTACACCTGCGGCAATCAGTAGTCTGATGTTGTATTTGAGGATGGCTGCGCATGACTGATTTGTGTGATGCTTATGTGCGGGAAGTGTTGAAGTTTCGTTTAGCGCTTAATTTAACATCGATTTCTGATGCGGAATTATTTTATACACGTTTTATTCGCCCTTCGTTGGCCATGGTGGAGTGGTTGCCTGAACAAGGTCGCGTGCTGGATGTGGGCAGTGGCATGGGTGTGCCGGGTGTGCCGATTTTGATTGCGAAAGCAGGATT
This sequence comes from Mariprofundus sp., assembly GCA_030951025.1. GTDB lineage: Bacteria > Pseudomonadota > Zetaproteobacteria > Mariprofundales > Mariprofundaceae > Mariprofundus. The sequence goes on along the minus strand of JAUZQK010000079.1, from coordinate 2,216 downwards.
AACCGGTGTGTTGGTGGAGCGTAGAAAAAAACGTGCTGAGTTTCTGAGGCATGTGGTGCGTAAGTTGCAGTTGCATGCTGAGGTTTATGATGCAGATATTATGGATCTACCGCGCTTGAATATTGATGTTTGCATAGCGCGTGCAGTAGCTGATGAAGCCCAGTTACTGAATATGTTTTCCAGGCATGTGAACGATGGGGCTATCGCGGTCTTGCCTGTGCCGCGATCGCATGCTCCTGTTAGCGTTGATGGTTGGGTGTTGAGTGCGGAGCACTCCGTTCGTGTCGGGGATTGGGATGATGCCAATCAATTGATTCGTTGTTATAGGTATTGTTGAAGTGACGGAGGGTTTCACGTGAAACATCAAGGGGTGGGACCGGTTACTGCCGTGGCCAATCAAAAGGGTGGTGTTGGTAAAACAACCACCAGTATTAATTTATCGGCATCGTTGGCTGCATTGAATCATCGTGTGTTGTTGATCGATTTGGATCCGCAAGGAAACTCAACATCAGGTTTGGGCATCAATCAAAATCAAGTTAGCACAGGTACGTATGATGTGTTGATGGGGGATGCGCCACTGGCTGATGGTTTGATTCAAACTGAATGCGAGCGTCTGTGGTTGTTGCCAGCGAGCATGGATTTGGCTGGGGCTGAAGTGGAGTTGGTGAGTGAAATGGGCCGTGAGCTGCGCTTGAATCAGGCGCTGTCTGCATATCAGGCTGAGCCATTTGATTTTGTGTTTATCGACTGTCCACCAGCGCTGAGTTTATTGACAGTCAATGCGCTAACTGCGGCAGATAATGTGCTGGTGACCTTGCAGACTGAGTTTTATGCCATGGAAGGTTTGACACAGCTATTGGATAGCATCAGGCGTGTTCGCTTGGCCTTGAATAAGGTGTTAAGCATCGAAGGGGTGCTTTTGACCATGGTGGATCGACGCAATAAATTGTCGATGTTGGTTGAGCAGGATGTGCGAGAATATTTTGGTTCGCAGGTGTATGAAGAGGTGATACCTCGAAACGTGCGATTGTCGGAGGCTCCGAGTTATGGCGTTCCGGTGATGTATCATGATGTGCGATCAAAAGGCGCGCAGGCCTATCTGGCGGTAGCGCGTGAGTTTGTGCATCGCCGAAAGGTGTGATTCACTGAGCAGATAGATGTTTTAATGATTTGGGTGTTTAAGGAGGGGTGTTATGGCAGTGGTTAAAAATCGTGGATTGGGTCGGGGTTTGAATGCATTGCTGGGTGACACACCTACACCTGAGGTGATGCGCCAGACATCACAAATCCCTATATCGAAAATCAAACCAAATAACTATCAACCAAGAACGAGTTTTGTTTCAACAGAGCTGGAGAGTTTAACGGAATCTATTCGCCAAGATGGTGTGTTGATGCCAATCTTGATCCGTCCGCAAGGCGATGGTTATGAGTTGATTGCGGGTGAGCGGCGTTGGCGGGCATCGCAGGCGGCAGGTTTAACTGAGATTCCAGCGGTGGTTCGGAACGTTAGTGATTTGCAGGCGCTTGAGTTGGCTATCATTGAAAATCAGCAGCGCGATGATTTAACAGCCATTGAATCCGCAGCCGCATATCAACGATTGATTGCAGAGTTTGGTTGTACACAGCAGCAGGTGGCGGAAAAAATTGGAGTTTCACGTGTGCAAGTCAGTAATTTAATTCGCCTGTTACAACTATCTGAACGCATTAAACATCGCATTGAAGTACGTGAACTCAATATGGGGCAGGCGCGACCCTTGGTGGGCTTGCCTGAGGATACGGCAGAGCGTCTGGCCAGTTTGTGTGTTGAGGGTGGCTGGAGTGCACGTCAAATGGAGAAAGAGGCCAAGAAGGCGGCCAAGGCTCCAGCTGTATTGGCTCAAAAAGAAGTTGATGCTGATGTGATTGCCTTGCAGGAGGAGCTAACACGTCGTTTGGGTTTGGCGGTTGCGATTGTCTGTAAAAAGAATGGTGCTGGTGAAATGCGCATTGCTTATACTCAGGCTGCTGAACTTGATGGTGTTTTACAAAAACTTAGGGTTTGATTTAATCTATATAGTTAAGGTTGTTTTATGCGGGTAAATAATGAGCACTACAGGGCTGTGCAATGGAATGTCACTCTGGATGCGGTAGAGTGGGTTGAGCAACGTTTATTGCCGCATCAATTTAAACTGGTCAGTAGTCAGGATGCGGAGCAAGTGGCCCTTGCGATTGAATCG
>JAUZQK010000078.1 GCA_030951025.1 Mariprofundus sp. | reverse complement strand
GTTTTGTGATGCAGGAAGAACGTCTGGCTTTGAAGGATGTGTTGGCTGTTGCTCATGATGCTGAAACAGTGGCAGAAGCAGTGGCAGAGGAAGTGGCAGAGGCAGTGGCAGAAGCAGTGGCAGAAGCAGTGGCAGAAGAAGTGGCAGAAGAAGTGGCAGAAGAAGTGACAGAAGCAGTGACAGAGGAAGTGGCAGAAGAAGTGACAGAAGCAGTGGCAGAAACCGCAGTTGAACAGCGCGATGTCGCTATTATTGAAGATGGCTTGGAGGGCGAAGTTATGGCTGACTCAGTATGGCCGAAAGTTGCTGATAAACGATTGATTAAAGTGCTAGAGAAGCAGGTGAACGGCTCTGTCCAATTGCTGGAAGAGAGTGCGGAAGATGGATTGATCAAGCTGACCGAAATCCTTGATATGGGGGTGAGCGCTGAAGTGGAAGATCGCATCATGGCCGCATTGACCGATTTACAGAATATTGATCGGGTATCTCAGCGCATGAACAACGTGAAATCCTGCTTGCAGGACTGGGGTAAAGCAGCACCCGATGCGCCGGCTGCGGTGCCTTGGAAAGATACAGTTGAAAAACGCTATGTGATGGAAGAAGAGCGCATGGTGTTGAAGGAGGAATTATGAGTGCACCAAGAATTTTGGTGGTGGAAGATTCCACCATGGTTCGCATTACGGTCAAACGCACCTTGATGAGTGTGGATTTCTCTGTGAGCGAAGCCAAAGATGGGCAGATCGGTCTGGATATGGCTTTGGCCAGCAGTGATCAACCGTTTGATCTGATTCTTACCGATTTGAATATGCCCAATCTCGATGGTCTGAGCATGATCAAGGCTTTGCGTGAAACAACAGCTTATGCCGAAACACCGATTGTAATGCTGACCACGGAATCGGGAGAAGAAAAGAAGGCGACAGGGCATGACTCGGGCATTTCAGCCTGGCTGGTTAAACCCTTTGAGCCGGACGCGCTGATTGAAACCGTCGGCAGCATGTTGTTTTAGTCACAGACATTTACCACAGAGTACGCAGAGTAAGTCAAAGGCTAGGATGGGGATGTTATGATGTCTTTACTCTGTGTAACTCTGCGTACTCTGTGGTGAAGGGTTTAAGGGTTGTGTTTATATAGGAGTAAGTGATGGATCAGGAGTTATTGGCGGAGTTTTTAACCGAGAGCAATGAGAACATGGCTTCCATCGAAGAGCAGTTGATGGAGCTGGAAGCGCGTCCGCAAGATGAAGAATTGATCAATGCGATTTTCCGTGTCATTCACACGGTGAAGGGTAGTTGTGGTTTTCTGGGTTTGAGTGGTTTGGAAAAACTGGCACATGCGGGCGAAAACCTGTTGGGCAAGATTCGCTCACTCAAGTTCGCGGTGAATGAAGATCTGGTTTCATTGTTGCTCGATTGTGCCGATGGCATCAATGATTATTTGCAAGGGCTGGAGGCCAATGGGGCGGAGCCGGCGCTGGATCATAGTTCGGTGATTTCACGTTTGCAGGCAGCAGAGCGTTTGGTGGATAGCATGGCTGGAGCGGGAATCAGTGTTGTGGCTGAAGCAGCGCAGACGGCGGCTATCGAGCCGAGCCCGGTTCAAAGCACACCTGATCGGGATCAACAGGCAGCTGAAAAATCCGTTGCAGAATCAACTGCAGAGGCTGGCGACGATGAAATTGGTGTCGATGATTGGGCTGGCGATTTCGCTGAGGCGGTGCGAGCAGCGATGACAGCAAAAGGCTGGCATACACCCGAACAGGTAATTGCAGCCGGTTTTGCGCCATTGCGGGACCTTGAAGCGGTTAGTCCTGCCGATGCGCTGAAGATATTGGGCTTGTCCAAAAAACTGGTGGCTCAAGGCGGGGCAACGAAAAAATCTACTGAAACTGAAACAAAGAACGAAACGGATTCAGCGCAATCAGCAGCTGCAGAAACCGAGGCGGTAGGTGTTGAGGTGATGCCGGAGCAGGCAACAAAAACTGCAACGCGTAATCTGCCTGCGCCAACGAAAAAAACCGTAGCGCCTGCCGCCAAAGCCAAGAGTGCGGGCAGTATTCGGGTTGATGTGGAATTGCTTGATTCATTGATGAACCAGGTGGGTGAGCTGGTCTTAACGCGTAATCGCTTGTTGCAGATGGTGCAGGAATCCGGCTCGATGGAATTTATGCGTGTCGGTCGTGAAGTCGATCAGGTGACAGAGCGTTTGCAATCGCAGTTGCTACGCACACGTATGCAACCGATCAAGACCATTTGGGGCAGTGTGCCGCGTGTGGTGCGCGATATGAGCAAATCCCTGGATAAACGTATTGATGTGGTGATGGAGGGTGAAGAGACAGAACTCGACCGCACCATTCTCACTGCCTTGAAAGATCCATTGACCCATATTATTCGTAACAGCTGTGATCATGGTGTGGAAATGCCAGCTGTGCGCCGTGCTGCGGGTAAACCTGAAGCGGGCACACTGCGACTCACTGCGGCACAGGAATCCGGATTTATTGTGATTGTGGTGTCGGATGATGGTGGCGGCATCAATGCGGAAAAAGTAAAAGCCAAAGCTTTGAGCATGGGTGTGATTGATGAAGCTATGGCAGCATCGATGAATGATCAGGCAGCATTACAGTTAATTTTTAATGCTGGTCTTTCAACGGTTGAAAAGGTCAGTAATTTATCCGGTCGCGGTGTTGGCATGGATGTGGTCAAAACATCGATTGAAAAAGTCGGTGGCAGTGTTGATATCAGTTCCGAGATGGGCAAAGGAACGCAGTTGCGTATTCGGATTCCGCTCACGCTGGCGATTATTTCAGCCATGATTGTGCGTTGTTGTGATCGGCGTTTTGCTATTCCACAAATCAGTGTGCGCGAACTACTGAGTGCACGATCCACATCGGATGATTGGCGTATTATTGGTGGTCATCCATTTTTTCGTTTGAGAGGGCGTTTATTGCCGATTCTTGAACTGGCTGAAACCTTGCATCTGGCTGAAAATGTGCCGCACGATGGTTCGATTGTGGTGATGGATATGGGTGATCGTACCTTTGGTATTTTGATTGATGAGATATTCGGGGCTGAAGAAATTGTGGTGAAACCGCTCGGCGTACATTTTCAACAACTCGGGCACTATGGCGGCTGCAGTATTCTCGGTGATGGCAGCGTGATTCCAATTCTCGATTGCAATGGGTTGGCGCAGATGATGGATCTCTCCGAAGAGGTGGATCAGGCAGCCTTGTTGGGCAACGAAGAGCATGCCTTGAAAGCCAGTGAAATGCAGCATGTGTTGGTGTATAAACATGGGGTGGCGCGTTTTGCGATTCCGATGTCCTTGGTTGAACGCCTGGAACGCTTTAGTGCGGATAAAATTGAATTATCGGGTGGCTCCGAGGTGTTGCAGTACCGTGATGAAGAGGTGATTCCAGTCTTGCGCTGGGGTGATTTGATTGGCGAGACACGTGAACGGGCTGATGCAAGCGATGAGAAAGAAAAAGATGAAGAAGGGGAAGTTTACGGATTAATTTTATCCGATGGCAAAAACCGTATGTGTCTGCAGGTGGATGAGATTGTTGATATCCTTGAAGTTCCACTCGAAATCAAGAAACCGGCACAGAAGGAATTCTTCCTCGGTACAACAGTGATTCTTGAACAGGCTACTGAAGTGGTGGAAGTGTTTGATGTGATCAAACGGGCGGTGCCGGACTGGTTGGATCAAGAGGCAGAGCCGGCTGATCAATCGAGACGACATAGTATTTTATTTGTTGAGGATGCAGCCTTTTTCCGTAATTTGGTCGTGCCATCGTTGCAGGCTATGCAGTGTGATGTGTGGACGGCAGAAGATGGTGTGCAGGCATGCCGGATTCTGGCGGATAAAATACCGGATATCATTTTAACCGATCTCGAAATGCCCAATATGGATGGTTATGAACTGGCACGCTGGATTGCCGGACAGGAGCGCTTTCAGGGTATTCCTGTGGTGGCTTTAACCGCGACACCGCCGGATGAAAAGGACTATGAGCGGCGCAAAATGTTTGATGAGGTGTTGCTGAAGTTTGATCGTAAAACCATGACCGAGACCTTGCAGCTGATGATCAATAGATCGGCGGACAACAAGGCATCATTAAATTAAGGGAGGCTTGGGATGAGTGGAAATAACATGGTGGCAGTGCAGGAAACGCAGGCGGCGACAGAGATTTTGACTTGCCGGGTGGGTGATCAGTGGTTGGGTTTTCAAGTGCGTCAGGTGCGCGAAGTGGTTGCGCCGCAAACTTGCACCGCGATGCCTTTATCGGCTGATGCTGTGATGGGTTTGATCAATTTGCGTGGCCGGGTAATTACCCAGCTGGATGTGCGCAAGGTGGTTGGTTTGCCGGATCGGGAAAGCGATGTGTATCGGGTGGCAATCGTTGAAACACTATCGGGTGAAGATTTTGGGTTGGTGATGGATGAGGTGGGTGAAGTGATTGATCTGGATCCTGAGCTGTATGAAAAAACGCCCAAAACGCTGGATCGTATTTGGCAGGATGTCAGTGAGGGTGTGCTTAAACAGGATGAGCGGGTGGTGGTACTGGTGAATGTTGAACGCTTTATCGCCATGACCATTCCGCAGGCTGATGATATGGATGAAACACGTGTGTTGCATTAAAACAGCGGTGACTTGAACAGCTACGGGATGTTTTTAGATATACTGAATGCTTATAATATTTTTTGAGTTTTGAGTTTGAGGAGGAATGATGAAGGCTTTGATTGTGGATGATGCCAAGGTGGTGCGTGTGGCGCTCGGCAGGATTATGAATCAGCTGGGTTTTGAGAGTATTGATGCTGCTGACGGGCAGCAGGCGCTGGATCAGATGGAAGCGCATCCGGATGTAGATGTGGTGATGTTGGATTGGAATATGCCGGTGATGAACGGGTATGATTTTCTGGTTGCCATGCGTGGCATGGAACAGCACGGCAGTTCGCCCAAGGTGGTGATGGTGACAACGGAAACCGGTATGCCATCGATGTTAAAAGCTCTGGCCGCTGGCGCTGATGAATACATTATGAAACCGTTTGATAAAGAAATGGTGGCTGGCAAGTTAGAAATTGTCGGGCTGGAGTGCAATGCGTGAAAGCCGCCGGATTGCATGGGCAACATAAACGACAGCGTACCCTGATTGTTGATGATTCGGTGGTGTTCCGTTCTTTTATGCGGCGTTGCCTGGCGGGTGTTGATCATATCGAGGTGATTGGAACAGCCAGCGATGGCCGGATGGCGCTGCGTCAAATTGCCAAATTGAAGCCGGATTTGGTCACCCTTGATATGGAGATGCCGCTGATGCATGGCATTGAAGTGCTTAAGGCGTTACAGACTGATTCACCGCAGACCAAGGTGATGGTGGTGTCCTGTGAAACAGAAACCAGTGCTGAATGTACACTGGAAGCGCTGGCGGCCGGAGCATGTGATTTTATTATTAAACCGACAACGACCAGTGGCGATGGCCAGAATCAATTGACCAAACGATTGGCGCGTTGCTCGCGTGTGGCACGCAGTGTGGCTGAAGTGACACGCATGAAGGCGCGTGCTGAGTCTGTGAAATCTGTCGTATTTAATAAACCAGCCTCGTTTCGACCGGATATTGTGGCGATTGGTTCGAGCACAGGCGGGCCAGCTGCCTTGAGTCAGGTGATTGCTGCTTTGCCTGCAAACCTATCTGTACCGGTGCTGATCACGCAGCACATGCCGAAGCTGTTTGTACAGAGTCTGAGCTCGCGTTTGGATCGGGAATCGCAGTTGAGTTGTCAGGTGGCTGAAGATGGCATGCTGCTGGAAGCGGGTAAGGTGTATTTGGCACCGGGGGAAATTCACATGGAAGTGGTCAAGAAAGGTGTGAGATTGGCCGTGCGTTTGATTGATGGGCCGAAAATGCATCATTGTAAGCCGGCGGTGGATCGAACTTTTTATTCGTTGGCGCAGTTGTCACCCTTGGTCAAAACACTGGCTGTGGTATTGACCGGTATGGGTGTTGATGGTGCTGATGGTGCCAAACAAATCAAGCAGGCTCAAGGCCATGTGATCGCCCAGGATGAGGCCAGCAGTGCGGTGTGGGGCATGCCCGGAGCGACAGTGAAAGCAGGTGCTGCGCATGATGTGCTGGCGTTGAATAAAATTGCCGATGCTCTGGAACAAATGACATCGAATGGAGGTCGTCATGCAACCGCTGGAATTTAAATTTATGCAGGAGTTCCTGCTGCGCAAGATTGGCCTGGCTTTGAATAATGATAAACAGTATTTGATCAAGTCACGCATGACCCGCTTGTTGCGTGAACATGGTCTCGATGATGTGAATGCGTTGTCCAAGAGTTTGCGCAGGCAGCCGGACAGTGACTTGGCGCGGCAGGTGCTCGATGCGATGACCACCAATGAAACGCTGTTTTTCCGTGATCAATATCCCTTTGATGCTTTGCGCGATTTGATTTTCCCTGAATTGATAGCGGCGAAGGGAGCCGGTGGTAAAATCAATGTATGGTCGGCTGCTTCATCAACCGGTCAGGAGGCATGTTCGATTGCCATGACGGCGAGCGAGAGTGTGCCCGGTGCCGGACGCGTGCATATCCTGGGTACGGACTTTTCAGCCAAGGCGGTAGAAAAAGCCAATTCCGGCGTGTATAGCCAGATGGAAGTGCAGCGTGGTCTGCCGATCAAACAACTGGTGCGCTTTTTTGAGCAGGATGGTAATCGCTGGAATCTGCGGCCTGAGCTGAAAAAGATGATGCGGTTTGAGCATGCCAATCTGGTCGAAGATCGTTTGGTGATGAATGTGCGCAAATATGGACCTTTCGATGTTGTATTTTGACGCAATGTGCTGATTTACTTTACGCCGGAAGAGCGCAGCAAAGTGGTGGACCGGATTGCACGTAGCATGCATCGGGGTGGTTATTTTATTTCCGGAGCAACAGAAACACCGGAAGGCAGAGTATCACGCTGGGAGCAGGTGTTATTCAAAGGTAAACGCATCTGGAAGTTGCTGTAGCAGCATAATCATATCGCATTATTTTGGATAAAATGCGATGTGAGCTTGCTGCTCATGCCGGGCATGGGCATTATTCGCAACACTATTTCTTGATGGGGTGGCTATGTCTGCAAAGCAGAAAAATGGCATTACGCATGAGGGTGACTTCTATGATGAAGCAGCTCTGCATGAAATGCATGATACAATGTTGTTTATCCGGCGTTTCGAAGAGAAAGCCGGGCAACTTTATGGCTTGAAAAAAATCGGTGGTTTTTGTCATTTGTGCAATGGCCAGGAGGCTGTCTGTGTTGGGCTTGCAACAGCCGCAGATGCCAAAGATTATATGATGACCAGTTACCGTGATCACGGCCATATTCTGGCACGCGGCACGGATCCTGAAGCGGTGATGGCTGAATTGCTCGGTCGCGCCGGTGGCGTGGTTAAAGGTAAGGGCGGCTCGATGCACATGTTTGATATCGAGAAAAACTTTGCCGGTGGTAATGGAATCGTCGGTGAACAGGTGCCAATCGGTTTGGGTTTCGCTTTTTCCAGTTGGTACAAAGATAATGGTCGGGTGACTATTTGTATTATGGGTGATGGCGGCATCAATCAGGGCGCGGTGTATGAGTCGTTTAATATGGCCGCCTTGTGGAAATTGCCGATTGTGTTTTTGGTGGAGAATAATCAGTACGCCATGGGCACATCGCTGGATCGTGCATCGGCAGAAACCCAGCTCTATAAACGTGGTATTTCATTCAAGATTCCCGGTATGAAAATTGATGGTATGGATGTGTTGGAATTTAACAAGAAGATGCGTGAAGCCATTGAACATGCACGTTCCGGTCAAGGCCCTATTCTGGTGGAAGCCAATACCTACCGTTATCGTGGCCATTCGATGTCTGATCCGGCGACTTATCGAACCCGTGCGGAAGTGGATGAATGGCGTTCAGGACGCGACCCGATTGCGCGCTTGCAAAATCAGATGATTGAAGCCGGTCTTTCCACAGCAGAAGCATTCAAACAAAAAGATAAAGATCTCAAAAAACAAGTTGCAGAGATGGCCAAGGCAGCTGAAGCGCAACCGGAACCGGCGGCCAGTGAATTGTGGACGGATATTTATTCGGATCCGATCGAAGGCGCATATCCAGAAACGGGCAAGGTGTATTGATATGAATAAGATTACCTACCGTGAAGCGCTGAATCAGGCCATGGCTGAAGAAATGAGCCGCGATGAGAATGTATTCTTGATGGGCGAAGAAGTGGCCGAATACAATGGTGCGTATAAAGTCTCGCAGGGGCTGCTGGAAAAATTCGGCTCCAAACGTGTGATTGATACACCGATTACCGAGCTGGGGTTTGCAGGCCTCGGTGTGGGTGCCGCGATGACTGGCTTGCGGCCGGTGATTGAATTCATGACCTGGAACTTTGCCATGCTGGCACTCGATCAGATTGTTAATGCAGCGGCCAAAATGAAATACATGTCCGGTGGCCAGTATTCGGTGCCGATGGTATTTCGCGGTGCGGGCGGTTCTGCTGCGCGTGTGGGCGCACAGCATTCGCAGAGTCTGGAAAACTGGATGGCCAATATCCCCGGCTTAAAAGTGGTGATGCCATCGAATCCAGCCGACGCCAAGGGTTTGTTAAAAGCTTCCATCCGTGATAACGATACCGTGATCTTTATCGAAAACGAAATCAATTACGGTGATGTGGGCGCTGTGCCGGAAGGCGAATACATTATTCCTTTGGGTAAGGCGGACATCAAACGTGCAGGCACGGATGTGACCATCGTGGCGCATTCGCGCATGACTGGCTTTGCACTGGAAGCTGCCAAACAGCTGGCGGAGCAAGGGATCGAAGCTGAAGTGGTTGATCCGCGTACGATTAGGCCGTTGGATATTGATACGATTGTTGGCTCGGTGGCCAAAACAAACTGTGCCGTGGTGGTTGAAGAAGGCTGGCGTTTTGCCGGTATTGGCGCTGAGATTTCAGCTTGTATTATGGAACGCGCCTTTGATGATCTGGACGCGCCTGTGATTCGTGTGACCGGTAAAGATGTGCCGATGCCGTATGCCGCCAATCTGGAATTGATGGCCTTGCCTTCGGTTGGCGATATTGTCGAAGCTGCCCGCGTAGCCTCTGGCCGCGCTTAATGCCATTAACCACTAAGGCACCAAGACACAAAGAAAAGCATGATAAGGGTTCTTTTGTGCCTTGGTGCCTTTGTGGTAAAATTATTATAGAGGTTCTGTAATGCCGATTGATGTTTTTATGACGCAACTCTCACCGACGATGACCGAGGGTAAAATTGCCCGCTGGTTGAAGAAGGAAGGTGACACACTGGAATCCGGCGAAGTGCTGGCTGAAGTGGAAACCGATAAAGCCACCATGGAAGTCGAAGTGGTGGATGAGGGTGTGCTGCACAAAATCCTTTCTCCTGCAGGCTCTGTTGTGGCGGTTGGTTTGCCGATTGCAGTGATTGCCGATGAAGATGAAGAGGTGCCTGTAGACTATATGCCTGAAGCGGGTGATGCACCGGCTGCTGAAGCAGCAGCTGTTGTCGATGAACCGGCCAATGCTCCTGTTGCAGCGGCTCCGTCTGTTGCATCGCCATCTGTTGCATCGCCATCTGCTGCGGCTGCACCTGTGGCACGTAGTGGGCGCATCAAGGCCAGTCCGTTGGCGCGCCGTTTGGCCAAACAGAAAGGTATCAATCTGGCGGCGATTCAAGGCACGGGGCCGAAAGGTCGTATTGTTAAAGTCGATGTGGAGAATGCCTCCAAACGTGGTATTTCACTCGGCGGGGCTGCTTTTACTGCGCCACCGCTACGCGCCATGCCGCAAGGACCATTGCCGTATCACGACGATGAATATGAGCGCATTGAAAACACCATGATGCGCAAAGCCATTGCGCGCCGATTGTCAGAATCTAAACAAAGTGTGCCGCATTTCTACTTGAGTGTGGATGTGGGCATGGATCGTTTGATGGATCTGCGTGCCCAACTCAATGAAGCAGCCGATGGTGCGTTTCGTTTGAGTGTGAATGATTTCATTGTCAAAGCCGTGGCCAAGTCGCTGGTTGATGTGCCGGCTGCCAATGCCAGTTGGACAGACAGCCATACGCTGCAACATAAACACGCACATATTTCCATTGCTGTGGCGATTGAAGGTGGTTTGATTACGCCGGTGGTACGTTTCACCGAACAGAAAGCGATTACCGATATTTCAGCCGAAATTAAAGAGCTGGCAGGGCGTGCGCGCGCAGGTGAATTGCAGCCAGCGGAATATAGCGGCGGCACTTTCTCAATCTCCAACCTCGGCATGTATGGTGTGAAACAGTTTCAGGCTATTGTGAATCCACCGGAAGGTGCGATTCTGGCCGTCGGTGGAACCGATGAACGTGCTGTGGTTGAGAATGGTGTGTTGGTGGTCAAAAAGATGATGACGCTGACCCTGTCGTGCGATCACCGTGTGGTTGATGGCGCTGTTGGTGCTGAATTTCTAGCCGCACTGAAAAAACACATAGAATGCCCAGCAGGGATTTTAATTTAATAACGATTTTATTTATTCACCACAAAGGCACAAAGACACAAAGAAAAGCTATGATTGTTTTTCCTTTGTGCCTTTGTGTCTCTGTGGTTAAAAGCTTTTCAGAGGTTTTGACCTATGCCGATTGATGTATTTATGACCCAATTATCTCCGACCATGACCGAGGGTAAGATTGCCCGCTGGTTAAAGCAGGAGGGTGATGAACTGGTTTCCGGTGAAGTGATGGCCGAAATCGAAACCGATAAAGCCACCATGGAAATGGAAGTCGTGGATGAGGGTGTGTTGCATAAAATCATCGCGCCAGCAGGCTCAATCGTGCCGGTGGGCTCTGCCATTGCAGTGATTGCTGAAGACGATGAAGAGGTGCCGGATGATTATGCACCGGACAGTTTGGTGGAAGCTGCTGCGCCTGTAGCTGATCCTGAGCCCGAAGCCGTGGCTGAAGTGTCAGCAACAGTGAGCGAAGCGCTAGCTGAAACCTCACACGCATCCGATGACGATGTGGATGAACTTAATCTGAAAGCCTCCGGTGTATTCAATCCCGATGGTGAATATGATGTGGTGGTCATTGGCGCAGGACCTGGTGGTTATGTGGCAGCTATTCGTGCAGCACAGTTAGGCTTGAAGGTGGCTTGCATTGAATCGACCCATTTGGGTGGTATCGGTTTGAACTGGGGCTGTATCCCGACCAAGGCGCTGCTGAGAACTGCGGAAGTGATCAATATTATCGAACATAGCGGTGATGTCTTGGGGCTGGGTGTGAGCAAGGCTAATCCGGATTTGAAAAAAGCTGTGGCGCGTTCGCGGGCAATTTCAGCCAAGTTGAACGGCGGCATCGGTTTCTTGTTCAAGAAAAACAAGATCGAGCATATCGATGGTCACGCATCGTTCGAGGGCGGCAATCGCCTGATGGTCAAAGGCTCAGATGGCGAGAGCAAGCAGGTTACGGCCAAACACGTAATTGTGGCAACCGGTGCGCGTGCACGCGCATTCCCCGGCATGGATGTCGATAATGATGTGATCATTACCTACAAACAGGCGCTGGATCCCAAAGCCTTGCCGAAAAAACTGGTGGTGATTGGTTCTGGAGCCATCGGTATGGAATTCGCTTATTTCTATAAAGCCATGGGGTCGGATGTGACGGTGATTGAAGCGGCCGATCAGATTCTACCTTTGGAAGATCATGAAATCTCCAACGTCGTGGCACGCTCATTCAAGAAACAGAAAATCAAAATCATTACCGGTGCCATGGTGTCATCAGCCAAAAATATCGATGGCAAAGCCGTGGTGGAATATGAAGCCAGGGGCAAGAAAACCAGTATCGAAGGCGATGTCTGTCTGGTGGCAGTCGGAGTGATTGGTAATACCGATGCCATTGGGGCTGAAAACACATCGATGAAGGTCGAACGCAATACCATTGAGGTGGACGATTGGTACCGTACCGATCATGCCGGTATCTATGCTATTGGTGATGTGGTCGGCGCACCTGCGCTGGCACATGTGGCCAGTCATGAGGGCATTGTCTGTGTGGAAGCAATTGCCGAGAAGTCTCCGCACGCTGTCGATTACGGCAATGTGCCGGGTTGCACCTATTGTCAGCCGCAGGTCGGTTCATGTGGTAAAACGGAACAGCAGTGCAAAGCCGAAGATATTCCTTACAAAGTTGGCCGGATGTCGTATGCCACCAACGGCAAGGCGATGGGCTTGGCTGAAACCGAAGGCATGGTGAAAACCATCTTCCACGCCGAAACCGGCGAATTGCTGGGTGCACATATCGTAGGCGCTGAAGCGACTGAAATGATTGTGTCCTTAGGTGTAGCCAGAACCCTGGAAACGACCGAAGCGGAACTCGCACATCACATGTTCCCGCACCCGACCTTATCTGAAATGATCCATGAATCGGTGCTCGATTCGGATGGCAAAGCGATCCATATTTAAACTACGCCCGTTGATTGTTGGAGCTGCGATTTTAGTCGCGCAAAGACTACTGCACAGGGTGCCGGGTCATGCTGAAGTATGACCCGCGCCGCTTTCAATTCTGTTACGACCATTATGTTTGGCTTGATACAGTAGTTCATCCGCCTGTTTGATGAGCTGTTCATTGCTTTCTTCCGCATCGCTTAACGGCGTGACACCGATGCTGATGGTGAATGTCACATCGCCCTGCTCGGTCTGTAGAGAAAATGCCTCAACCGCGACTCTTACCCGTTCAGCCACGATGATGGCTGTCTCCAGATTGGTTTCCGGCAAGGCTATGGCAAATTCCTCGCCACCGAGTCGCCCCAGCAGGTCCACATCACGGATCTGTTGCTGCATTTCAGCCGATACCAGTTTCAAGACTTCATCTCCGACATCATGGCCAAAGGTATCGTTAATGGCTTTGAAATGATCGATATCCAGCATCATGACGGTATAGGGGTGGCCATAGCGCAGGCATTGCAAACGGGCACGATCAGCCTCGGCAAAAAAAGCACGGCGATTGGCCAGTCCCGTCAAGGAATCGGTGGTTGCCAGGCGCTGGAGCTCATCTTCCATCGCTTTGCGTTTGGTAATATTCTGCAACACACAATGCGTCTGTTTAAAGTCGCCATCAATATCGTATGCAACCCGCCCATTCAATTCCACAATCAATTCATCGCCATGTTTGTCGCGCACCGTCAGTTGTAAATTTGTGAGCTTCCCTTGCTTGATGAAGGAGGGAAACATATGCATGAACTTCCTCCATTGATCCTCAGGCATGGTATCACCGAACGATTTACCCATGATGTCCGGGAGTTCCATGCCCATCATTTCCAGCCAGGCGCTGTTCACATCCACAATGCGGCCATGATCATCCATGGATTGATAGGGCAACGGCGAATCATCAAATAATTGACGAAAACGCTCTTCGCTGGCCAATAGGGCATAGGCTGCTCGAGCTTCCTGTAATTTGAATTTAATCCGGTGTTCCAATAAAGCCCAGCGAATTGGTTTATTGATATAATCGGCTGCCCCTGCATCAAAGGCGGCGCTGATCAATGCATCATCATCGGTGGATGTGATGATCAGAATCGGACTATATTCATCCAAATCCATTTCACGTATGCGTCTGCAGGCATCGAGACTGTTGATACCATCAATTTCCGGCATCACCGCGCCGAGCAGTACCATTTTCGGTTGTTCACGCTCAAACACATCGATTGCCTCTTTCGCGCTGGATGCTTCGCATACCGTATAACCTTTGCTTTGCAAAAAATCGCACAGCATTGCGCGAAATAATTGCGAGTTATCGACTACTAGAATCAGTGAATTATCAATTTCATGCATGAACGCGTCCTCTCCCTCTGATGAGCTTTCAAATAAACAAGAGCAAATTCTATGCCATCAGAATAGAGCCGTGTGTCAGCCTTGTTTGGTGGCGGGGCTAAGCAGGACGCGCTGAATCGAGTCGCCGCGCAGACTTAAGACTTCAACATGGATGCCGTTGATTTGCAGGCACAAACGGGCTTCGGAGAGATCAGCCAACATATCAACAATCAGACCATCGATGGTGGTCGCACTTTCTTCCGTGTACGCAGCGGTGCGAGGCAATGTGAGAGGGATGTGAGTGAGAGGGATGTGAGTCGCGTTAAAGCCGCAGGCTGTGTAGCTAAAGAAGCCTCTCGAAGCATGCTGAACTTTAACAGCTTTTTGGGCATTTACCTTCCAGTAATTCGGATTGCTGCTTCATATCTTCGATGATGTGATCTCTAAACGCCAAGACTCTGGCTGTCCGTTTCAGATCCGGGTGAAACAATAACCAGACACCTAGCTTCATTTGCGGATCTGGCGGGCATAGACGCAGTAGTTCGGGATCAGTATCCCCGATAAAGCAAGGTAAATAAGCCACGCCAATATGTTGCTTTAGAGCTGCAGCCGTTGCGAGGGAATCATCCACGAAGAAACGTTGAGGTTGTCCGGCTGATTGTTTTTTTGTCCAGCCTTGGTGAAAAGCGCAACAGTTCACACCCAGCCATTCCGGCTTACTGCCTTCACGTTGCATGCGATCCAGATAATGACGGCTGCCATAGGCGGTGGTGGCAACCGTAGCCAGCTCTTTACCGATTAATGCCTCGTCTGGTGTATTGGTCAGACGAATGGCCACATCGGCTTCACGCTCAACCAAACTACTGTTTTTGTTTGATGTTAGCAGGTGCAGCTCCACATCCGGATAGCGTTGATTGAAACGGGCAAATATGGGCATCAGAATACCAGAAGCCATGCTGTTGATGGCAGTGACGCGCAGTTCACCGCTCAGGCGGGCATCCTTATCAGCCAAACTCCCATCGATTTCCAACACCTCATGTTCCATTTTACAGGCGGCCAGTTTCAGGCTTTCACCAGCAGGTGTGAGTTCGTAACCGCTTTTTTTGCGTTCGATGAGTCTTACACCCATGTTTTGCTCAAGTGTCCGGATACGCCTGGATACTGTGGAGTGCTGTACGCCCAGTTTGCGAGCCGCTCCAGAGATAGAACCTTCGCGTGCTACAGCGAGAAACAACCTGAGATTATCCCAGTTCACAACAACACCTCCTTTTTTTGACACGAATAATTGTGTGCATTTTTGCACACCATAAGTCTAATTTTAGAGAATTGATAGAAAATTGCAAAAACATATCCTTCGCTTCCTCTTGACTATTGTACAGTGCATCCATGTCGGAAAAACGGAGAACAATACTATTGGGGCGAATCCAATGAAGAAAAGTCAGTTTGCATCTGCCGAAGCGACTTTAAAGCAGATACCAATACGTCAGGAGCATGTGCCTGGGGCAAAAACACTGCACCCATCGCGCCGGCTTCTGCAATACCTGAGCTTGTTCATCATTATTATGATTCCGTTAACCGGCCTGTTTCGCATTGATCTGGAATCAGGCTGCTTTATTCTACTTGATCGGCAGCTCTGGTTTTCGGATTTTCTGCCAATATTTGGTCTGTGGTTATTTGTGGCCAGTCTGCTGGTGATGAGCTATTCAATGGTTGGTTCGGCTTTTTGCGGTTGGATGTGTCCACAGAATACGGCTGCGGAATATGCCGATATGCTGACGCTTAAACTGCTTGGGCGCAGTGCGAACATGCTGGATCTCAGCGGTGAGAAAATGCAGATCGCGGTACGAAAAAAATCCTGGCTAAATTATCTGCTGCTAGCACTCGGGCTGCTGTTACCAGCCATGCTATATGCGCTTATTCCCCTGCTCTACTTTAATCCACCATCAGTCATCTGGTCGTACATCACACTATCAGGCAATGCCCTGCAAAGCGGCAGTCTATATTGGATATTTTTGATTCTCACGGCGGTGTTTTTATACGATATCGCCGTGCTGAAACATTTGTGGTGCAAATATATGTGTTTTTATCGGCTATGGCAGGAGTCTTTCAAATCAAAGCATAGCCTGCGTATCCGTTATGACGAGCGGCGGGCGGAACGGTGTCTGGATTGTCATTACTGTGTCGATGCCTGTGTGTTTGAGCTGGATCCACGCACAACCGGCGTGATCGATAATTGCATCAATTGCGGAGCCTGTGTGACGGCTTGTGATGATCTGAATAGCCAGCGTAAAAAAAGTAGTGAAGCAGGTTTGTTAAGCTTTGTGATGGGTGAAGAGATGTCGCCCAATAAAGAACAACATTCATCAGCGCCGAAAAACCCTGTGCTGGCTTTTTTAAGGCGCACAAAAAAACCTTTATTGGCAATGCTGGCAGGTGCCTTGTTGTTGGGCGTGGGGCTGGCTGGTTATCAAAGTGAGGAGTTTTCTGTTTCTCATATGGCAGAGAATAGCTCTGGAAAGATACTTGATTATCGAATTTCTATTGCGCATAAATTGTTCTCACCGGTGACAATCTCGCTTCAGATCAAAGGATTGAACGGTTTGAGTGATCTAAATGGTTTGAACGGTCTGAATGATTTGAACGGCCTGATCAGGCTGGATAAACAGCAGGTGCATTTTGAAACGGCAGGTC
Source organism: Mariprofundus sp. (assembly GCA_030951025.1). Taxonomy (GTDB): domain Bacteria; phylum Pseudomonadota; class Zetaproteobacteria; order Mariprofundales; family Mariprofundaceae; genus Mariprofundus. The sequence continues at coordinate 8,792 of JAUZQK010000078.1, read as the reverse complement.
GTCAGAGCGTCATTTTGCATGTGTCCGATGCTCTGCCGGCGGGACTGTATCGCTTTCGTGTGCTGGCTCGGGCTGATAACGGTTGGTCTGGTGTTTTTCAGGCAACCCACTTTGTGAAAAGTAGCGTCAACAGTAGTCCAACAGTCCGTCGGGCTGGCAGGAATCCGAAGGAGAAAAAATGACTTCCACACCACCGATGCATCGACCATTGCGGCAAGCTTCAGCCATGGATCAACGTTTTATGAAAACACTGGGATTTTGGATGGTTTGGTTATCCATCAACGCCGGTGTATTTATTCAGCTCTACCAACAGGATGACTTATGGGGCTTTGTGCAGAATGACACTTCCCATGTTACCTGGGTTATTTTGATCGTTTTTGCGCTTGGTGTATTTGTCAGTTTTATGCACACGCTGGTGTTAACTGTGGATTGGTATTATGGCTATAAAATAGAGGGCAGACTTAAAAGGCGTGGATTGCAGGCCGCACACATACCCCAGCAGCGCATGAAAAGTAGATCCAGTCGTTTTCTGATGGCCATTCAGCATATCAGTGATACAGGTGGCAAGGTGGATTTAATAGAGCTGAGTAGCGTTGAGTTTGCTACACATATTCGCGTCAGTCGCTTTATTGGTCTGTTGGGTAGCTTGTTAATCACTGTCGGCTTGATTGGAACGGTAATGGGCTTAACCATTACTTTAACAGGGCTTAATGGAGCCTTGAATAATATCGGTTCAGATGCTTCGGTCTTATTGGAAGGCCTAAGCGAAGCCCTCTCTGGCATGGGCTTGGCCTTTTATACTACCCTGCTTGGCGCGGTGATGGGGGGCGTGCTGTTGCGGGTGTTTGCTTATATTTCGGATAACTCTATTGAGGCATTGCAGGATCTACTTGTTCGCAGTTGTATGGTGTATGCCTCAGTAGAACTGACACCTTCAGTGCAACGTGATTTCCTTGCGCTGGATAAAACGCTGACAGGTATGGAACACCGAATCACTTCTTTGGGCGATGCTTTGCAATCGAGCCAACAGGCCATGGCTGGTTTTTCTAAGGAAATACGGCATTTAAAGCGTTCGACACGTTTCAGTGAATCGGATGATGCGGTGTTTAAAGCGATTGCCGTTCATCGTCATTATGCAAAAGTGTTACGTTATGAGCTGAGCTTACAAAAACAATTGGCTGGCTATAAACAGCGCTTATTGCTTGCAATGGGATTTGGCGGCGCACAAAACAGTCAGGTTGAAAACAGATCGGTTGAGAACAAACCGATTGAGAACAAACCGGTTGAGAATAGCCCTGTTGAAAATAAGCCGGCTGAGCATAAGGCAATGCCACATGACCAAAAGACAGGGGAATAATCATGCGTCGGCGTAGGGGGCAGGAGAGCGTTTCGATTTATGAAGTGTTTTCTGACATGGCTTTATTGATGCTCGCAACATTCATTTTTTTGTTGGTGATGATTCTTCTGGTTTCAAAAATGCAGGGCAATGGTGATTCAGAGGCGACCCGCGCCCGCATTGCTGCTCTCGAAGATGCATTGGCCAAATCGAATGCACGTAATGTCGATTTATTGCAGGAGATGACCACCTTGGTGGGTTCTGACAGTTCAACTCAGATGGATAAGGTGCTGATGTCGGCAGGCTTGGGATCAGGCAAAGGGCGTAAAGACTTTGAGCTGATGATTCAGGGCTTACGGGCATTGCCTGGAAAAGATCTACATCTGATGGTTGATGCTACAGGCTCCATGCACGGGGTGACCTCTTTTCTAATCCCGGTATTACGGGTCATTGCCATCCGTTCAGGCAAACATTTAAGTGCGGTGAGTTGGTATGCTGATCGGAAAACCAACACCTTTACAGGCACTATGGGAGAGATGTTTGACCAATTGATGCAAAATGCTCCTTTTATTGGCTCAGAAGAGACGATTGGCCATGCTTTTGATGTCGTTGGTAAGCGTTCCCCTATCCCCGGAGCGTATTTATTGATTGGCGATGAAGCACCAACCGACAGCGTGCATTTTCATGCTATCCATGCGCCTGTATTTACCTTGCCTCTTGGCAGTAGTGATACCAGTACAAGGGTAGCATTTCAAAAGATTGCTGATATATCGGGTGGGCGCATGTTGGAGTTACGCTTCCGTTAGATATTAAAATGGATGCTTTTATATCTTGGGAAGGGCTAGAGGAGTGTGTCAGCCTTGTTTTGTGGCGGGGGTAAGGCGTACACGTTGAATCCAGTCGCCGCGCAGACTCAATACTTCAACATGGATATCGTTGATTTTCAGGCACAAACGGCCTTCGGGGATATCCCCCAAAATATCGACAATCAGACCACCAATGGTGGTCGCACTTTCTTCCGGCAGGTCGGCATCCATGGACTGGTTGATGTCGTGCAGGGCAACGGTAGCGGCAGTGACAAACGAGCCATCGGGTTGAGCCCACATTTCCAATTGTGGAGGCACATCGGATTCGTCGTGAATCTCGCCGACAATTTCTTCGATAATATCTTCGAGTGTAATCAAGCCTTCAATATCACCGAACTCATCGACAATCATGGCCAGGTGTTGGTGATTGCTTTGAAAATCGAATAGTTGTGCCAGAGCATTTTTGGTGGTCGGAATATAACTGGGACTTTGCCAGATCAGGGCTTCGGACAGGGGCTTATCTGGATCGCTGAGTTTGAGCAGATCACGTAAATGAATGATGCCGATGAGATTGTCCGGCTCATGTAAAAATACCGGATGGCGCGAGTGCGGGGCTTTGATCGCCAATTTGATGCATTCGGCTACCGTCAATGAGCCATCCAGCATGCGTATGTTTTTGCGCGGGGTCATCAGGGCTTTTACGGCCACTTCATGCAGCGTTAAGCTGTTGTTGAGCATTTGCTCGCGGGCTTGATCGAGCAGGCCGGATTCGGCACTGATATCAATCATACTGGCCAGCTCTTTATGGGTTAATGGTGTTTCGGTTTGCTCAGGAATGCGTAATAAACGCTTGAGTATGCTGATGATGCTCAACAATGCTGTGATCAATGGCGAGGTGATGACCTGAATGCTGCTCATGGGGCTGGCGACATAACAGGCAATGCTTTCAGCATGGGCGACAGCAATGGTTTTGGGCAGGATTTCTGCAAACACCAGCACCACGATGGTCATGGCTATGGTGGCATAAATAATGCCAGCCTCGCCGAACTCGGCTACGAACAGGGTAGTGGCCAGTGCAGATGCCGCGATATTGACAAAATTATTGCCCAGTAGAATGGTTGATAACATGCGTTCAGGTTGATCGAGCAGTGCTTCGGCTTTTTTGGCTCCCTGGCTGCCCTGCTCGCTGCGTACCCGCAACAGGGCACGGCGGGCACGTGTTAAGGCTGTTTCAGAGCCGGAGAAAAAAGCCGATAACAGCAGCAGGAAAAACAAAGTGCCGATAGCCAGTGAAAAGGGGAAGTCTGCCATGTGATGGAATGATGAATAAATCAGCTGATCAGTGAATGAATCAGTTTAACACCGAAATACGATAGCAGCAGCAGCGCATAAGCCATCAATACCGTACGGCTGGCTGTGCTGCTTGACCAGCATGCTTGATGCCGTTTGATTTGCAGTAATACCAATACACCGAGCGAGAATAAAGCCAATAACACTTTGTGATTCAATAGAGCAAGGTGTTGATAATCAACCCATTGCCATAGCAGGCCAGTCAGAATGCTGATGCCGATCAATATGGTGGAGATCTTGACCTGGGCAAACATGTGACGCTCGACATCCATTAGGGCGGGTAAGGCTTGCATAAAGCTGGAGAATTGTTTTTTCTTTAAGGCGCGATCGAGTAAAATTTGCATGACGGCGTGAATCGCTGCCAAGGTGAGTAGCGCATAAGCTGCCATTGAGATAAGTAAATGACTGGTCTCAATCAAGGAGGAGGTCTGTACCCAGTTGGGGTCGTGTGCTTGCGGCAAAATGGGAATCAAAAACAGCGGCAGGGCGCTGACCGGCAGCAAAAATAGGCCAAGGCCTTGAATGCCATGGCGTAGAATGCCGATTGTATAGATGATATGCACCAGCAGAGTGAGTACGGCAGCGCCGGTAGCGAGGGTGAAGTTGATGCCATTGGCGGTGACTGATTCGAGTAGGTGAATAGCCCAGATGTTTAATATGATGGCAACCGATAATAAACCCGCAATGCTATTGGAGGGGCTTAAATCAGGCTTGTTACGGCGTTGCAGGGCATTGCGCCAGATGATGACGGTACTCATGAGCGTGAACAGCGCAGCGCTGAAGAACAGCATGGATGAGCTGATCATAACAATGATTCCTTAACGGCAATAAGTGTAACGTGGTCGATGGGTGTTTGAGACATGATGGCTGGATTATTTCCGCTGTGGGCAGGCAGTGCAATGGGCAGCGCAGCTGATCTACCCTGTAAGGCCGTGTTGAGCGGATCATGTGATGATTGAAGTGGCATTGACCAGACCAAAGAAAGCGACACAATCAGGCCAATGAAAATAGCAGTGTTGTTATTGGCCGCCGGTAGCGGCAGCCGCTTTGGCGGTGTTGTCCCCAAGCAGTATGTGCAAGTCGCAGAGCAGGCGATTATTTTGCATACGCTGAAATCTCTGGCAGCCGAGCCGCGTATCGCATTGATTCAGCCGGTATTGGCTGCAGGCGATGGGCATTTTGCTGAGCTGGTGAAGGATCAGCATTATCCTTTTGAAATACTGCCGCCAGTGGTTGGTGGAGCGGAGCGCTCGATTTCGATGCGTCGTGGCTTGGATGCTTTGCCTGCCGATGTGCAGATGGTGGCCGTGCATGATGCAGCCAGACCGTTGCCATCGCAGGCTTTGTTGGCTGATGTGCTGGATGTGGCCGAACGCTTTGGCGCGGCGGTTCCGGGTATAGCGGTGCATGATACAATCAAACGCATCGATGCTGCGGGTAAAGTATTGCAAACATTAGAGCGTGATGTTTTGCGGGCGGTGCAAACACCGCAAGTGGCCAGACGCGACTGGTTTGAGCAGGCCATGTTGAGCCAATGCGACCGATTGCACCGCTTTACCGATGATGCATCGTTGCTGGAAGCTGCCGGTTTTGAGGTGCATATTTCCCGTGGAGATGGTCGCAATCGGAAAATCACCACGCAGGAAGATTTAATCTGGCTGCAGTCAGAACTATACAAAGGTGAGGATACACAATGCCAATAAATATTCGTATCGGTCATGGTTATGATGTGCATGCTTTTGCCGATGACAGAAAACTAATACTCGGTGCTGTGGAGATTCCCTACGAGCGGGGTTTGGCTGGCCATTCGGATGCTGATGTATTGATCCATGCGCTCTGTGATGCGCTGTTGGGCTCCGTCGCCTTGAATGATATCGGCCACCATTTTCCAGATAGCGATGCGCAATATAAAAATAGAGATAGCAGTTTGTTTTTAGCGCATGTGATGGTTTTGCTCAATGGCAAGGGTTGGTTGGTGGGCAACGTCGATTGCACCATCATGGCACAGGAACCCAAAATAGCCCCCCATATCGCGGCAATGAAAACACGTTTGGCTGCATTGTTGTTGGTGGACGAAGATCAGGTGAATATCAAAGCAACGACAACGGAACGCTTGGGCTTTGTGGGCAGAGTCGAAGGCATTGCTGCGGAGGCTGTGGTGTTGGTGGTGCGCAGTTAAAGTGCATGGATATTGAGCCATTCAACGTGATATTAGCGGTGTCTGGCCGTGATGGAGAAATCACCACTATTGGGCGGTAGAGAGTCGATCAGAAAGATAAACTGGCGTGATGTCAGGCCAGCAATGGCTTTGTTGTCGATGTAGGGTGTCTGGTCGTCGGGCTGTTGCATGGCTTGTTCGGATGGTGTTTGTGTGAAATCAAGCATCTGTGTGGCAAGGCGCTGATCCGGATTTGTTTTGGAGAAAAATACAATCTCGAAACGCGGTGGTGGCATTGGGCTTGATAGCAGGTTTTTTACTTGCCCCTTGATGGTGAATGCCTTGCTGCCATCGGGGCGAATGATCCATGCCGGTTGCACACTACCGGCTACAATGAGCCAGTCCTTATCGCGGGCGGTCAGGTTGAATCCAAGATTGATGATGCCGCTGCGTAACCAGCGTTTATCCATCCATGCATCGTATTGAAACCAGAAGCCGCTGGCCGCGATCAGGCTCAACATCACCATGAACCATGGCAATATATGGCTGGATTGGCGTTGAGGGGCGGTGGATTCGAGAGTGTCTGGATGCTGCTGCTCTGTGTTGATTGTTGCCTCTGATGGGCTGTTCTGTTGGGGAAATTCATGACCGCAACGATGGCAGAGCAGTGCTGTCGGTTGGATATCGCTATCGAGTTCATAATGAGCCTGGCAATGCGGACATGTGAGATGCATGGCTGCATCATGCGTATTTTATAAATCGTTGTCAGTAGTCAGCCTGTTGATTTGCGGTATTCTGATGACATAGAAGCTTTTCGCGGCTACGGTTTGCGGCCATGTCAGTTGAGCAATCCCAAATCAATATGCAGCGCCTTATGCTCCGATACCCATCGGGCAAGATCGCGTTGTCCGGCGTGACGCTGGATATTAAACAGGGTCAGTTCGTTTATTTGGTGGGCGAAAGTGGGGCGGGGAAATCATCCTTGCTGCGCATGTTTTATGGCGGCATTCGCCCCAGTTCGGGCAGTTTGATGGTACAGGGTGTGGATATGCGTCAGGCTGGTGAATCCAAGGTGCGTGAGCTCAGGCGACATACGGGCATTATTTTTCAAGATCACAAATTGTTGTTTTCGCGTACGGTGTTTGAAAACGTGGCCTTGCCATTGCGTGTGCAGGGCTGGAAAACGGAGCGTTTGATTCCACGTGTACGCAAGGTATTGGCCTATGTGGGTTTGGGTGATCGTTTGTGGTCTTACCCTGAAGCATTGTCTGGTGGTGAGCAGCAGCGTGTGGCTATTGCGCGCGCCATGACAGCCAAGCCCGCTGTGATTCTGGCCGATGAACCAACCGGTAATCTGGATGTCGATACAGCGCGGCGGGTATTGGATTATTTGATGGATCTGAGTCGTCAGGGCGCAACTGTGATTATGGCGACACATGATTTGCATTTACTGGAATCGCATCCGGGGCGTGTGATTCAACTGCATGCCGGCGCATTGGCTGGAGATGGCAGATGAATAAAAAAATCTCTGCTATTCCTGATAATATAAACCTTCGATTGCCGGGAGGCTTCCATTTGCCACCGTTTGGTATTCAGCAGGTATTGGCCTTGATGATTGTGTGTATTTCCTTGTGGGCTGTCGGTTTGATTTGGCTGGGCATGCAGGGAGCTGGGCAGTGGGTTGGTGGCTGGCAGGATGATATTCGCATTCATGTGTATCTCGATGCAGTTGATGCGGATAAAGCCGCTGCGCTTAAACAGGGTCTGGAAGATATTCCTCAAGTTGCTGCTGTACGGCAGATTTCTGCTCAGGAAGCTGCTGTTTGGATGCAGGGTTGGTTGAGTGATGTGGGCATGAGTCAAAAGGAACTGGCCAATCATTTGCCGATCAGTTTTGAAATAACCTTGCTGGATGAACAGGCAGCATTTTTATTTGATGATATTCGTGATGTGGCGAGTAGGTTCGGTGCGCGAGTGAACGAAGATGAGGTGAATCTGGCGCAAGCACACCATTGGATTGCACAGGCAAAGCTGTTGGCCTGGTTTGCATCTTTGATTTTAGCTTTGGCGATGGCCTTGATTATCTCCAACACCTTACGCATGACGCTATTGGCTCGCGCCGATGAAATTCATTTGATGCGCTTGATGGGCGCACAAGAATGGTTTGTGCGCATGCCTTTTATTCTGGAAGGCATGGTGCTGGGGGCGGGGGCAGGCGTGGCAGCCTGGTTATTGCTTTGGCCTGTTGTGATTGGCACCGATGAGTGGCTATCCACCATGCAAGTAGATTTAAGCATTGCGATAATGATTTTTCCGTTGTTGTTGGGTGGTGCTCTGGTCGGTACATTGGGTGCAGCGTTCGCAACAGCCAAAGTCAGCGAGGGCGAAGTAGCCGTGGATGAATAGAGATAGATAGATAAAGGGTCGATAAATGTTTGACGGGCAATTGTAATCACATTATGTTGCGCGGCTCATTATATTGGGGGATCGTCTAATGGTAGGACAGCGGTCTCTGACACCGTCAATCGTGGTTCGAATCCACGTCCCCCAGCCAGACTAAATGCTAGTAATAGCAACAAAAATAAAAGGGTTGAGCTTAACGGCTTGACCCTTTTTCTTTGGGCATTGTCCACTCCTTGTCCATTTACTATCTGATTGGAATATTTCACCAAATATGCAGCCTCGCTAAAACCCCTTATTTCACAACATGTTTAGAGCAAATGCAGCATGTCGATGGACAATTAATGGACAATATTACGACATGTTATTTATAAACCTATATATATCAACATATATTCATGATTGATTGTCGGATAGTGTATCTTATTGATGTTTATTATGCCTTGTTGTAGAGTGTTTCTTCTTGAGAGGTGATAACGATGGCGGCTATTACAAAGCGGATAGATACTGATGGATTGGTTAAATATGGAGTGAGAGTCAGGCTGAAGGGGTTTCCCACTCAGACTGCAACGTTCAAGCGCCTTACCGATGCAAGGAAGTGGGTGCAAGAGACTGAGTCAGCCATAAGAGCCGGGCGCTACTTTCAAACAGTAGAATCACAGCGTCACACATTGGATGAACTGCTGGACAAATATGAACTGGCAATCATGCCGAATAAGAAAGAGTCCACACAGAAATCACA
>JAUZQK010000077.1 GCA_030951025.1 Mariprofundus sp. | reverse complement strand
TCGCCCCCGGTCGTCTGTATGGGTGCTCAAGGCCCACATTGGCGAAGCCTGTCTGGCAAAGCAGCAGGTGATTTGCACAACCTGCAGTGAACAGTGTGAGGCCGGAGCTATTCGCTTTGAGCGACTTATTGGCTCTGTTGCACAGCCGGAAATAAATTTACATGCATGTACTGGTGCACGGCATGGATATGTTTGATGCCGAGAAAAATAAAATCCGTTGGGATAAAGCCCCGTGCCGTTTTTGTGGCGTGGGCTGTGGTGTGATTAATGTTTATTGGTCGATGTGCAATAACAATGTGCAAGCGGCAGCCAATATGAATAAGGAAACACTGCCCGGTTATCGCAATCCGGATAATTCCACAGTGGACACCAATCGCTGGGAAATGGATTCACGTTTGTATATCAAAGCCAAAGCAGGTTATACGTTTGATTTCTGGAAAACACGTTTGGGCGTGGAATATGACTATAGTTCCGGTGATGCAACACCTACTACTGGTAATCACAAGACGTTTGTATTCCCGTTTCATACCAATCATGCTCATTACGGAGAAATGGACTTTTTCTCCTGAGCAAACATGAAAGATATTCGACTGTCGTTGAAAACATCACCATTTACGGGTTTTAGTCTTATCGGGAATGTGCATTTTTTTATCCTTGGATAAAGCTCAGGGTGATTGGTTGAATGTTGTCGGTGTAGGCAGCACCAACGGTTTTATTGGCAACCCTGCTTATACGCAAACCAAGGCCGGCACAGAGGTTGATGTTAAACTGGTTTATAAAGTAGGCGCGATTAAAGGGCTGAAGCTGGCTGCCCTCTACGGTATCTTTAATCCGGGTGCAGCTGTATCTGAACGTATCGGCGGTAAGGCAGACTCTGCTAAATTCGGTTATGCTCTAGCGCAATATGTATTCTAAGCGATATAAATCGCAGTAAGGAACACAAAAATGGTTGAAGCAACACCGATTCGATTTTTTGATAAGATGCCTGATAACAGTGGGTTGATGGACCGTTTCGGTCGTCAACTCACTTATCTCCGTATCTCGGTGACAGATCGTTGTAATATGCGTTGTGATTATTGTCGTCCAGCAGCCGATGCATACCAGGCTGAACCGCGTGATCATATTTTGTCCTATGAGGAAATTGAGCGCATTGCCCGTGTCGCTGCCGCGATGGGGGTGAGCAAGCTGCGTATCACCGGGGGTGAGCCGCTGGTGCGCCGTGATTTGCTTACACTGGTTGAAAAGCTAGCTGCGATTCCCGGCATTACCGATTTGAGCATGACCACCAATGCAACTTTATTGGCCAAGTATGCTAAGGATCTGGCCGCAGCAGGTCTGACCCGCATCAATGTCAGCCTCGATAGCCTGAATGCGCTGCGTTTTCGTAAACTGACCGGTGGTGAGCTGGCGCCGGTATTGGCCGGTATCAAAGCTGCCAATACGGCAGGCTTGACTCCGATTAAACTCAATGCAGTGCTGATGCGTGGCATCAATGCCGGTGATGAACACTCCGAAGTCGCTGAGCTGATTGATTTCGCTTCTGAACATGGAGCCACGATTCGTTTTATTGAGTTAATGCCCATGAAGCAGGGCATGGATTGGGATGCGCATTATATTTCGATTGATGAGGTGTTGCAGCGTGATGATGTGCGTCAGCGTGTCGATGTAGATGCAGCACTGACAACGGGTAATACAGCGGCACGTTATCTGCCATTGAAAAATGGCAGCGGCGATGTGGGTTTTATCATGCCCATGTCCGAACGCTTTTGTGAGGGCTGCAATCGATTGCGTTTAACCTCCGATGGTGGTCTGCGCTCTTGTTTGCCGGCTGATGATCAGCTCAATCTGCGTGATCTCATTCGACGCGGTGGCAGTGATGATGATATTCGCGCAGTATTTTTACGCTCCGCCCTCATCAAGCCGGAGATTGGTATCTATGATTTCGATGCCGAGAGTGAAAAACGCTCCATGATCCATATCGGCGGGTAAAGTGAACTTATTTTTTCACCACAAAGACACAAAGGCACAGAGGAAATCGAAAAAAGGCAAGGTATTACTTTTGTCGTTTCAAGTCTTGTTTCTCTCTGTGTCGTTGTGTCTTTGTGGTAAATCTTTATATGCGCAGGAAACGATTACTGTGGCGGTGGCTTCGAGTCTGTATGGGAATATGCAACACCAGGTAGCCAAGTTTGAAAAAAATCATGATGTTACAGTCCGACTGATTTCCGGCTCTACTGGCCGTTTGTACAATCAAATTATACAGGGCGCACCTTTTGATGTGTTTATTGCCGCAGATGAACAGCGCCCTGCCATGCTCGCGAAACTGGGCAAGGTGATAGAAGCTCAGCAGGTGGGGCAGGGCTATCTGGGACTGATGATTGGTCACAGGGTTGTGGTTGATTCCGCAGTGCTAAGCGATGCATCAATCCGACATATTGCCATCGCCAATCCGGATGTTGCGCCGTTTGGTCAGGCTACTAAAAAAGTGCTGCAACAGCAGGGGCTTTGGCAGAAGCTGAACCATAAATTCGTTTATGCCCAGAATGCCATGCAGGCGAAAATGATGGTGGATAAAGGTCTGGTTGATGCAGGCTTTGTACCTGTTTCATCGGACAACGCTTTCATGACCACCCTGCCTTATGTGGGTGTTTTGCTGATCGATAAGCTGCAAGCCCACACTTTTATGCAAACCATCAAACAAAAGTATTTACGGCATTTGTGATGCTTGAATCATTGTTTATTTCGTTGCAACTGGCTTTGATCACCACGATCATTCTGTTGCTTCTGGCTTTGCCATTGGCCTATGCGTTGGCTTTCAAATCATTTCGGGGGCGTACGGTGCTGGAGGTGGTGGTGGCGTTGCCTCTGGTGTTGCCACCCACGGTGCTGGGTTATTATGTGTTGCTGATGATCGCGCCGGATTCGGCCATGGGACGCGCCTGGAACGCTGTTTTTGACACGTCGTTGGCGTTTTCATTTTCAGGCATGGTGCTGGCTTCGGTGTTGTACAGCTTACCCTTTGCCGTGCAGCCCATGCAGCAGGCGCTGCGCTCGATTCCGGTGAGCTGGCTGGAGATGGCAATAACCCAGGGTTTGAGTTTTAGACAGACATTATTACAGCTGATGTTACCTGCCGCCAAAGGCGGCGTATTGGTGGCGGCGGCTTTATCCTTTGCCCATACCATGGGTGAATTCGGGGTGGTGTTGATGGTGGGCGGCTCGATTCCGGGTGAAACCAAAGTGGCCAGTATTGCGCTGTTTGAAATGGTGGAAATGCAGCAACAATCAGAGGCATGGATGCTGGCGCTGATTTTACTGGCGGTGTCCTTTGTGATGTTGTCGGTGGTGTATACGATCAACCGGCAGGGGCTGCAGATGGGCATGGGCAAATGAACCATATTCAAATTACAGCCTCTTTTGGCTCGTTGGATTTACAGGTGGATGCCAGCTTTGCCAATCAGTTCATTATTGTTTCCGGTGAGAATGGGGCAGGCAAAACAAGTCTGTTGCGTTGCTTGGCAGGCTTGGAGTCTCCCCGTGGAATGCTGCAATTGGGCGATAAAATATGGCTGGATAGCAGCGCGGGCTTTAACTTGCCTGCGCAACAACGCCAGCTTGGCTGTGTCTGGCCGGATGCAGCGCTGTTGCCGTGGTTGAGTGTGGAAAAGAATATTGTCTTCGGGGCGGATGCAGTAAATAGCCAATGGTTGCTGGCCTTGGCTACACAGTTTGAAATCACAGCCCTGATGCAGCGCCAACCATGCATGCTTTCAACCGGTGAAATGCAACGTGTGTCGTTGGCGCGATCCTTGTATCGAAAACCGGCCGTGCTGTTGCTCGACGAACCCTTTTCAGCTCAGGCTCCTGCGATTCGTCAGCGTTTGCGCCTGTGTCTGAAGGGGCTGCAAGCTGAATTGGCAATACCGGTGCTGATGGTCAGCCATGATGGCGCAGATGCCAGAATACTGGCGCAGCAACATTGGCATATGCGCGCAGGTAAATTATTGCTCTCATTGGCTGATATGCAAGAGTCCAGTAGAAAAAATAAAGGTGGAAAACGATGAGCAACTTAACCCATTTCGATGAATCAGGCCGTGCCCGCATGGTCGATGTATCGGCCAAGGCAGTGACCACACGCATTGCGATAGCCAGCGGCGAAATTCATATGCTGCCAACTACACTCGAACATATTCAGCAGGGTAAGTTAAAAAAAGGCGATGTGTTAGCCGTGGCCGATGTGGCCGCAGTGATGGGTGCCAAACAAACCCCGAACCTGATCCCGATGTGTCATCCGTTGATGCTCTCGGGTATCGATGTGTCGTTTTCAGAACTGCAAGAAAACTGTGGTCTAAAGGTGAAAGTATCTGTGAAATGCAACGGTAAAACTGGCGTGGAAATGGAAGCACTCACCGCAGTCAGCACAGCGTTGCTAACGATTTATGATATGTGCAAAGCCGTGGATAAAGGTATGCAAATGAGTAATATCCAGCTCGAAGAAAAATCAGGTGGTAAGTCCGGTGATTTCAAACGCTGAGCAGGCTGGATAAAATGCTTACAGGATAACTTGAGTCCGGAATAATGTGCAGTGAGGTTCTTATGGATGCAATCGGTGATACAATGCTCGCGCAACGCTTTCGAAAACGTGCTGAGCGAACTACATTGTCTAGAAACATGAATGTGAGCTTTTATTGAAAGGGAGTGAATCGTGTTTTGTTACTCGAGTATACCGTTAAGCTATCACTTTTTTATGAAACTGATGTTGACCTTTGGGTTCATTGTATTTGCAACGAATGCAGGTGCTGGTGAGATTAAGACACTCAAAGAGTGTGCGACTTATGCCATCCAGCATAATCGTTTGTTGGCTGCGGATGGTAGTTCGATAGAGCAAGCTAGAGCAGGGCAGGATATGGCTTCCGGTCAATTCATGCCACGTGTTGATTTATCCATTGGTGCGCTGCGAACAGATGCGCCGGGTAATTATTTTGGCATACGTTTGAGCCAACAGCGGATTACTGCGGCTGATTTCAGGCCTAGCTTTTTGAACAACCCCGGTTATATCAATAATTATCAGACACGTTTGAATGTGCGTATGCCGGTTTATCGGGGCGGAGCATTGTGGGCCGGCAAAAAGAAGGCTGATCATCAGGCTGAAGCAGCTGTATTGAGTCATGATTATATGCAGCAGCAGGTTATTTATCAGGCCATCGCAGCTTATGTGCAAACACGGGCGGCTTTTGCTGCGATTCATGCCATGCAGACGGCTGTGAGTGCTGCTGAAAAACGTTATCAAGATACGCAGGCATTGCATGAACGCGGCGTGTTGATCAACAGTGATGTGATGGATGCGCGAGTGCATCTGCTGCGCAGTCGCTTGAAACTGAAACAGGCGAACAATGCTTATGCTCAGGCCAGAGACGTGTTGCAACGGGTGCTGGGGCTCGATGGTGATACGACACTGAGAGCTAATGCAGAGCCGCATTTGCTAGGCCGCGCGTGGGTGCTTGATCAGGCTATTGCACAGGCTTTGACTGAGCGAGCTGATTTGAAGGCCCTGAATGAGGCATATCAGGCCAGTCAGGCCGAAGTCGATGCAAGCGCTGCGGCTTTTCGGCCACGTGTCGATCTGGTAGCAGGGCAGGAGTGGAATGCATCCACGCCGGCATTGAAAAGTCGCAATTCCATGATTGCTGCAACGATCAGTATGAATTTGTTTGCCGGCGGATCGGATCGGGCGCGCAGGCGTGTATCCCGTGCCAAGCTGATTGGCTTGGAATTGCAACTCAGCGATCACAAACAGCAGGTTCGCAACGAAGTAAAATATGCCTGGCGTATGCTGGGTGAAAGTAAGGCGCGTGCAGCCAGTGAAGGCGAAGCGTTAAAGCAGAGTGAGGAATCATTGCGTATTAAAGCGCTGCGTTATGCACAGGGTTTATCCAAAACATCCGATTTGCTTGATGCGCAGTTGCAAGTGGATACAACGCGATTATCGACTATTCGAGCTAAATATGATGTCACGATTGCCCAGGCCGCGCTGCATTTGGCCGTGGGTACGTTGAATGAGGACGTGATCCAATGACAAAAAAATATCTGTTGATAGTGCTAACGGCTCTGGCCTTGCAGGCTTGCGGCGATGTTGGTGACAGGCCTGTGGCGATGTCGGCGATTGTATCCACGCAGGCCAAGACGAGCACACTGAAATCGGTAGACGTGGATGCCCACTATGTGACCAGTGGCACGGTCACGTCCGATCACCGAGTATCGATTAGTTCGCGTATTTCAGGCTATATTCGTAAATTATCCGTGCGTGAGGGTGACCGTGTCAAAAAGGGGCAGGTGCTGGTGCGCGTGGATCCGGTCAATGCCAGACAGGCATTGGTACAGGCTGAAGCTGATCTGGCCAATGCAAAAGCCGATCTGCAACGCTATGAATCATTATACCGCGATCATGCCGCCAGCCAGCAACAACTGGATCGGGTGCGTTTGCGCTACAAATTAACCCGCTCGCAGGCGGCGCAGGCGCGCAATCAGCTGGGCTTTTCCGAGGTGGTATCGCCGGTGAATGGTGTGGTTGTCGAAAAGCGTTTAAGCAAGGGTGATTTGGCCCAGCCGGGTGCGGCGATTCTGAGCTTGGAAGATCCGTCCAGTCTGTTGGTCAAAACCTATGTGTCCGAGCAATATGTCAGTGCTATTCATGCCGGAGACAAGGTGGCGGTGGACATCCTTTCCATGCAGCGGCGTATGGTTGGCATTGTGCGGCAGGTTGTTGAGGCCGCTGATGCAGTTTCTCATCAGTTTCTGATTAAAATTGCTCTGGACAAAAATTCGGAGGCGCATCCGGGTATGTATGCCCAGGTAGGATTTTCAACCGGGACGCGCAAGACACTGATGCTACCGCTAGCTGCGGTGGTGGAGCGAGCCGGGCTGCACGGCGCGTATATCGTGGATGAAAAATCGATAGTCCATTATCGCCAGATTCGCTTGGGTCAAAAGCGTGGCAATAAGGTGGAAGTGCTGGCTGGTCTGCATGATGGCGATGTGATTGCCTGGGCTGGAGAGAAACCATTACAAACCGGCATGAAAGTTCAAGGTAAATAACGCATGTCCAGTTCTGAACCACTCAATATTGCCGGTCGCCTGGGCAAGGCGGCGATGTTTTCCAGTCTGACACCGATGTTCAGCCTGCTGATTTTTATGATAGGCGCGATGGCCCTGATGGTGACACCGCGTGAAGAAAATCCGTCGATTGATGTGCCTGCGGCCAATGTGATTGTGCAGATGCAGGGTGCGTCTCCTGAAGAAGTGCAGAACCTGATTTTGCGACCGCTGGAGATGGTGCTGCGCGAAATGACAGGCATAGACCACACCTATGGTATCGCGCTGGATTCGCAGGCTGTGGTGACGGTGATGTTCAAGGTCGGTGAAGATAAGGAAGCCAGTCTGGTCAAATTGTATGATCGCATCATGCATAATCTGGATCGTTTGCCTGCCGGTGCATCCGAACCGCTGGTCAAACCGATGGATGTCGATGATGTGCCGGTTTCCGTGATTACGCTGTCATCCACAGCCATGGACGGTTTATCGCTCAAGCGACTGGCCGAGCGGGTGCGCGATCAGTTAAGCCCTATCGATGGCGTATCGGTGGCTGATATTATCGGCGGCAATGATCGTCAGATTCGTATTCAGCTCGATCCGGTGCGTATGGCCGCCTACCACATTGCGCTGGACAAGCTGCACCGGGTATTGCTCAGCGCCAATGCGGGTGGCCTTAGCGGTACACTCGTTGGCAACAATCGGGAAATCAACGTGTGGCTGAACGGTTATCTGAAAAATGCCATGCAAGTGGGCCGTTTGGTCGTTGGGCAGTGGCAGCATAAAGCCATTTATTTGCGTGATGTGGCAAGCATTAGCGATGGCCCTGCACAAGTGGATCATTATCATCGCATTGGATTCGGAGCTTCGGTTCAAGGCGACGATGGCGCAGCGCAAAGGCCGGCAGTATCAATCACGCTGGCCAAGAAACGCGGCACCAATGCTGTCGTGGTGACCGACAATATCGAAGCCAAATTGAATAGCCTGAAGGGTGATTTTATCCCCGATAATGTGGCGGTGACGATTACGCGTGATTCCGGTGATCGCGCCAATGCCGCCGTGAACCTGTTGCTGGAACATCTTGGAATCGCGATTGCTTCGGTGATTATTATTCTGCTGCTCTTCCTCGGCTGGCGTGAAGCCGCGATTGTGACCATGAATATCCCGTTGATTCTGCTGATTGTGCTGGCGGTCGGCTTTCTGGCCGATCAGACTATCAACCGAATTGCCCTGTTCGCACTGATTCTGGCGCTGGGTTTGTTGGTCGATGATGCGATTGTGGTGATCGAGAATATCCATCGTCATTTGAATCAATTGAAGGACAGCGGTGCAAACAGTCTGAAAGAGAAGGCGCGCCTGATTGTCGAAGCCACCAATGAGACGGGAAAACCGACTATTATCGCTACCATTGCCGTGATTCTGGCCTTTTTACCGATGGGCTTTGTGACCGGCATGATGGGGCCGTATATGGGGCCGATCCCGTTTAATACGCCGATTGCCATGGCGGCTTCATTGGTGATTGCCTATATGGTTACACCGTGGATTGCGTATCGCTGGCTGCCTTTCAACAAGAGTGAAAGCACGATGAAAGCGAAGCACGCGTCAGGCAAAGATGCCGTGCAGCGCATGTATCTGCGTCTGGCCACACCGTTGGTGGAATCTAAAACGGTACGTCGTTTGTTTGCTTTGGTTATTTTTATCATGTTCGTCGCCGCGATGTTGCAGCCGGGCTGGCAGTTTCTGCGTCCCTCCGGGATTAACGGGCCGATGACACCGGGTTCGGTGGAATTGAAAATGTTACCGAAAGGCAATAACAATACATTTAATATCACCATCGACTTGCCGGAAGGCGCAGCGCTGGAAGAAACCGATCGTGTGGCCAGAGAAGTGGCTGAAGTGGTGCGGACACACCCGATGGTCATTGATTATGAAACTTTTGTGGGGCAGGCAGGACCCATTGATTTTAACGGCATGTTGCGTGGTTCCGTGTTGCGCAAGGGCACGAATCTGGCCGATATCCGGGTCAATCTGGTGGATAAACACCAGCGTTCGATCCGCTCTGCAGGCATTGTGCTGGAGTTGCGCGATATGTTGAAGCCGGTGCTGGCAGCGCATGCGAAAACCAGTATTAAATTGGTGGAAGATCCGCCGGGTCCACCGGTGCGCGCCACCTTGTTGGCGGAGATTTACGGGCCGGATTATCCAACCCAGCGCAAGATGGCCAAAGCCGTACGCCACAGCTTTGAAAACACCTATGATGTGACTGATATTGATGATTCGGTGGGTGATGATCAGCAACAGCTGAATATCAATATGAATAAAGAAAAAGCGGCTCAGTTGGGTGTAGCGACAGCGCAGGTTGAGGTGGCTCTGCGTGATTTCCTGCACGGTTATGATTTTGGTGCGTTGCATGTTCAAAATGAACGCCATCAGGTGAAATTGCATGTGCAATTACCAAAAGCCATGCGCGCCCATGTCGAAGATTTGAATCGGATTTATGTTAGTGGAAGCCACGGTCCGGTTTCTTTATCGGCCTTTGCAACGGTGGAGAGTACGGTGGCAGACAAGCCGATTTATACCAAAGACGGGCATCAGGTTACCTATGTGATGGCTGAGCCCAAACAGGTCTCGCAGGTCTATTCGCTGCTCGGCATGGACGGCGAACTCGATGGGAAAGAGGTATTGCCCGGCACGAGTCTCAAAACCGGCGGCATGCGGTTCACCAAAACCACGCCGCAGGATACGTTTGGCTACCACATGCTGTGGGACGGAGAAATGCGTTTGACGCTGGATGTGTTTCGTGATCTGGGAGCCGCGTTTATTGTTGCGCTGCTGCTGATTTATTTGCTGATGGTGGCCTATTACGGGCAAATGATTCTGCCGATGCTGGTGATGGCACCGACTGCTTTAACCATGATCGGCATTTTTCCCGGTCACTGGATCACCAACCAACCATTCACGGCGACTTCCATGATCGGCATGATCGCGCTGGCCGGTATTGTGGTGCGCAATTCCACCCTGCTGATTGATTTTATACTGGATTATCGCAAACGCGGTTACGATGTGAAAACAGCCGTGCTGGAAGCCGGAGCTGTGCGCGCCCGCCCGATTTTGCTCACCGCCCTAGCTGTGATTGCCGGTACCTCGATTATGATTACCGATCCGGTATTCGGCGGGCTCGGCGTATCAATGGCCTTCGGCACCCTGGCCGCGACGATTCTGACCCTGTTTGTCACCCCGCTCATGTATTACATCTGGCAACGTGAAAAGGCATAGGCAGTTGAGTCGCTGCTTTAGATTCATTCCTCCATCCTCTTGCTGGAGTTAGCTTAAGCCAGGGAGAGGTTGGATTAAAAGCTATAAGTTATGACGGTGGCCAGCGCCGCACCGGATTCAAAGCCGAACAGGGCAATCGCAGTGGCCACGGCCAGCTCGGCGCCGGTGGTCGAATTGCTGGAGCTGCTGAAAGGTGATGAAAATGTCTATGTGCGGCGTTCTGTGGCCAATCATCTGAATGATATCGCCATATCAGATTTTAAAATATGTGAATATTGACGATTATTGCCATGGTGATTACTGTGGAGTGTGACGGAGGCTGAAACGATGACCGCAGTTTAAATGCGCCTTACGGTGCTTGGTCTTGTTTCGCGAATTGGGGTGTAATGGCAACGATTAGGTTTGAAAACGAGACGGTGATTGAAGAAAATAATCTGGACCAGTCACTGCTGGATATTGCCCTGAAACATGGCATTCCGCATATGCATGTGTGTGGTGGTCATGCGCGTTGTTCCACTTGCCGGGTGATTGTATGTCAGGGCGCAGACAATCTGCTCCCCAAAAATGCAGCGGAGAAGAGACTCTCTGATAGCAAGGGTTTGGAGAATAATATTCGTTTGGCCTGTCAGACCCGCGTGCAAGGAGCGGTGACAGTCCGGCGGCTGGTTTTGGATGATCAGGATGCAGACCTGGCTATGCAGTGCAAACAGCAAGAAGGCACGGGCAGGGAGCAGGCTGTTGCCATTTTGTTCAGTGATATTCGCGGCTTTACCCGTTTTTCCGAGCGCCATTTATCGTATGATATTATTCATATTCTCAATCGCTATTTCCAGGAAATGGGTGAGGTGGTATTGGCCAATCACGGTTATATTGATAAATATATGGGTGATGGTTTAATGGCTCTGTTCGGAGTGGATGAGCCGGATGCTTCAATCAACTGCATGCATGCAGTGACTGCAGCGATGCAAATGACTGAGGCGCTGGAGCGCGTGAATAGCTATCTCAAGAAAAACTTTAATGAGTGTTTTGAGATTGGTATTGGCATCCATTACGGCCAAGTGGTGTTGGGCAATATTGGCCATCGTGAAAAAGCCCAGTTCACTGCGATCGGGGATGCAGTCAATGTGGCCAGTCGTATAGAAGGTGAAACAAAGAGGATTGACTCACCTATCCTTGTTTCGCAGTGCATGCATGCGCATATTCAGCAGCAGGTTCAGCTGGGAAAAACACTAAAAACAGGGTTGAAGGGGAAAAGCGGTGATTACCTGTTATATGAAGTGCTGGGGCTAAATATTACATGATTAAAGTTCTGTTTTTTGGTTCGATTGCAGATATGCTGGGGCAGCGGGAGCGTTTGCTGCCAGCGGGTGAAGGCATGACGCTGGCCGATGTACTCAAGGCAGTTGCTTGCGCAGATTTTAAGCCGTTGCTGGTGGCCGTAAATCAGACTCAAGTGAATGATATGCATAGGCTTGTGAAAGCAGGCGATGAGGTGGCACTGATGCCACCGTTTTCGGGAGGGTGATGTGAGCCATCCAACACAATCTGTGCGCATTCAGGTCGAAGATTTTTCGATGGCAGTGGAAGTGGATGCTTTGCGTGCAAGCTCCAAACGTATCGGTGGCATTGTAAGCTTTCTTGGTTGTGCGCGGGATTTCTCCGAAGGGCGTGATGTGTTTTCTATCGCCTTTGAGCAATATGCGGGCATGGCGGAAAAGGCGATGTTTGCCTTGCGCGATGAAGCAATGCAGCGATTCGATATTATTGCTGTGCGTATGGTGCATCGGGTGACGACAGTGCATGCCGGTGATCAGATTGTATTGATCGTGGTGGGGGCGGAACACAGGAAGCCAGCCTTTGA
Organism: Mariprofundus sp.; assembly: GCA_030951025.1. Taxonomy (GTDB): domain Bacteria; phylum Pseudomonadota; class Zetaproteobacteria; order Mariprofundales; family Mariprofundaceae; genus Mariprofundus. The sequence goes on along the minus strand of JAUZQK010000077.1, from coordinate 867 downwards.
AGCCTGTGAGTGGTTGATTGATACACTCAAACAACGGGTGCCGATATGGAAAAAAGAGACGACACCGAATGGTGAGTCATGGGTTACGGAGCATCCATGAGTACACCCCACTTGTCCACACCAATCCTGTCGCTGGTTGGGTATTCCAATTCCGGTAAAACAACGCTTATGGAAAAAATGGTGGCAGGTTTTGTGGCTCAAGGTTTGCGTATCGCCACGATCAAACATAGCCACCACCAGCCGGAGATGGATACGCCGGGTAAAGATAGCTGGCGGCATAAACAGGCTGGCGCATCCACATCATTGTTGGTGGGGCCTAATAAAATGTTGATGGTCAGCGATGTGGATGAAACATTAAACCCTCAGCGCTTAACCGAGCGTTTGTTTAGCGGTTATGATTTGGTGTTGGTGGAGGGTTATGCATCTGTGCCAGGGCCAAAGATTGAAGTGCTTAGATCCAAGCGTTCAAACACCTTGTGTTGTGATGAGTCGGAATTGATTGCCGTGGCAACAGATATTGCTGATTTGAACGTAAGTGTGCCTCTACTTGATTTGAATGATGCACAGTCTTTGATTAATTTTATTCTTCAATGGCTAGAGGATAGAAAAATAGGAATCTGATATGGTAAATACGTTTGGAATGGCTAAGCTAATTGCGTGTCTGTTTTCGACTGCTTTCGTTAGTCGCCAACAACGAGGTTCGGTCAGAAGTAGCCACTCGATTACTTGCTTTACAGCGACTACTATATCGATAGTGATTCATAGCGATGGGAATTAATGGCAGATGTAGAACTCAACAAAGAGAAAATCGAATCCTATATCCTCCTTGTGGAAGGTGCTTTAGGAAATGATTTTATTGAATAAATA
>JAUZQK010000076.1 GCA_030951025.1 Mariprofundus sp. | reverse complement strand
AGCGAGCAGGTGGGGAAGTGAGTCAAAAACAGCATGATTTTGAGAATCATAGTGGCAACTATGTGACGATAAATCAGGATATTTTAGGCCACTTACCCTGCCGCGCAGTAGATTTCTCATAAGTCCGACAGACTCCTAGGTTGTTTCGTTGCGATTGGTTATGCTTGCGGCATGACAAATAACGCTATCCTCAAAAAAATTATTATCGCCAACAATCTCAAACATTTTGAGCTTAAAGAGATATTCGAGCTGGGCGGAAGCAACTTTAGCAGCAGTCAGGTCAAAGCATTTATGGCCGGCTCAAAAAACAAAAATTATGAACAAATATCCGATGCGTCGTTTGAAGCATTCTTAAATGGTTTCATTGTTTTTTCGCGTGGCCCTGTGGAGGAACCTACACTGCTACCGCGCACCATCGAGAGCTTCATCATTGGTCTGATCGAATCCGGCAATACCGGTGCCATCGAAGAAATCCGTTGCCTGATTGAAGATGCAGCTGATGAGATGGCCAAGACGGATGCATAAGCAGTAGGCGCTACGCCAGCCCAAATGATTCACGCAAGTTGAAAGTCAGCCTGATAAAACATCACAAATAGAACGCGCCAAGCATAAGTGGCATAAAATTTGCTTTATTGAATCCTACGGTATGCTAATGCACAAAACAGCAAGCCAAACAGGAGCGATGCTTATGCCAGCCTATTTAAAGATGGAAGAATCAAACAACGATGTGATGCATGCAAAGAACATCATGGATGGCTTTATGGATGCATCACTACTGGCTCTGTTAATCGCCCCTCTCGCAGTTCTGGCTTTAGCCTTGCATCATTTGGATGTTGCGGTCGTCACGCAAAATATACTTATCGCTTCAGCAAGTATTTTGCTTCTTGCCCTGCCCCAGTTTGTACGATGGCTCAGGCGCATCATTTAACTGAATTGAAAAATGGTCGGGACGAGAGGATTTGAACCTCCGACCACTACACCCCCAGTGTAGTGCGCTACCAGGCTGCGCTACGCCCCGATGTGATAACTAATTAAGCAACAGAGGAAAGCTCAGAGCAATTAATCCAGTAAGGAATGAATCTCGTTTAATTCCTGTTTCAAGCGCCGCAAGATAGCCTGACTGTCTTTTTGTTCAACGATATCTTCAATATCACCACTGAGCAAACGTTTCTTGGCACCACGAATGGTGAAATTCAGATCATATAGTAAGTGTTTGATTTGCAGTACGGCATACACATCGCGATGACGATAAAAACGACGGTTCCCACTTTTTTTGACCGGTTTGATATGCTTGAACTCGGTTTCCCAATAACGCAATACATGCGGCTCAACGCTACATACATCACTCACTTCACGAATAGAGAAAAATAATTTATCCGACAATTCAGGCACTGAAATACCTGCTTTAGCCAACGCCTGTTTGGCGTTCACTCATCGGCTCCAAGTAGTTTTTTCTTGAGCAATGGACTGGCACGAAAGGTCACTACGGAACGTGGAGCGATGGTAATATCTTCGCCTGTCTTGGGGTTGCGGCCGCGCCGAGCATGCTTTTGGCGCACAATAAAATGACCAAAGCCCGAGAGTTTGACATTGTCACCCTGCTCGAGTGATTGCCGCATCACATCCAATACGGATTCAACGATTTGAGCCGACTCTTTTTTAGTTAGCCCCACACGTTCATGAACAATCTTGGCAATCTCAGCTTTGGTCACTTTCCCTCACCCACAAAACATAAATTAATTCAGGCTATTACCCATGCCCGTTAGAAACAACATGTGAAGATTATCAGAACTCTTTAATCTGTCAAAGCTTTTCATGATCATAAAATAATGATTGGCTGTTTTTTAATGACCTCAAAAACAACTTCGCGAGCTCTGCTGACTTAGGAATCCAGTCTTACAAGTCGCCCATCATGCAGGCGTAATACCCGATCACAGGCTTTTGCCAAGGATTTACTGTGGGTCACCATGACCACTGCAGCACGCTCTTCCTGACACAGCAAGCGCAACAATTCAAACACCTCCTGAGCTGTGCGTTCATCCAGATTACCGGTCGGCTCATCTGCCAACAACAAGCGTGGCCGGGTTGATAATGATCTGGCAACAGCCACCCGCTGCGCTTCACCGCCGGAGAGCTTTCCAGGCACATGCTGTGCCCTGTCCGCCATCTTCAAACGCGTCAGCAAATCCAACCCGCGCTGCGCTGCCTGCGCTGCATCCATGCCCTGCACCAACAATGGCAGGGTTACATTTTCCAGAGCGGTTAATTCCGGAATCAAATGATGCGCCTGATAAACAAAGCCGATTTTTTCATTGCGCAGTTTGGCCTCTCGATTTGAGCCCAGCCCATGGATGAGCTCACCATCAATACGTACTTCACCTTCATCGGGCTGCTCGAGTGTGCCCAACAGCTGCAACATGGTGGATTTACCCGAGCCGGACTCACCGACAATGGCTAAAAACTCACCCTCTTGCACTTCAAATTCCACACCCTGAAGAATATGCAACTTACCCGCTGCAGCAGAAAAATACCTGTGCAGATTCGTGACTTTTAATAAGGGCTCAGTCATGACTGCACTCCGAAGATGTTATTCATTCCCTGCACCCAGACCAAGCTCAATCAACTTACCCGGATGATCAAACCAGTCTTCATCCACCTTGACCCAGATATTGAGGCGCACACGGCAGCCCAATATTTCTTCCAAACCCAAACGCGCTTTGGTGCCAACAGCTTTCATGCCGCCACCGCCTTTACCGATCAACATCGGCTTATGCCGTTCACTACCGACCAGAATCACCGCTTCGATTTCAATGATATCACCCAGATCTTCAAAACGTTCAATATCTACCGCTGTTTGAAAGGGGATTTCCTGATGCATGGACAAAAACACCTGCTCACGCACATATTCGCCAGCCAACTGGCGCTGGCTCTGATCAGTAAACCAGTCGGGATCATGGATTGCCGGCTGCTCAGGCAGGTATTTGGTCAATTCTTTGAGCAAACTATCGGTCTGTGTGCCCTTACGGGCTGAAACTGGAATATAGGCTTTTGCACCCGGATCCAATTGTTGAAGCTGTTTTAAACGTGGCAACAAGCGCGACTTATCCGCCCGATCCACTTTATTGAGTACATGAATACGCGGCTGTTTCAAACGTCCGTCAGCAAAGCGTTCGATCAGCTTTTTGGTCGGCATGTCCAAGGGTTTACTCGCATCCTGCATAATCGCCAATACATCGGCCTCTTCAGCGGCAGCATAGGCTACCCGTACCATATTACGATTGAGCTGTTGCGCACCTTTATGAATCCCCGGTGTATCGACAAAAATAATCTGACGCTGCTCATCGGTATGGATACCCAAAATACGGTGCCGAGTGGTTTGCGGCTTGGGTGTTACTATCGCCACCTTGGCACCAATAATACGATTCATCAGTGTAGATTTACCGACATTGGGCACACCAAGCAAGGCGACTGTGCCGCAATGATAAGGGGTTTCCTTGTTGTCTTTACCGAGCTCCGATGCCTTGTTCGGTTGTTGGCTTTTATTTATGTCTTCAGTTGTCGCCATGCTTTCTCCGCCGCTTCAATTTCGGCCAATTTCTTTCGCTCTCCACGTCCGCGTGCAAACAATTCTCCATTAACCCTGCACTGAGCCTCAAAACGCGGCGATTGCCCTACCCCTGCATCGAGCAAGCTATATTCAGGTAAACCCCAGCCTTTGGCCTGGGTTAACTCCTGCAAACGGCTTTTGGCATCGCGTGTATCGACATCACCAATACCCTTGAACATATCCTGCCAGGCCTGCATCACCAACTTGTGCGCCGCAGCCCAACCGCCATCTTCAAATACAGCACCAATTACCGCCTCAACAGCATTGGCCGATATCGATGGTGATTTGATGCATGAGGAATTAGACCCACCCCGCTCCTGTCGCTCACTTTCACCCACATTCAAATACACAACCAGATTCCATCTGACCGCAATACGCAACAGACTTTCCTTACGCACCAAGGCTGCCCGCATACGTGATAAATCCCCTTCAGGTTTAGCCGGAAAATGCTCATGCAAATAAGCCGAGATCACCAAGCCCAGTACAGCATCACCGAGAAACTCCAAACGCTCCATATGATCATGATGTTTTGTTTGATTGGCTGAGCGATGCGTTAAAGCGCGTTGTAACAATTGCACATCCGCAAACACATAATCAATAGATGTTTGCAAATGCTTCAAGTCATCGGGCATTATTGATTTTCCACGGGTGAAATCGCATACGGCTTAAAAAACAAATCAATACGTGTTTTATCTCTTAAACTCTCCAGTCCCGTTAAGTTTTCGGGATCATATTCACCAAACTCATCCCTTTCTTCCACCCTGCCAAACGGCCAGACTGTCACCATGTATGCCGATGAAATTTCAAAACCCTGACCTGTCGTTTTAATTTGCAATGCATCATAAAATTCATCCGGTAAATCTTTTTTATCGATGTATTGCACATGAAACACTTCTTGCAGTTTCAACCTGATTTCAGGCTCAGCCGCTGCAGGCATTTTGCGACTTAAATGATCAAAACTATCCTGCACTTTTGTATTATTATAATAAGCCAGCCCAACAGCGGAACCATTAACAAACACGAAACCAATCACAGCCAACCAAAACAGCATTTTTACAACTGAAAAGCCTGTTTCGATCTGATTGGATATAATTTGATTAGACACAGTCTGATCAAATTCAGCCCTTGCAGCCAACATCGTTTTATTCAATCACGTGTCCGATACGATCCCAACGCACCGAACTGGTCGAATGATCCCATGACCACCAGACAATCGCTGCGCGACCGACCATATAAGCCTGCGGCACAAAGCCCCAGAAACGTGAGTCGCGTGAATTGTTACGGTTATCACCCATGGCGAAATACATGCCCTCAGGCACAGTCCATTCACCATCTTTAATCGAATAATCCTTACGCAGCACGAAGTGTTTGATGCCATCAAAATCTTCCACAAACAGGCCGGACACATCCACATTGCCACCCTGCATGAAATAAGTGCGGTTACCCTTGGATTCCAAAGGCATCAGCGTACCATTCACACTCAGCTTATTATCACGGTAAACGATGCGATCACCCGGAATACCCACAATGCGCTTGATATAATCTTTGCTCTTATCTTCTGGATAGACAAACACCGCCACATCACCGCGTGTCACTTCTTTTGGCATCAGTTGAATATCGGTCAACGGAATTTTAAAACCATAGGGATAACGCAGCACAAACAAATAATCACCGATCTCCAGGGTAGGCACCATGCTGGATGATGGGATTTTAAACGGCGCGACGATAAAACTACGAATCACAATCGCCAACAAGGCAATAATGATCAGACTTTCAATCCATTCGCGCCAGACTGGTTTTTTATTTTCACTCATTTTACCTTCCTGTGTTTAACGTTCATTACAATCAACCAAAATATTTACCGCAGAGTTACCCCAGCGCTCCCACTCTCTCGCAAGCTCGATTCACCTTGGCGCAAGGTTACGCAGAGTAAAAGCTAAAACCAGATATAATAAGAATGTCCGATTAGAGAACCTTCTTCGCTCCAATATGCAATTTCTTATCTAAAAACTTTCCTGCCTTACTCTGCGTGCTCTGTGGTTAAAGCTTTTAGGTCTCCCTATTCGTTCAATTTCAGCACAGCCAAAAACGCTTCTTGCGGCACTTCCACATTACCAATTGACTTCATACGCTTTTTACCTTTCTTCTGTTTTTCCAGTAGTTTACGCTTGCGGCTTATATCACCACCGTAACATTTGGCAGTGACATTTTTACGCACGCCCTTGATCGTTTCACGCGCCAAAATACGACCACCAATGGCCGCCTGCAATGGCACATCAAACTGATGGCGAGGAATCAACTGACGCAGTTTTTTCACCAGATCACGGCCGCGAGTTTCAGCAATCGAGCGGTGTACAATCAACGACAGCGCATCGACCGGTTCCGCATGCACCAACACATCGAGCTTGACCACATCATCTTCCGAAAAATCGGACAACTCATAATCCATCGAAGCATAGCCGCGTGACACCGATTTCAAACGATCATAAAAATCAATCACCATCTCAGCCAACGGCAAACGGTAGGTCAGCATCACCCTGCCCTCACCAATAAATTTCATATCCTGCTGCATGCCACGCCGTTCCTGACACAGCTTCATCAATGCGCCGACAAACTCTTCCGGCATAAAAATATTGGCCAATACGGTAGGCTCTTCAATGCGATCAATCTCCTGCGGGTCAGGAAACTCACTCGGATTGGAAATTTCTATTGTTTCGCCATCGGACTTATGGATGCGATAAATAACGCTCGGCGCAGTCGTGATCAAATCGAGATTGTATTCACGCTCCAATCGCTCCTGCACAATTTCCATGTGCAGCATGCCCAGGAAGCCGCAACGAAAACCCAAACCCAGCGCTGTTGAATTTTCCGCTTCAAAGGTGAAGGCCGGATCATTCATATTCAGTTTTTCCAACGAATCACGCAGATCATTGTAATCGGCTGAATCGACCGGATAGAGGCCTGAGAACACCATCGCTTTGGGCTCACGGTAGCCGGGTAAGGGATCAACCGAAGCGTTTTTCAACGTTGTCACTGTATCGCCGACCTTCAAATCGGCCAGTTTCTTGATGCCGCCGGTTAAGAAGCCCACCGAACCTGATGCCAGTTGCGGTGTTGAAAATGGTGTGGGTACAAAGTAACCCACATCCTGTACTTCATAACTCGCCGCTGTCGGCATCGACATCAAACGAATTCTATCGCCTTTTTTAAGCACACCATCGACCACACGCACCAAGGCCATTGCACCGACATAGGCATCGAACCATGAATCCACCACCAGCGCCCTGAGTGGTTGATCATCCCGATTCTCCGGTGGCGGCACATGTTTTACAATCGCTTCAAGCACATCATTGATGCCCACACCGGTCTTGGCCGATACCGGAATGGCATACGATGCATCGATCCCAATCACATCTTCAATCTGGCGTTTGGCCTCTTCGATATCAGCGCTCGGCAGGTCAATTTTATTGATCACCGGAATAATTTCGAGATCATTATCCATGGCCAGATACACATTGGCCAAGGTCTGCGCTTCTACCCCTTGCGCCGCATCGACAATCAGCAATGCGCCCTCACAAGCCTGCAATGAGCGTGATACTTCATAAGTAAAATCCACATGACCGGGTGTGTCGATGAGATTCAATTGATAGGTCTCACCATCGCTAGCTGTATAATTCAGGGTAGCCGTCTGCGACTTGATGGTAATGCCGCGCTCCTGCTCCAGCTCCATCGAATCGAGCACCTGATTGGTTTTCATCTCGCGTTCGCTCAATGTACCCGTCACCTCAATCAAGCGATCAGCGAGGGTAGATTTGCCATGATCAATATGGGCAATAATAGAAAAGTTACGTATATGGGATTGTTTTATCTTAGTCATTGGGTCGGCAGTGTAGCGATGCCTCACGAACAGCGCCATAAAGCAATATAAAAAATGACAATTACGATTCCGTTTCCTGCGAATTCAGCATGAGGGCGTTTTTAAACAAGAGCTTTCTTAAGCACGTATATTATCCAGAAACTGATGCAACTGTACATTGGCATCATCGGTTTTTTCATGCACATGCTCAATCGCACCACGCAATTTATTTGAAGCCAATTCAGATTCACTGGCCGAGACGGACAATATCCGCATGATTTCGATTACCCCTTGCATGCTGCTACTCGCAGCGTGGGCATCCTTGCTCATCAGCTCAATGGATTGCACCTGCGTACGCACCGATGCTGCCACAGTCTGCGTACTTTCATGGATATGATTGATTTTATCAGCGGTGTTTTGCAAGATATCAGCGGTCGCAACAATTTCCTGCTGCATATATGCCATTTCCTCAGCAATATTTTTTACTGCCTGCGATGATTCGACAGCCAGCTCTTTAACTTCCTGTGCCACCACCGCAAACCCCTTTCCAGCCTCACCAGCAGATGCCGCTTCAATGGTGGCATTCATGGCCAACACACGGGTATTCACGGCCACATTACTGATTCCTTTGATCACCGACTCAACACGCCGTGATACATCATCCAGGCGTTTGACCATCGCATTAATCTCTTTGGTATCGTTCATGGCCTGATTGGCGATATCACTGGCATGGGCAGTTTTACCCCCCATATCCATAATCGCACCATGCAGATTGGTGGATGCATGTTCTGTTGATTCAACCAATACAATACCCTGCCGGCTATCTTCACGCACATCCGATGATTGCTGCATCAGTTGTTCCGACTTACTGGCCACCTCAACAGCACACTGGCGCGCGAATTCCACCTGCTGGGCAATACCTGCAATAATTTGACCCAGCGTTGCTTCAAAATCATCAGCCATTTGATTGCGCTGACTCACACGCTCCTGTCTTTGCCTATTTTCAATGGCCAATCGCTCTACCTCAAGCTGTTGCTGACGCTCTTGCTCTTGTTCCACCAACACCGCTCCAGACTGCTCAATTGCACGCGCCAACAAACCAAACTCATCGCGCCTGCTTGCCAGAGAATGCAATTGAGTTCCATGATGCCCTGTCACCATTGCCACCGCAGCGATGCTTTTCGACATCAAGCGTGGCATCTGGATAGCGAACAGGAAAATAGCCAATAAAATACAGCTCAACAAGACCACAATACTGATCAGCAATTGCTGCTGACTGTGCCACACAATGGCCTCCAGATACGTATGACTCTGCTGTTGCTGAAACAAATACTGCTGTACCAAAATCTGATTGAGTGCATCCAGATTGTGCATATATTGTTTATCTGCTTTCACTCTACTTTTACGCGCCGTAACAGACAGCGGTTTACCTGCCCGATATAGACCTTGAGCCTGCTGCATGGCCTGCTGATAGGCAGCCGGCAAACTGGCTAGCTCTTGTACAATCTGTTGCTGCTGCTCATGAGCCTGCATTTCTGTGCTTTCTATCTCGGTTGTTTCAGGCCGAACTTCATCAAATCGAACTGTGTGCTGAGTATTCACCGGCTCATGACCTGAATGTGCCAAACGGGCAAGTGACTCAGTCAATTGATTGATCTCCTGCCTGTAAGCACCCATATCGATACTGGCTTGCGGATGCAGCAGGTAGTTTTTAAACACATGGATAATGCCACCAAAACCCATGCCAAGGTATATTTCTCCCATGCTGCGTATATCTGCTTCAATCACAGAAAAACGACCGGCCAATTGTGGCATGACCTGAGTCAAGGTCTGCAAATATTCCATCTGCTGCTGTTTGAGCAAGCCAAACAGCGTATCCAAAGCCTGTCGATATGGTTGAACATCGATTGCCAACTGCGTATCGATTTCTCCGCTACTGATACGCTCCTTAATCATCTGTTTCATCGGCCGCAAACTGGATGTCATCAGCTCATCCAATTGCCTCAATAACTGTAACTGCTCATTCTCCTGGCTACTGATCGCACCTATATTTTGATAAGCATGAAGCAGTGTTTTAACTGCGGCCAGCTCACCCAAAGCGCGTGCATGATAACTATCCCGACGACGAATCTCATAATCCTTGAATTGATGAATGGCTCCGCCATAACCCAAATGGCTGGCGATTCGATTAAGGATTAACTGCTTGCGCAAGCTGCTGTTCAATTGATCGATGTGTTTACTGGCCTGAAATACATCCGACACATCCATCGATGTTTTACCCAGAAACAACAAAGCAGCCAACATGAAGATGCTCACCATGATCGCTTTAGCCTGTAGGCTTTGAACCTTGAAAAACGCAGCCGGTTTCATTTGAGCTCCTTACCTGTCTCATCAAACAACAAATAGAAATCATGCACAACTATATGACATGCCAATGACACAGATCGATGCAGCACTTGCCGAAGCCATGCGAAAGATTGATCATCGGCCATGAAGGAAGCGCTGATCAAAGCATCACTGACAAGCCAACACATTCATAAGGAAAGTAAATGACACTCGCATTACCTGCATTAAAACGATTGCCTTTGTTAAGCGAGTTTATTCTGGTCGTGTTGTTGGCCTGGTTGGTCGCTGGCTGGTTATTGCCTGAACAAGAAGCAGCTGTTTCAAATAACATCAACAGCATCGAAACAGCAGCACAGACATTACCCGACTTAAACAGCATGGTTGCGACAACACTATTTGGTCAGGCAGCTAAAAAGATTCAGCCTGTAGCTCCTGTCGTGCAACAGAGAAAAACCGTTGCACTGACCCCGTTAACACTTAAATTATTGGGCACAGTCGTAGCAGGCGCTCATTCTGCCGCCATTATTGCCCTTACTCCGAGCGGTAAACAAAGTGTTTTTTTTATTGGCGATAACATTCAGACTGGTGTGGTGCTCAAAACAGTAGAGGCCAATGCTATTATTATTGATCACAATGGCAGCCTGGAGCGCATCTCTCTCGAGCAGGGTAAGCCAATTGTTTCCACCAGCATGCCTCGTCTGGATAGACAAACCACCGCAGCACCCCGAGCACCACCCCAACGCCTTAACAAACGCATGAATCGACAACATCTGCAACAGCAATTGCAAAACCTGCCTGCATTGTTATCACAAGCACTCGCCAGACCCAATTTTTCCAACGGTAAAATAAACGGCTTCATCATCAGCAACATCGTGCCCGGCTCGCTTTATCAACAAGCAGGCCTACAAAATGGTGATATTATTATGGCCATTAATGGTGCGAAAATTACCAATGCCGCTCAAGCCATGGCTATTTATGCTAAATTAAAGAGCGCCCCCGCACTCGATCTCCAATTACAGCGCGGCTCTGGCATACAGAATATTCATTTTGATATTCGCTAAATCAAACGCCACTAAAGCATTGAAATGACCTTATCCCGCTCTTCTCATGCGCCTGCATCATGGTGGCAATTGTTTGCCGTATTTATCATTGCATTATTGTTGTTTCTTGGTCTACGCTGGCAACCGGAAATATGGCTGGGGACTCAAATCAACAAGTTGGCCAAGCAACAAGGCATCACACTTTCCTATGATCGATTACAACTGCATGCATTCACCATGCACATCAAGAATATCTCCATCACGAATATATCCATCCAAAACACGCAGCAACCAAACCCCATCATAATCGATAGTATAACACTCTCTCCTGCATGGTCAGCTTTACTCAGCGGCAACCCCGCCGTTCAAATCCATACACAATGGCATGGTCAATCAGCCGCCGCAGTGCTTTCACAACAGGGCGAACATATCCTGCTGCAAGATATTTCAGCCGATATCGAAGCCACCAGCCTGCAACCAATATTAAACCAACATCTACCTTTGGCTGTCAACATATTTGGGCAGTTACACCTCTCAGGCTCCCTTGAGCTGCAAACAAATGCACATCCGCTGCAAGGAAACATCGAGCTATCATGGCGTGCAGCAGCACTCGACCTATCTTCACATCGCATCGATCTGGGCGATTACAAACTGGCCATACAAAACAATCAGCCCAATATCCCTTGGCAATGGGTGATTGGTGGTGGCAGCGCCTTGATTTTAAGTGGCAAAGGCCAGATCGATGCATCAGCTCAAAACCCTCAAACATGGCTGATGACCGGGGAAATTCAAATCAAAGCGGCTAAAAAAGCCACCATGCTTAGCAGTATATTGGGCAGCAAAAGTAAAAAGTTCAGTTTATCAGGCAACATCAGCCAGCCGCAGTTACGGCCTTTATAAGTAAGCGCTTTCTTTCCTGGACATGATACTTAGGCTCACGCCATGCCTGTAATCTTTAGATGGATCTTTTCCGGTTGTTTGAACCGCTCCTTGTTTACCATGGCCATATTGTTATCCATTTATATCATCATCGAATCGTTCGACAAAGCCCGTCACCTCGGCCACGGGCTGAGCAGTAATCTGATGATTGAATATATATTATTGAAGATCCCTTTCATGATTTCTGAATTCATGCCGATTATCGTGCTCGTAGGTGCCAGTGTTTATCTCATTGAGTTATCGCGGCATCATGAAGTGGTTGCGGTGCGCGCTGCTGGCTTAGGCATCAATAAAGTGCTCACGCCATTGTTGATGGTCGCAACCCTTGCCGCCATGCTCAGTTTCATTATTGGTGAATGGGTGACACCGACCACCAACAAACGACTCGATAATATCGAACGTGTCTACATTCAGCACAAACAAGCCGACAAACAAGGTGTGCAGTGGTTAAAAGATGGCCATCGGTTTTTTCGTTTAACGCCGTTAACCGCGCAACAGTTTGCCTTAACCATGCTGGAAACCGATGCCAAAGGCAACTGGATCAAACGCATTGACAGCACCAAAGCGCATTATACAAAGGGGGTTTGGCATCTAAGCGATGTTCACATCAGCACCCCATCCAAAGATCAAGGCATGCAGATGCAACAACAGGATAGTTTCAGCATCACCTCAAGTGCCGGCCCTGAAACCACCGCATTACCCAAAGCACGCTATATGCATGTGCTTCAGCTCTACCATTATATCCGTAACCTCGAGCATGCCGGCTTAAGCAATAGCGCTTATAACTATGCCCTGCATAAAAAGTTTGCCGCCCCATTCTCTTGTCTGCTGATGGTCATTTTAGCTGCCGCTTTATGCCTGCATTCAGGTGATCGCAGCGGTGGTGCATCATGGGGCTTGATTCTCACCATTGCACTCGGCCTGTGTTATTATATTTTGGGCAACGCCAGCTATCTACTGGCCAATAGTGAACACCTACCCGCTTCTTTTGCAGCCTGGTTACCCAGTCTGATCTTCGGCGGTTTGGCCATATTTCTATTGCTTAAAAAAGAAGGCCATTAATTATTTAGTAACATCCAATAAGCGAATCATACTTGGATGCAACGATGGATTCGCAGCCAGGATATCACCCTGCTCAAGATCAATCGTGGAACCATTCAAAGCTGTTGCCAGCCCGCCTGCTTCCTGCACCAACAAATAACCCGCTGCAATATCCCAGGAACGCAACCCTGCCTCCCAATACACATCCAAACGCCCAGCCGCGACATAGGCCAGATCGAGCGCTGCTGAACCACCACGCCGATAAGCATCCATATTACGCATACAGACATCCATGCGCTGCTGAAACACATCGATCGAATCGCGCTGATAGGCAGGCATGCCGGAAGCAAACATGGCATGATCGAGGTTCTTTTGCGGACTCACACGCAATCTACGGCGATTCAAGAATGCACCACCACCATTGCGCGCTTCAAAGGTTTCATCACGAATCGGATCATGAACCACAGCCAATAATGGCTTACCATTTTTCCATGCCGCAATCGACACTGCAAAATGAGGATAACCATGAATAAAATTTGTCGTGCCATCCAAGGGGTCAATATACCACTGAATATCGGCATCCGGACGCAATCGCTTGCCCATCTCTTCAGCCACGATGCCGTGTTCCGGATAATGATGTGAAATTTCCCGCACAATAATATCTTCAGCACGTTGGTCCACATCAGTCACATAATCACGATCACTTTTCTGACTGATTTTTAAATCATCGCGCTCATCATAAGCCCGGGCAATTAAATCTCCGGCGCGTCTGGCAGCGCGAACAGCAACATATAACATGGAATGACTCCTAATTCTTTGATCATTTTGATCATAACAACGCGACTGATTACTTGCACAAAACACGCCAAAATGCGCCCGAACAGTAGCACATTGAAGCGTAACAGCACAAAAAAAAGCTATAAAACAGACATAAAAAAAGCACTTACGTTGCCGTAAGTGCTTTTTTTGAATGGTGCGCCCACCTGGACTCGAACCAGGGGCCCACGGATTAAAAGTCCGCTACTCTACCAACTGAGCTATAGGCGCATTTGCCAGAAGATAAATCTCCATTAGCGGCGCGAAGTGTCACAATTTCAGCCGTAGTGTCAAACACTTTTGTGACTTTTATTTTTTACCCGGCAGAATATCACAGTCATATCACCATAACATCGCTGTAAGACGTTGCAGCCAGCGCCCCCTGCCCTAGACTTGAGCCATGCACTATTTACCTGTTCCCGATTATCATATGCACACGCCGCGCTGCAACCATGCCAAAGGCAGTGTACGCGACTATGCCGATGCAGCCATCAAGCTAGACCTCAACGAGATCGGCATATCCGATCATTCACCCATGCCGGGCGGTTTTGATAAAGATTGGCGCATGCATCAATCCGAAATGGCATCGTATTTGTCCGAGATCGAACAAACGCGTGATGCTCTGGCCGAACAACTTGTTGTACGTGTCGGACTCGAAGCTGATTTTCACCCAGGTACAGAGGATTATGTGTCAAACATGATCGCATCTTACCCGTGGGATTATGTTATCGGTTCGGTGCATTATATTGGAGATTGGGGCTTTGATAATCCCGATTGCATGGACGAATGGAAAGACAGGGATATCAACAAGGCCTATTGCGCCTACTTTGAGCTGGTCGGGCAATCTGCGCGCAGTGGTCTATTTGATATTATCGGACACCCTGATTTGATCAAAAAGTTCGGCCACCGCGCTGACCCGGACAATGCATTGGTAAAAGCGGCCGAAGAAGCCATGTTGCAAGCGGTATTGCAATCCGGCGCGGCATTGGAAATCAGTTCGGCCGGTTTACGCAAGCCGGTCAAAGAAATATATCCACACAATCGCATTGTTCAGCGTGCCGCCGAGCTACACATTCCATTCTCCTTCGGCTCTGATGCCCATTCACCGGCAGAGGTAGGTCGTGATATGGATGCTTGTCTGGCGACACTGCAATCGTTTGGCATCACTGAAATCGCCAGCTTTGAGCAGCGCAGCATGACGATGCGAGCTTTATCTCATGCCTGAGCATGATTTAAAAACCGTACTCATTACCGGCGCTTCAGGTGGTTTCGGGCTAGAATTCGCTAAAAAACTCGAATTACTGGGTTATTCACTCATCCTGCATGGTCGCGATATGGCGCGTTTACAAATGACCATGGGCGCCCTCAAACACCCCGAAAGGCATTGCATCATACAAGCCGACCTCAATGCCAAGCATGGTTTAATATCCTTGCTCGATGCCATTAAGGAGGAGAAACTAACCGGCCTGATCAACAATGCCGGTTTTGGTATTTGGGGTGGTTTTGAACAAACCGGCATCGTGCCACAGATCGATGTGATTAAAACCGATTTAAAAGCGCCCATTGCATTGGCTCACGCCCTACTCCCTGAGCTCATCAAAAATAACGGTTTCATAATCAATGTATCATCACTGGCCGGTGAATATCCACTGCCTTATATGAGCACCTATGCGGCGGCCAAGGCAGGTTTAACCTATTGGAGTGAAGCACTGCGCACCGAGCTTGATGGCAAAGTCCGCATCGTCACCCTTGCGCCAGGCCCATCACCAACCGGCTTTCGTATCATCTCCGGCATGCCAAACAGCAAGGGAAGCTTTTTTCGCACGCCTATCCCAGTCATCATTGATGCCTGCTTGAACACCCTGCACAACGGTGGTGGTTATTGCATTCCGGGCTGGCGACACAAGCTACTCTATGCCATGCAAAAGGTGATTCCGAGATGCATTGGCCTGCGCATTATGGCCAAACAAATGCGTTCTTAACGCAACGCCAAGGTTTAGTGCTTCTGATCATTTCATCGTTTACAGTTGGCTATCAATGAGGGGACAATGACACCGCAAGCATTTATCGCCAAATGGCAACAATCTGCCTTAAAAGAACGCTCGGCATCCCAATCGCATTTTAATGACCTGTGCGCTTTGCTGGGGGAACAGAACCCGACCGATGCCGATCAGGCCGGTGAATGGTTCTGTTTTGAAAAGGGCGCAAAAAAGACCGGTGGCGGTGATGGTTGGGCTGATGTCTGGAAACGTGGCCATTTCGATTGGGAATACAAAGGCCCCTGCAAGGATCTGAATAAAGCCTATCAGCAATTGCAACGTTATGCCGTGGCACTGGAGAGTCCGCCGCTGCTGGTCGTTTCCGATTGTCGCGACATTATCATCCACAGCAATTTCACCAATGCGGTGTATGAAACGCATACGATCCCCCTTGAACAGATTGGTCAGCCGGAAAATCTGCAAAAGTTACACTGGCTATTTACTGATCCGGAACGTTTAAGGCCGGGGCAGACGCGTGATGCTGTCACCGAAAAAGTCGCCAAAGCCTTTGCCTGTATTGCCCAGCGCCTGCGTGATCATGGCCACGATCCGCACAAGACAGCTCACTTTGTAAATCGTTTGCTGTTCTGCATGTTTGCTGAAGATATTGAATTACTGCCGGATCGTTTGTTCACGCGCATGCTGGAGACTTGCGAACATGCACCACAGCGCTTTGCGCCGATGGCTTCGGAATTGTTCGCCAAAATGAACACGGGCGGCTATTTCGGCGCGGATGAAATCGCCTGGTTTAACGGTGGGCTGTTCAACGATGGCGAAGCCCTGCCGCTGGATGCCGATGGCGTAAAACAAACGCTAATTGCCGCCAGAATGGATTGGAGTTCGATTGAACCGTCGATCTTCGGCTGGATGATTGGTCATGGTTTTTCAGCGAATCGAAAACCGATATTAAACTCGTTGCATACGATTGAAAACCGTGATGCACTCATCGTCATTCCCGAAGGCTTTAATCGGGAACCCACAGAGGAAGATCAAAATCGAGCCACGAATACACACGAATTAACACGAATAAAAGAAGCCGAATGGCCGGAGGCTGAGTTTATTGTTGGCAATCCACCATTTCTTGGAGACAAGAAAATGATTGCAGAGTTGGGCGAAGAATATGCCTTTGCCATTCGCAATCTATATAAAGGCCGAGTGCCTGGGGCCGCAGATTTCGTAGCCTATTGGTTCGCCAGAGCAGGCGAACATGTGCAAGCGAATAAGACAGAGCGAGTTGGCTTTGTGGCAACGCAATCCATGCGTGCAGGAGCAAACCGTAAAGTGTTGGAGCGTATTCTTGATACCGTTCCAATCTTTGAGGCTTGGAGTGATGAGCCTTGGGTTGTGGATGGTGCGGATGTTCGAGTGTCACTTGTTTGCTTTGGTGAAAATAAAAACGAATTTGTTTTGGATGGGAAACCATCCAATGAAATTCACGCGGATCTGTCTGCCAGTAGTATAGATTTAACCAAATCTGTTGTTCTTGGAAGCAATCAAGGATGTGCCTTTCAAGGCCCAGTTAAGGTTGGAGCTTTTGATATTTCGGGTAAACAGGCTCGGAGCTATTTAGTATTGCCAAGCAATCCAAATGGAAGACCAAATAGTGATGTTGTGCGCCCGTGGTCGAATGGTCTGGATATAACTCGCAGACATCGCGATATGTGGATTATTGATTTTGGTATAGATATGGACGTAGCCGCAGCCTCGTTATATGAACAGCCTTTTGAATATGTTATGGAATTTGTAAAGCCATTTCGAGAAAAAGGGCGTAGAGAAATCCGAAAAAAATATTGGTGGCGACATGGAGAAACTGTACCAGCTTTGAGGGTTCGGTTATCTCCTTTAACCCGATATATTGTTACCCCTCGTGTTGCTAAGTATCGTCTGTTTGTCTGGTTGGATAAAACAGTGCTTCCTGATAGTCGGTTGTATGCATTCGCGTTTGAGGATGATTCTGTTTTTGGCATCTTACACTCGCGCATCCACGAAGTATGGAGTTTGGCAACTTGTTCGATGCATGGCGTTGGCAACGATCCGACCTACAATGCCAAGTCCTGTTTCGAAACCTTTCCATTCCCTCCCGGTTTTTCCTTTGTGTCTTCGTGCCTTTGTGGTGAAGTCTTTGATCTTATTTCAGTAACCGCCAAGCGACTGGATGAACTCCGCAACAACTGGCTCAATCCGCCGGAATGGGTGGAGCGCATCCCCGAAGTCGTGGAGGGTTTCCCTGATCGCATCATCGCCAAGCCCAGCCACGAAGCCGATCTGAAAAAGCGCACCCTGACCAACCTCTACAACGCCCGCCCCGCATGGCTGGACAATATCCACAAAGAACTCGATGCCGCAGTCGCCACCGCCTACGGCTGGGATGATTACACTCCCGCCATGCCCGATGAAGAAATCCTCGCGCGACTGTTTAAGCTGAATCAGGAAAGGTACCGTGGGTAGCGGCTTCACCACTCTTTGCACCAATTGTGCTTTCGAAGAGCAGTTTCTGCTTGGTGTCGGCATGCAGTATCACTCCCTCATCAACGTGATGTCCGATGTAAATGGCAGGGTCTCCAAGAAAGTTCTGGATATCATGGAGAACCAAGAAGTTCATGATTGCCAGTTCGAGCATCGCCTGTATGCATGTCCTGACTGCAATACTCTTCATGGCCGGTTTTATGTGCACCTTGAATATGATAATGAGAAAGTTTACGAGCAGGCATTCCGCTGCGGCCGATGCCGAACGTTACTGATTATAGCCGATGAGCTTCATGTTGAGACGTATGCTTGTAAGTCTTGTGGGCGACATTCCCTTATTCAGAATGGTGAAGTGATGTGGGATTAGAAGTGATGCCGAGTGCTTGGTTGCGCTTCGCGCATATTATCGAGGTTTGTGGTGACAAGTAGGCGGTTGATGCTTTGGAGGTAAAGCTATGAAAAAAGAAAACTCCATCATTCTGTTTCATCAAAAAAAGGTGCGACGGCATTGGGATGAAGAACAGGAACTTTGGTATTTTTCCATTATAGACGTGGTAGAAATTTTAACGGATAGCTCGAATCCAAAACGCTATTGGTCCGACTTAAAAATCAAGTTAAAACAAGAAGGTAGCGAGGTGTACGATAATATCGTACATCTGAAGATGATTGCTCCCGATAGAAAAAAATATCTTACCGACTGTTTTAACACTGAAGGTTTACTGCGTGCAATTCAATCTATTCCATCCCCCAAAGCTGAACCCTTCAAACTCTGGTTGGCAAAAGTCGGTTATGAACGCATCGAAGAAACCGAAGACCCGGAACTGGCCTTTGATCGAGCCATGCAAACCTATCTGAAAAAAGGCTATACACGGGAATGGGTGAATCAGCGGCTGAAAAGCATTGAGGTCAGGAAAGAGCTAACCGATGAATGGCAGGATCGCGGCGTTCAGCAAGGCTTGGAATATGCTATTTTAAGATGACGGTGCCAAGTCTTGCTTCGCGCATTTTCCGAGGTTGATTAAGATTGATTCTTTTGGAGCTGCGCCAGCTTGAGCAGGCGTAAAAATACGACAGCAAAGGCAGGGGAATGACTGGTTTTTCCTGCCCGCTACAAGAATGGCTCGAAGATACGCCCGTCCCTTTGTAGCATCCGGACCTGACTGAGGGTGTCCGGCAGGCAGTGCTCGCGATATGGCATCCGGGTGATCTTCTGTACCGAACTTTAACGGATCAGGGGATAGAATGGTGGTTGCTGGATGAAAGCGGCGAATTGATTGAGGCTTTTTGGTTGGAGTGAATAGGTGGCTGGGGAGGCGCTGATTAAAGATGGCCGTTGTACGTAACAGTACGCAACCGCGTTGCTTGTTTCATGTTGATCGAAGGCTTAAAGCGGAGTGAGGTTCAGCATAATGTATAATGGCACAAAAAATTTTAGAAGCAGCCAGCTTCTGATGATGCGTATTTTGATCTTGATTTACTCTGCGAACTCTGTGGTAAATGAATGTTATTCTCAAATTGGGAGCCGTGCAGCAGGGTAAGGCGCTATGCATGAATCACTGCACAATCATCTATGGAGAATTGTCTCCAATTTCGCTAGTCTGCGCGCCCCTTTTCGCTCTGGGGAGAGTGAATCAATAGTTAATGCCATCCGGCACAACGTTCAAACACTTGGTCTCCGTTTTTTTCTCGGTGTGTGAAGCTTATGAGGTTAGATTAAATGAATCATTTATCAGATGTACGCCGCAAACCAGGCAAACAGGGTTTGTATGATCCACGCCACGAACATGATGCTTGCGGCGTTGGTTTTATTGCCCACATTAAAAATCAGAAGAGCCATACGATCGTTGAAAAAGGCCTGGAGATTTTACTGCGGTTGACCCACCGTGGTGCGGCCGGTGCTGATCCGCGTGAAGGTGATGGCGCAGGTATTCTGATTCAATTACCAGATGAGTTTTTTCAAGCTATTGGTGCCGATTTAAACTTCTCTCTGCCTGAGGCTGGTCAATATGGTGTTGGCATGGTCTTTTTGCCACAGGATGATGCGCACCGTGCCCAATGCGAATCAATCATTGAACAAACCATCAATGCCGAAGGCCAGCGCTTTTTAGGCTGGCGTGATGTGCCGGTTGATCTCAAACAGGCCGATCTGCCTGAGAGTGTGAGTAGCTGCGCGCCAGTGATTCGTCAGGTATTCATTGCTCAGGGTGAAACTTGCGCCGATCAGAATGAATTGGAACGTAAATTATTCGTTATTCGCAAAGTTGCACGCAACCATATCAATGCCTTGCAGTTCGATGATCCGGCCAATTTCTACTTCGCCTCCATGTCGAGCCGCACCATCGTGTATAAAGGTATGTTTTTATCGCATCAGGTCGGCGCTTATTTTACCGATCTCACCGATGCCCGTATGACTTCTGCTCTGGCTCTGGTGCATCAGCGTTTCTCAACCAACACTTTTCCAGCATGGGAATTGGCGCATCCCTTCCGCATGGTGGCGCATAATGGTGAAATCAACACGGTGCGTGGCAACATCAACTGGATGAACGCGCGTCGTCATTCGATGAAATCGAGCGTGCTCGGTGATGATCTCGATAAACTCTGGCCAGTGATTGCAGAAAACCAATCCGATACCGCCTGTTTTGATAATGCCCTCGAATTACTGCTCATGGGTGGTTATTCATTAACCCACGCCGCCATGCTGTTGATTCCTGAAGCATGGGCTGGCAACAATCTGATGGATGACAAGCGCAAAGCCTTTTATGAACATCATGCTGCCCTGATGGAACCATGGGATGGCCCTGCTGCGGTTGCCTTCACCGATGGTCGTCAGATCGGCGCTACGCTGGATAGGAATGGATTGCGTCCAGCCCGTTATTTGATCACCGATGATGACCTGGTGGTGATGGCTTCTGAAATGGGTGTACTCGATATCCCTGAAGAAAAAATCATCAAGAAATGGCGTTTACAGCCCGGTAAAATGTTTTTGATTGATCTGGAACAGGGTAAAATCATTGATGATGAAAACATCAAGGATGAGCTGGCCAATGAACGTGATTACGCCAAGATTCTGGCTGAAACTCAAATTCAAATCGAAGATCTCGATGTCGATGTCGAAACCCATCAGCCTGATCATGCTACCCTGTTAAACAAACAGCAGGTATTCGGTTACACCCAGGAAAACCTCAAATTCCTCATGGCTCCAATGGCCATCACAGGTCAGGAAGCGACCGGTTCCATGGGTAATGATTCACCGCATGCGGTCTTATCCAATCGTGCCAAACCGCTATATAACTATTTCCGTCAGCTCTTTGCGCAGGTCACCAATCCACCGATTGATCCGATCCGTGAAGAAATGGTCATGAGTTTAACCTCCTTGATTGGCCCGAACCCGAATCTGTTGGGGCTCGATGATGAAGAGCCCAAGACCCGCCTGGAAGTACATCAGCCTATTCTCACCAATACTGATTTGGAAAAACTGCGTTTCATCCACAAAATCACCGATGACAATTTCCGCACCAGAACCTTATCCATGTGTTATGCCGCCGATCAGGGTGCCAAAGGCATGCAAACTGCGATTGATCGCATGTGTCAGGAAGCAGAAGCAGCCGTCAACGAGCATTATAATATTGTTATCTTGTCGGATCGTGATGTCAGCCAGAAACAAATCCCTATCCCTGCCCTGCTGGCCACGTCGGCTGTGCATCAGCATCTGATTCGTGTCGGCCTGCGTGTTGAAACAGGCTTGGTGGTTGAAACCGGTTCTGCGCGTGAAATTCATCATTTTGCCACGCTGGCCGGTTTTGGTGCGGAAGCGATCAACCCATATTTGGCATTTGAAACCTTGATGGATATGCATGCCAGCGGTCAATTGCCCGATGATCTCGATGTGAACGATATCGAACCACGCTTTATTAAAGCCGTTGGCAAGGGTCTGTATAAAGTCATGTCGAAGATGGGGATTTCTACTTACCAGTCGTATTGCGGAGCCCAAATTTTTGAAGCCTTTGGCCTATCATCCGATTTCATCGACAAATATTTCACCGGTACAGTCACCCAGATTGAAGGTGCTGGCATGGATGAAATATCTGAAGAAGCAGCCATGCGTCATGCGCTGGCGTATGGCAATTCTCAAATCCATAAAAATGCCCTGGATGCCGGTGGTGAATATGCCTGGCGTGTACGTGGTGAAGAGCATTTGCTCGGACCTGACACGATTGCCAAATTGCAACATGCTGTGCGCACTGGAAATTATAAGCTGTACAAAGAGTTCGCCGATCATATCAACGATCAAGCCGGCCGTTTGGTGACCTTACGCAGCCTGTTCAAATTCAAACCGGGCACGCCAATCTCCATCGACGAAGTGGAGCCGGTCGAAAATATCGTCAAACGCTTTGCCACCGGAGCGATGTCCTTCGGCTCCATCTCACACGAAGCACACAGCACACTGGCCATTGCCATGAACCGTTTGGGTGGAAAATCCAATACGGGTGAAGGTGGTGAAGAGGTTGCCCGATTCACGCCAATGAAGAATGGTGATTCCATGCGCTCGGCCATCAAGCAGGTCGCATCCGGCCGCTTCGGTGTCACAGCTGAATATCTGGCCAATGCCGATCAGATTCAGATCAAGATGGCGCAGGGTGCAAAACCCGGTGAAGGCGGCCAGTTGCCGGGTCATAAAGTCGATCAGCGCATTGGTAAAGTGCGCCACTGCACACCGGGTGTGGGTCTGATTTCCCCACCTACACATCATGTTATTTATTCTATCGAAGATCTGGCACAGCTTATTTTTGATCTTAAAAACACCAATACCGATGCTGATATTTCGGTTAAACTGGTATCTGAAATCGGCGTTGGTACGGTCGCAGCAGGTGTGGTTAAAGCCCATGCCGATCATGTGGTGATTGCCGGCCACGATGGCGGCACCGGTGCATCACCATTAACCTCCATCCGTTATGCAGGCAGCTGCTGGGAAGTGGGATTGGCTGAAACACAGCAGACCTTATTGCTCAACCGCTTGCGCAGCCGCACCCGTTTGCAGGCCGATGGCCAAATGCGCACAGGACGCGATGTGGTGATTGCAGCCCTTCTCGGAGCAGACGAAGTGGCCTTTGGCACCATCGCACTGATTGCCGAAGGTTGTATTATGATGCGCAAATGCCATCTCAATACCTGCCCGGTCGGTGTGGCCACACAAGACCCTGAACTGCGCAAGAAGTTCGTTGGCAAACCGGAAGATGTGGTCAACTACTTCTTGTACGTAGCGCAGGAAGCCCGTGAAATCATGGCAGAATTGGGTTTCAGAAGCTTCGCTGAGATGGTCGGTCATGTGGATATGCTCGATACCAATGATGCCGTGCGTCATTGGAAATCTCAGGGCATTGATCTCTCACCTGTGTTCCATCAAGTCGAGCCTATAGGCACAACATTGAATCACACATCGACTCAGGATCACGGCTTGGATGCCTTGATTGATAATAAATTAATCGCACAGGCTGAAGCGGCATTATCCAATAAAACGCCTGTCGTGATTGAAACAGACATCTGCAATGTCGATCGTAGTTTCGGCACCATGCTCTCCGGCAAGGTGGCCAAAAAATACGGTCATGCAGGGCTGCCGGAAGATTGCATTGCCATCAAAGCCAAGGGTACAGCCGGTCAATCGCTCGGCGCATGGTTGGCACGCGGCATCAGCATTGATCTGGTTGGTATCGGTAACGATTATGTCGGCAAAGGTTTATCCGGTGGTCGCATCAGCATTCGTCCACCAGCGATCACACCAATCAAGGCGGAAGAGAACAGCATCGTCGGCAACACCGTTTTATTCGGGGCTGTCGATGGTGAAGCCTATTTCAATGGCATTGCCGGTGAACGTTTTGCCGTGCGCAACTCTGGCGCAGTCGCTGTAGTTGAAGGTGTAGGTGATCACGGTTGTGAATACATGACCGGTGGCACCATCGCGATCCTGGGTGAAACAGGGCGCAACTTTGCAGCTGGCATGTCCGGTGGCGTGGCTTATGTGATGGATGAATCCGGCAGCTTTGAAAGCCGGTGCAATATGGCGCAAGTCGCACTCGAACCTGTATTGTCTGAAGATATGGCGCTGGAAAAACTCGATCATCAAGGTGGTGATCTGGAAACACATGGCCGTGTCGATATCAAACACAGTTTAAATCAGAACGATCAGCGCATCCTGCATGATATGATTGTACGCCATGTGCATTATACCAATTCAGTGCGCGGCCGCTTTATTCTCGATAACTGGCAAGCTTCATTGGCCAAGTTCGTGAAAGTCATGCCGGTGGATTATAAACGTGCCCTTGCGGAGCGCGAAGCAGAACTGATCACTAAAGTAGAAGAAAGTCAGGAGTCTACCCATGGGTAAGCCAACAGGGTTCAAAGAATTCGAACGTGAGAATTTATCCTATGCACCGGTGGCTGAACGTCTGGTGCATTTCAAAGAGTTCTCCAAATTACCGGACGATATGGCCACCCAGGGTGCGCGCTGCATGGATTGCGGCATTCCGTTTT
The DNA here is from genome assembly GCA_030951025.1 of Mariprofundus sp. Lineage (GTDB taxonomy): Bacteria > Pseudomonadota > Zetaproteobacteria > Mariprofundales > Mariprofundaceae > Mariprofundus. Next base: position 8,630 of record JAUZQK010000076.1, on the reverse strand, counting down.
GTCATAATGGTTGCCCGATCAACAACATCATCCCGGACTGGAATGATCTGGTGTACAAAGGCCAATGGGCCGAAGCATTGGAAGTATTGCACTCGACCAACAACTTTCCGGAATTTACCGGGCGTATCTGCCCTGCCCCGTGTGAAGAAGCGTGTACGGTCAACCTGATTGGTGATGCGGTTGCCATAAAAAACATCGAGCTGGCCATTGTCGAAAAAGGCTGGGCGGATGGTTTGATTAAACCACAAATCGCCGAGCATAAAACGGGCAAACGTATCGCCATCGTGGGCTCAGGCCCTGCCGGTATGGCGGCTGCACAACAGCTGGCACGTGTGGGTCACGATGTGGTGTTGTTTGAAAAGAACAACCGCATCGGTGGATTGATGCGCTACGGTATCCCGAATTTCAAGTTCGATAAGTCCGTCATTGATCGCCGCATGGCCCAGATGCAGGCCGAAGGTGTGGAGTTCCGCGTCAATGCTCATATTGGCAAGGATATTTCCACGCAAGAGCTGTTAAATGATTTCGATGCCGTGCTACTCACCGGAGGTTCGGAAGATTCACGTGATCTGCCCGTACCGGGGCGTGAATTGAATGGTGTACATTTCGCTATGGAGTTCTTAACTAAAAACACCCGCCGTGTCTTGGGTGATGATATTCCCGAAGAAGAATTCGTATCGGCCAAGGGTAAACATGTGGTGGTGATCGGTGGCGGTGATACAGGCTCGGACTGCATCGGCACCTCCAACCGTCATGGCGCATTATCAGTGACGCAATTGGAAATCATGCCGAGGCCAACCGATCATCCCGATAAACTCACCACCTGGCCAAACTGGCCGATGAAAATGCGCACCTCCACATCACAGGAAGAAGGCTGTGAACGTGATTGGGAAGTCTCCACCAAACGTTTTATTGGTGATCCTGAAGGCAATGTGCAGGCTATCGAATGTGTGCGTGTGGAATGGAAGCAGGACGACGGCGGACAATGGAAACTGAATGAAATTGCAGGTTCCGAATTCGAACTGCCGGCTCAGCTGATTACGTTGGCAATGGGTTTTGTTCACCCCATCCATGAAGGCATGCTAGAAGAGCTGGGCGTGGACAAAGATGGCCGTGGCAATGTCGCAGCCAACGATAGCGATTATGCCACCAGCATCGATAAAGTATTTGCCGCTGGTGATATGCGCCGTGGTCAATCGCTGGTGGTGTGGGCTATTCGCGAAGGCCGCCAATGTGCCCGTGCGGTTGATCAATTCCTCATGGGATCTACCAGCCTGCCGCGCTAACAAAAATGCGAGGCAATGACCTCGCCAGGTATGTATCAAGGAGATGGATGCAAGTGAACCAGCATGAGGTGCCGAAAGGATTCGGCAACCGCAGCTACCAAATTACAGTCACCAATACCGAATCACTATAATTTCCAGGTGCTGTTGGCTGGCCTGCTGGCATCTGCCCAAAAATAGTCAGATCAAACCCCTGTGGGCTGAATGTGCCTGGTGTACCATCGCCCCATATTTGGGTATGAGCCGCATCGGTGTAGAGATTATAGCTCAGAGACTGGCCGGATTGCGATTTCATTTTTCTTGCTGCAAAGCTGGCTGGCAATTGTTGGCCTGCATCCATATAGACCTGCACCGCCGTAACAATAGGCAAGCCGGTGCAGCTGGTTGTAATGCTGCCGGTGCTACCAAGCGCTGCTGAACCCAGATAAGTGCCGAATACCACCGGTGTCGTTGACACAATGCAGCCAGCCTTGGAAATAGTAGCAGCCAGAAAGATGAAGCCCAACATCATCAATATATTGAATCCGGTTTTAATCATGTGTTTTCTCCTTCTTCATTGTACAAGTAAGTTTACCTAACTTAATAAATGCTCCGTCACTTTCAGGAATAAGCATCATGAATTGACACTCCCTCTGTTCGTTAAACAAGCGTGCCTTGTATTCTCCAGCACGCACATTCTCAATATAAAATTCGCCGCCGTCACCAACAATGCTCGAACGCTTTTGCTCGCCCTGAATAAGCTCCAGCCCATAATATACTGCCGCCTTATCGCCCTTGCTATCATGAATAAACAGCACTCCTTCCACCGATTGGATTTTATGCACGCCGAAATTGACTACGGCTCCACTATGAAAAGGCACGCTGATATTACGACTGGTGGCATCCACCTGATAGCCCATTGGCATGCTGCCGATATCAATGCTCAGGGCATTGTCATTATAGGCTATTATCTCAGGCACCAGCAATTCTCCCTTGCTATTGGTCGTGCCCACCAACTGATTGTTGTAGCTCACGGGGATATTTGCCATGCCATCAGTGCGCACCAGGGCAAAGCCGCCGCTGATTGGCCTCGATGGAGAGAGGCTGCCATCAATAAAAGACAGAGCCCCGCTTCCTGATGCCGTGTAGTTGGCCGATTGAGTATTACCGGATCGGCTCAGGCTCAAGTCGCTATATCTATTCCGCCATGTGATTCGATCAGATGAATCGAATTGCTGTGAAGCTTCACTCTTGCTCGCTTGCAAGGCATAACCGAAGCCTTCACCGAGCGGAGGGGAGAGTTGTATCTGTATGCTGGCGCTTAGTATGCCATTGTTTCTATTACCGCTCAGGCTTAGTGAAACACCATTGCTGAAATGGTGATTCATGCCCAGCGAATAACTCTCCTGCGTATGTTGCGTTGCTGAATCATGGCGCCACCTGCCACTCAGTGTTAGACCGATGCCGGCAAAGAGCTGTGCCGAATAAAAAGTGGAAATATCTCGTTCACGAACACCGCTTTGGAGCCAGCGCTGCCGGTAATTGCCCGACAGGTTACCGAGATTAAACAGACTAAATCCCAAGCTGCCGCCGGCTTCCCATCTGGCAGCTTGTGTTAACGTTTTGCTTTGAAATACAGTCCGATAAGCAGGCGTGGTGGCGCGCAGAAACAGACTGGGTGAAAACGCGTCCCAAGCAGTCAGGCTGTAATTCGCCGATCCAGTGATGCCGTGCGCACCACCGCCTGTGCTACCAGAGACTAGCAGGTTCATCGTCCCCACGGTGCCGGTGATCAGATCGGCTGAGAGTCCGCCATTGAGCCGCCCTCCCTTGTAGGCGGCGTGCGCGCCAGTCGTCAGCCAGCGAGTCAAACCCAATCGATGATAGCCCAGCGCCACCGGTGAACCGGTATAGGCTAACTCGCCAAGGGCGTTGCGCTGTTGCGGTGAGCCCAGACTATAGCTAAAATCAGATCGCCCCGGAACAAGCAGTTGCGACGAATAATAATAAGCTAAGCTGCGCCTTGTTTCACGCCCAAAGGCATCCCGAATGACAATTTCAACGTCGCTTCGCCCCTCAGAAAACGGCGGATTACTTAACGTCAGCGGCCCGGGCGATACATGCTCCTGTTTAACCAGATTACCGTTGACATACACTTCCAAATCCGAAGCCGTAGGCAGCATCAGATTGAATGATGTTTGGGGCGTATTCACCTGATAAGGCTTTAGCCCGAATTCCCTGGCCACAGTGATGCCGCCCAGCGCAGCCCCGATTCCCGCAGCTCCTGTTGAAGACAACACATCGCCGGCAGTCAACCGAAGCAGGTGTTCCGGATCATCCCATAGCAGTTGAGTCTGTGTTCGCGTCCAGTGCTTGCGGCCAACTTTGAGGCTGGAGTAATCGCCATTGGCCGAGAAAAACAAATCGCCAATGCGCATACCCAACTCCAGCGGTGCAGATACTGTTCGGCTTGCGCTAGATTGAGCCCACGCATAATTGACGTTGTAATTAAGAAATACCGAGTTGGCGTTGAGCATCTCAGTGTCATGCCGCTGCTCTTCAGATAAGGGTATCTGCCGAGCCTGCAACCACTTGGGCTGCAGCGTCAGGCTTAATTCACCATTCTCTGTATCGAGTTGATATCGCATTTCATTTTTGATACTGGCAAATGCCAGCGGTTTATCCGTCGGATTTGCCGCCAGCGCCGGAATGCCGGATACACCCAGCTCTTTGAGCGTAGCCACCGTAGCCCAGATCTCACCCTGCTCATCAAGCTGAAAAAAATGTTCGCCCTGATCCTCGCCATTGACGATGACGTGGAAAATAGCGGAATTCAACTGCGCCGCGCCAGTTTCTGCAGCGGCAGCCGTTTCGGGCGTTGGTGGGCTCTCCGGCGGCGACTGCGCAAGATGCGTTGAAGTTGCAGGGGTGGGGTCAATGGCCTGCGCAACAATTTGAATATGAGCTGGAAAAATATTGGTTTTCTGCAGCAGCCGTTGACGATAAACAACGGCATCATCATAACCGGACAGATTCAGAATACGCACCTGATAGCGACCGGAACCAAGATCTGCGACAGAAGCATTAAAATTTTTATAGCCCAACCGCGTCACCAGAGCATCCGCTTGCGCTCGCTCTTTGTATTCGATCAAATGGATGAGCCAGCGCTGTTCCTGCTGTGCCTGCTGTTCCTTATTGGCATCGAGCCGTGCCGATACTTCAGCCTTGCCAGCCAACTCTGGCATCACTGATTTAGCGCCTGCCCATGCCTGATGCGGCAGCAACAAAGCGCAAAAAAACAGGACAGGCAGGCACGGCCGGATATCCGGCATCAAAAAATCGAAGTTTTTCACGCTCAATCCGCATGATCTACAGGCATGCTTTACAACGGCCTAGTGCGTATCTGCCTTGGTTTTAACCTGCTTGCGGATGCCTTGGCACAAGTCTGCAGAGATAGGGAAACTGGCTTCAATTTTGCCGTTATCTGACGGCACTGATATATGAATGCTATCCATCTTCAGACAATCCTTACGGCTCAGCTTCAAAGGGAATGCCTTGTTCACGCCTGCCAATACATACCAGCCCTGCGCCGTTCCGCTATATGTCTGCTTGCCCCCTTTGCTGCCGCTGACATCCAGTTTTCTGGCCATCAAATAGCGGAGACCACTATTCTCCAGCCAACCAGCCAGCTTGCCATCAACAATGCTAATGCCTTTCACACTCGGCAATGGCACCTTGTTGGCACCGGCAGGCCGGATAAACACAGGCATACTAATCTGCACCACCATTTTCATGCCCATCTTGCCCGACTCATCCACCGGCAGTTCGCGGATAAATCATCGGAAGGCACGCTCTTTCGGCAGCGCCTTGCCCTGATAACCGACCCGAATCACCTTCTTTGCATGCGGCGGCAGCCGGAATATCTTGGGGAAAAAAGTCAGCTCTTGAGTCGGCTGCATGGCATCCGTACCGTTTTCACCTTGCTTCCAGCGCACGGCGCGCACCTGCATATTAGCCAGCGCATCACTCTCATTGACTACGGTCACACTGCCAATGCTGGTGCCCGCCTCCAGCTCTAATCGAGTCGGGTAAACATTGAATGAACCGGCTGATGCGATGCCGCTGACTGCCATGCAACACAGCATGGCCGTTAAAATATGATTTAATTTCATCTTATCTCTCCTGCTTGTTTGGTGCTGCGCATCATGCAATCATACAACCGAGAAACAGGCGAGACTGACGCAAGTGCGTTTCAACTCGCCTGCTTCTCGGTTGTATGATGTTTCAATGCGTCGATTCATAGTGAACAGATAGCTGCAAATGAGGCGAGAGAGGGGGATATATGGGCTTTGCCATCAAACATAGGCAGGCAATGATGATTAATCGACTTGCCATCTACGCTTGCATGCTGTCCGCCATTTGCACGTTCACAGCGCAGGCCGCCAGCAATAACACGAATCTCTCGGTCTCGGTTTCGGTGCCACCGCAGGTGATTGTCAACAGCGGCCAGATTAATTTCGGTGTATCCACAAATCCGACCACTACACTCACCGCCAGCGGAACATTTCAGGTTACTGTGTCTGCCGGCTACGCCTATCATATTACCCTGGATGCCGGATTACACGCGGTAACGATGCGGCGCATGGCTGCCAGCACAGGCTTCTTCCGCCCCTACGAATTGTATCAGGATGCGGCATTCGCCCGCACATGGGGCGATGCCGCTTTCGCTGGTTCATATTCATCTGGCTCGCCGCTGGCTGCTACCGGCACGGGCATCGCCCAAACCTTTACGGTTTATGCAGCCTCGCAGGGGCAGGCGAGTGCCGCCGAGCCGCTAGGGAATTATACCGATATTGTGACCATTACAATTCATTATTAATACTATCTTGTTTCGAACTATCGCGCCCATAAAACATTATTAACGTTTTATGGGCTTGCTTCTCGCCCGCATCTCGGTTGCTGTGTGCATGATTCAGCTTGTCCTGCTTGTTTGGAACAGGATGAGGAACAGGCGGGTTTATCCCGTCTGTTCCTGCTTTTTATTGCCAGAGGGGGAAGAAAATATGAGCCTAATCATTGTTGATGATAATGAGGATATCACCGAGTTTCTGGCCTGCCTGCTCTCCGACATTGGTCTGCAAGTGAATGTTTTCAATCATCCAGTCGAAGCCCTCTCACATATAGACCAGCACAAATTGACACCGCGATTATTGATCACCGACTACAACCTGCCTTCAATCAATGGAGTGGAATTGCACCGACTGATCAGATTACGTTCCCCTGAAGTGCGCACAATGGTGATCTCCGGGCGCAATGCTCAGGCCGATGTAGGCGAACTGCCTTTTCTGCAAAAGCCATTCCAGCCGGAACAGGTAATTGCATGGGTTACATCAGATCATATATGCCAGAAGCGACTCGCTCAGTTCTCGGTTGGGGCATCGTAGCATGCGCATGTTCACTTCAGTTACGGGTGCACATAAACTAAAAAAGAGGTAATAATCATGAAAAGTAAATTTATTCTGGCAGCTATCGGTGCTGCCATGCTATTCGCCGGTCAGGCGTTTGCATTTACGACCACCGGAAACATGACGGTGTCGCTCAACAATATCGGCTCAGCTACGGTCAACACGACAGCGATTGCTTTCGGCGATGTTCTGACAACCACTGGAGCTCCAACGGCAACAGGCTCAATTACGGTCAACGCTACCAGCACTATGCCTTATAGCATCAGTATTGATGGCGGACTGCATTCAGGGGTAAGTGGAGCGTGCCGGACAATGGCTACTGGTCTAGCATCTCGCCGCTACAGCACATATACTGACGCAGGCTTCACCAGGGCATGGGGTGACTCGGATACTTTAGCTACCTGTGGTGCCGCCACCTTCGATGCCGGTGGTGGTGCAAGCCTTGCCGGCACCGGTTCTGGTTCAAACCAGGTGCTGACGGTGTATGCCAAAGCTTTTGGAGGTGCTAATATCGGAGCCATGAGCGATATATTAACCGTAACCGTAATCTATTAAGAGCAGGCTCTGCATGGTGAAATAAGAACGGGCGGGGATATCCCCCGCCCGTTTATGTTTAAGCTGGATTTAAACCAAAAGCAAAAATTTCGTTCTACCCCGATGATAAGCTTATGGCGCTCGCCTGTAACATCAGGCTACTCCCCTCTCAAGAGCTAAAATACGCTCATCATACCCTTCCACCTTATCGCCAACCGCCTCAATCTTGGCCGATAATTCCTCACGCGTCTCTTTCAGCTCAGCATGAACGCCTTGAATATCTTCTTTCAGATCCGTACGAACGCCCCGAATCTCTTCTTTGAGCTCCGTACGAATGCTTCGAATCTCTTCTTTGAGCTCCGTACGAACGCCTTGAATCTCTTCTTTTAGATCCGTACGAACGCCTTGAATCTCTTCTTTGAGTTCATTGTGAGAGCCTTTGAGCAAGGACATAAACAGTTGTTGTTGTTCTTTGATATCATTCAGTTGCCCATTGAATTCTTTGCGGATTGCATCATGCCCATCCAAAACAAGGCTGAACTTGCCGTTCATTTCCTCCAATAATACTTCAAGGTAACGCTTCTCACTTTCAGTCATTGATATTCTCCTGAGCCGGATTCAGACAATAACCCAAGGGCAGATCCTTGTGAAGAGGAAACGCGGAGGTTCATCAAGGCCAATTACGTCTAAAAACTAAAGAGTCTGATTCAATCGCCGATAAATATAACCATGCCGGTGTGAGTGGCGGGCGAGGTTATAGTATGCGGTATTACTGGATGTTAATATTATCTTTTTTGGCTGTTGGAATAGCCTTTTCGACGGCACAAGCGCGTAGCATCAACTCTACCATGCAGGTCTCTATGAATGTCATTCCGGATTGCTCGGTTGCGGTGGATTACAAGCAAGAGCGTAACCGCCAGGAGCAATATAATATCCGCTGTAGTGGCGAATCCCCGCATCGAATCTATTATCACAGGCGCAGCAAACATGAAGAACATAATGGCTACGCACACAGTGATTCACAGCGCTCTTACGACCCGCATCAAAAGCGTGAACAAGATCACGATGAGGTGGTTTGGCTAACGACCGAGTTCTGAGTCGGTTTATAGTCAGGAAATCCTGGTGATCCTGTTGGACAGGGCAATGGCCTGCGCCGATGGTTTGAGACCATATTCGTCCTTGATTTGTTGCACCCAGTCATAATAAACACGCTTGGCATCAGTGCTATATCCTCTATCGAGTAGCACGCGCATGCGTTGCATGCACAGGCGTTTCGAAGCCGGATCAAACTGTTGCCAAGTGTGGAAAAGTGTCGTCATATGAGCATAGTCGAATTGATCGTCATTGCGCCAGTTTTCTACTGTAGCAT
>JAUZQK010000075.1 GCA_030951025.1 Mariprofundus sp. | reverse complement strand
ATAAGGGCCTACGCCGAGATAGTTGCTGCGCTCGATACGCATCGCTTCATTGAGCAATATCTCGACCGCTCCAGCCAGCCCCTCCATTCCATTTGACATTAATACTTCTACTGCCTCATTCGCAGCGCTACTATTCTCTATGGGGGTTATCGGGATTGCTTTCTTTAGTTCATTGAAAAACCAAAGTCTGCCCGGTGGCTCCAGCTCTGCCAGAGCCGAAGTTAATTTTTACAGAAGAGATGCTGCACTACCGATTGATGGTTTTACTCTGTGTTATTTTGCGTACTCTGCGGTGAAATAAATTGAATCGTTCAACACTCAAGGAGCTACACACTGTGACCTTTCAGGAAATTATACTTACGCTGCAACAGTTTTGGGCGAAGAATGGCTGTGTCTTGCAGCAGCCCTACGATAGTTCGATGGGGGCGGGGACTTTTCATCCGGCCACCTTTTTGCGCGTGCTCGATGATAAAGACTGGCGCACGGCGTATGTGCAACCATGCCGTCGGCCTACCGATGGTCGTTATGGTGAGAACCCCAATCGTTTGCAGCATTATTATCAGTTTCAGGTGTTGTTGAAGCCTGCACCGGATAATATTCTGGAGCTCTATCTTGATTCCTTACGTACCATTGGCATTGATCCGGAAGAGCATGATATTCGTTTTGTCGAAGATGATTGGGAATCACCCACGCTTGGCGCATGGGGCTTGGGCTGGGAAGTGTGGCTCAATGGCATGGAGATCACCCAGTTTACCTATTTTCAGCAGGTGGGCTCAGTGGAATTAACGCGTACACCGGGTGAAATAACCTACGGTCTGGAACGCCTGGCGATGTATATTCAAGGTGTTGAAAATGTTTATGATCTGATCTGGGTGGAAACTGACGACGGTAAACAAGTCACCTATGGCGAAGTATTCCATCGTAATGAAGTGGAATATTCCGCGTATAACTTTGAGCAGGCGGATACAACATATCTGCATACGCAGTTCGATCATGCCGAAAGTGAGTGCAAACGTTTAAGCGCGCATGATTTGATTTTGCCCGCTTATGAGGAAGTGATGAAAGCTTCGCACGCGTTTAATTTGCTCGATGCACGTGGAGCGATTTCAGTGGCCGAGCGCCAGCGTTTTATCGGTCGGGTGCGCGGCTTGTCACGCACCGTGGCACGGGCTTACGCGGGAGTGGATAAATCATGAGCAAGATAACTGAACTGAAACCATTATTGATTGAAATCGGTGTGGAAGAAATTCCTGCCGGCGTTGCCCCACGTATGGGCGCAGCACTGCAAGAAGCGCTGGGAAAGCTACTGGCCGATGCCAATGTTGCGCCTGAAAACATACGTCTGGGCGTGACTCCACGCCGTTTGTTACTGCATGCCGCAGCGTGTCCGCTGATGCAGGCAGATGCTGAACAGACCTTATGGGGGCCGCCTGAGCGGGTGGCGTTCCCGGATGGAAAGCCTGGTGGTGCTGCGTTTGGCTTTGCCAAGAAATCGGGTTTATCGCTGGATGCATTTGAACTGGCCGATAAAGGCGATGGCAAAGGTCGTTATATGAAAACGGTGCGTACAGTCAAAGGTCGTGCGGTGGCCGATATGATTGCTGAAGCCATGCCTGCGATCTTGCGTAAATTACCCAGCCCCAAACAGATGCAGTGGCGTGATGGTGAAACGCGTAGTGATGCGTTTATCCGGCCGATTCGCTGGATGGTGGCGCGCCTTGGTGATGCGGTGATTGATTTCAGCTTTGCCGATGTTACGACCGGACTCATTAGTCGTGGCCATCGCATGCATGGCTCTGAAGGTGAGATGGATGTGCTCGATCCCTTTGGCTGGTTGGAAGGTCAATTTGTCTATGCAGATCGAGAGGTACGCAAAGCCTTGATTGTTGAACAACTGTCTCAGGCGGCCAGCGCAGCGGGTGTGACCTTGCTGGCCGATGATGATTTGCTGGATGAAGTAACTGATCTGGTGGAATGGCCATCAGCTATCGCGGCACGTTACGATGATGATTTTTTGCGTTTGCCGGCAGAAGTGAGTCGTATCGAACTGAAACATCATCAGCGCTGTTTTGCCGCTCATGATGCAGATGGAAACGTTAGTCCGGTGTTCTTTACGGTGGCCAACATTAAATCTAAAAACCCAGTTGCTGTAGCGCATGGCAATGAACGGGTGGTGAATGCACGTTTGGCTGATGCGGCGTTCTTCTTTGATCGTGATCCGCAGCAGAGTCTCGATGATCGGGTGGAGAAACTATCTGAAATCATCTTTCAGGATGGTTTAGGGATGGTCGGTGATCAGGTGCGCCGTATGCGTGCATTTGTGCTGGATAATGCGATGGCGCTTGGTGTCGATGCCAATGATGCGCAGCGCGCGGCTTATTTGTGCAAGTCGGATCTCACGACAGGTTTGGTTGGGGAGTTCCCGGAGTTGCAAGGTTATATGGGTGGTATTTATGCCAGCATGGATGGTGAGAGTGAAGCGGTAGCTGAAGGGCTGTCGCAGCATTATGCGCCGAACGGAGCCGATGATGCCTTGCCTGATAGCCGCATTGCCCGCGCCATCGGTGTGATTGAACGCGCCGATAAACTACTGGGTTACTTTCATTTGGGTCGTATCCCTACAGCCAGTGCTGATCCGTTCGCTTTGCGCCGTGCAGCCATTGGTTTGATCAGGCTATTGAGTGACACTAGCAATCCGATTAATATGACTCTCGATCAGGTGATTGATGAAGCCGCTAAACAGTGGAATCAGCAGCGTGTGACGATTGCTATCAAGGATGAAACCAAAGCCAAAGTGCATGCTTTTGTGATTGAACGTTTATTGGGTTTGAGCACATCGCTCGGTTTCTCCAAAACATCAATTGATGCCGCTGTACACTCATCCGAAAACAGACCCTTGTACCGTGAGGCTTTGATCGCACGCCATGTGATGGGTTTTGAAAGCTCCGATGAAGGCAAGGCTATTGCCGCAGCCAACAAACGCATTGCCAATATCCTGAAAAAAGCATCGGATATTCCGACTGCGATTGATATAGCCTTATTCAGCGAAGCCGCTGAAAGAGCACTGTATGATGCCCTGCTACAAGCTGAAACCGATTTCAAAGCGGCCGTCTCGGTGGCTGATTTCGATAGCAGTATTGCACCGGCATTGCATGTATTGGCCGGATTAAGGCAGCCTGTCGATACATTTTTCGATGATGTGATGGTGATGGCCGAAGATTCACAAGTTCGAGGTAATCGTTTGGCCTTGCTATCACGCTTGCGCCAGTTGTTTCTAAATTTGGCGGATGTGTCGCGTTTGTAAGGATCAGAAGGTGAAAGTCCTTGTTTGCATCTTAACATGAAATATAGTGGAATAAATATCCACCCATAGAAGCATGATATGTGGAATAACGCTTACTCATTTTGTCATGGTTGGACGAAGCCGCTATGGCGGAGAAAAACCAAGCCTTCAACCATCTATGCCTGGTTTGATTCAGTAGAGGAGTAACCTCGCACGCATCCCCCCAGCACGGGGAAATCGAACAACATGCGAGGTAACCAGCATGATAGCTGAGATTATCTTCAAACAGGATTATGAAAAGCATCGTCATCACTTAAAACTCAAAGGGCTCCAGCCCAAGACCATTGATGCTTACTCACGAAGCGTTCGTTACATCGGTAAATATTTTGATTCTGAGATCAGGAATCTTTCCGAACAGCAGTTGGCTGATTAGAAAATGTTGAGTTTATCCCTCTTGCTCTGGTAGAAAATATACAGCAGGCAGAAACAGCAATGCTCAGGCATTTAAAAATATATCGGATGCGCAGCCCTAAAGGTGGGTTAATGGATTTGTCTTTCCTCTGCGTAACTCTGCGCCCTGGAGGTGAGTACATAGCAAGAGAGACCACCCTGGGGTGCTGTGGTGAAAGATTTTGGATTTTGAATTTGTTATTCAAGAGTCCGGCTTAGGCGAGTAAAAAAAGCCGCCTCCCGAAGGAGACGGCTCATGTTTTGAACTGTTGCTATTATTGAATGGCAGACAACAAATCAGGATTGATGACCAGGTTTCTTACACCATGTCCATGATCTTCATTGAAATCATTCTTCTCACACCATGTGCCCACTGTGGCAATATTCACTTTGGCAACATGGGGGCGCACGCTCCAGGAAACCTGGAAAGGTGAACCTTTTTCATTGTAACCCGGTCCTGTTGTAGATCCCTCATACTGAACTGCTACACCGGTGTTGTTCGGGATGCCATTGGCTTGATACAGGCCGGACTTGGCTTTGCTGTAGCTGGTCAAATCCTTAAAGCTGGCCGCATGCTTATCATTAACCAGTACAAACACCTGTGTTTCCACACGCAATTGCGGATTCTTGATGGCATCACTCAAACAAGAGCCCAATGTTGGGCCAGGTTTCACTTGTGCTGTGGTGTGTACATAATGCACTTCAATGGTATCACCGGGACGCAAGGTGCTATGGGTGCTGTCGCAGACTTTGTGTTTCGTGGCAGTCAGTTCCGCCTTGCTTAACAGAGCCGTATTATATTTATAACCGCTCTGGTAACCCTCACCATTGCCGTTGCCGGCATAGATAGAGAAGTCTTTGGCTTTATGTTCAGCGTTTTTATGGAAATGGATATTACACAAATTCATTTCTGTATAAGCCGGTGCAGCATTAAATAAGCGTGTGTTATTGCCTGCAATGGCATCAATATCTCTGGGAGATTGAGGTCCGAAGCCTTTACCCTTGGTGTTTTTGGCCAGTGCTTGGCGCTGTTCAGCAATGACTTGATCTGCAACAGCGGCATGCCCTGCATGGCCAGCTGCTGCTTGATGAGCACCATCGTGGTGTCCGTTCTCTCCGGCAAAAACCGGAGCTGCCAACAGTGCGCTGGCTGCGATTGCGATTGCAATGCGTTTCATAATTATTCCTCCCGAATATAAAAACCGGCTAACTGCCGGATATCGATATCATAGTTAAGGTTTTTGTTTTTTGCGAGATGATTTTTATTAAAAAGACATCATCACGAATAATCGTGTCGGATAGATCATGGAAAAGAGATCGCCTTCCTGTCCATGCACATCGAGTCCCAAATAATAAAGGGTGTGGAATGTCGGATGTGAAATAGGCCTGCTTGAAAATGTTGTGTGATTAAAGTGTTATATCGCTCATGAGAGCGTCAATTAGTTGCTCTTTATGATCCGGGAAAAAGTGGCCTGCTGCGTCTATGGCATGAAAATGGATATGTGGCTGTCCAGCTACGCTGGCGCGCACTTGCTCAAAGGGAACGATTTCATCGTTGGTGCCAGAGATGACTGTAAAAGGGCGCTGATCTCCCCGCATGAAAGCAAACGACCATAGGTTGACCGCAGGCGCGATGGCAAATAAGCGTGAAATGCGATCATCATGGCGTGCGGCCATTAAGCCTGCATAACAACCAAAGGAAAAACCGGCTAGCCATAAATCCGAGTCTGGATGTTGCTTTTGCAGCCAGTCGAGTGCTGCCCTTGCATCATCGGCTTCACCGCGTCCTTCATCCCAGCTACCTTCTGATTGTTCTACGCCACGAAAATTAAAGCGCAGCACCGAGCAGCCTGCATCTTCAAAGGCGCGTGCAATCCAGTACACCACCTTGTTGCGCATGGTGCCGCCATATTGGGGGTGTGGGTGGCAAACCACGACAGCGGGCTTGCCTGATTCTCCGGCCTGATACAGAGCCTGTAAGTCACCGACAGGGCCTGCGATGGTGATCTTTTGATGCTGGTGCAGCGTCATGTGAGAAGGGTGCTGTAACGGCTCTCGGAGAAGCCGACTTCGATATGTTGATCGATGATCAACACAGGCCGTTTGATCATCGAGCTGTGGGCACACATCAAGGTGATGGCTTTATCGGCATCGATGTCTGATTTTTGCCCATCGTCCAGCTTGCGCCAGGTCGTACCACGTTTGTTGAGTAAGCATTCCCAGCCGGTTTGATTAACCCATTGTGTGAGTTGTGCTGTTGTAATGCCATCGGTTTTATAGTTATGAAAATGGTAATTTATATCGTGCTGGTTCAGCCAGCGCCGTGCTTTTTTGATGCTATCGCAATTGGGGATGCCATACATGGTGATCATTTGTTTGTTCCTCGCAGTGCATATTGGGCAAATAATTGTGCTGATGAAGGCTGTTGATCCAAGTAGAGAGATAATAGTTTTAATTCGGCGGGAGCATCGATGTCACCATTTAAGATGCTGTGAAAAGCATTGCCCGCCAAGATATTCAAACGGGTAGTTAAAAACAAACGATCTACCACCTGGGCTTGAATCAGGCTGCGATGCACTTCAGGGCCTGCAATCATATAAGCGCTACGGTAGCCGGCTTGAATCAATTGCGTTTTTAGTCTTTTGCCTTCAACAGCTTGCCGACCGCAAATCAATACGTTGATGCCCAGTGATGTGAAATGATTGATTTTTTTATCATCAGCCTGTTCGCTGCTGCAGATGATGATGCGTCGGCCATCGAGTTGTGCCAGAGCCTGATCGGGGATATTAAGGGAGTTGGATAGAATGACCACATCGGGTTGGACTTTAAGGCCATGCTGTTGTCGCCATTCAGCCAGATCAGCATAAGCCTTACCCGTGCCAACAGGCAGTAAATCCTGAGCCTTACCTTGCGCCAATTGACGAAAATAACGGGCTGATGTGAGCATCACATCAGCCTGTGCTGCCAATTCCTGGTACAAACGCCAATCACGTGGGTTGGCAATACTGGCTGGCACCATGAATTCACCCGAGCCGGTGTCAGGCAAGGAAATGCGACCATCTACACTGGCAATATAATTGGCATAAATCAGCACATCGTCCGATTTTACAGCCTGACGATGCAGATTCAGCGCCAAATACAGTCCATGCAGAGCGCATGGACTTTGGCCGGTCGGGAATAATGGCAACAGATCAGACATGGCGGGCATGATAACGATTCCATGCAGGAAAGTCAGATGATGGGGTGGCTTGATGGGAATAACGATAGGATGGGGCGATCAGTACAGAATATCGTATGGATCATCGCGTTGGGGTGATATTTACCCTGCATGGTTCGCAAATTTTCATTGTTCAATTTGCCGGTGTTTTTAGATTGTGTATCGCAAGGCAGGGATTGAACGCGTTCAGATAAGGAGATGATAATGAAAAATGTGTTTATGAAAATGTTGTTTGTATTGGCTCTGAGCTTATCAATCAGTGCTACATCAGCCTATGCTGGCTCACAACAGGATGGGCTGTTTGCCGGTGCAGCAATAGGTGCAACAGCCGGTGCATTGATTGGATCACAGACGGATGAAACAGCTGAAGGTGCGATGATCGGAGCAGTATTTGGTGCGATTGCAGGTTCGTTGTTATCGAATACAAGTTCATCACGTTATGATCAACGGGCGCAGCGTGTATCACGGCATGGCTACAACAATCATGGCCGCTATGCTGGAGATTATAGGCGACATGGACGAATAAACCATGAGAGACGAGATGCTCGTCAGCATTATAAACGCGAGCGTCATGAATATCGTGAAGCTCAGCGTCATCATGATTACAGGCAGTACAGCTATAATAATCGCCATGCCAACCCGCACTATCGTCGGCATGGGAACAATTACGGCTGGTATTGAAAGCGGGCTGTGCGCTGAATTTTGAAGCTGTAATTCATTGGTAAGCGCAAGGTTTCAAACAAGCGGATCTATCAGCACGATAGATCCGCTTGTTTGTCATTAGCTTATGCTTTTAGCCGCCTCGGCAATGCGGTTTACTGCATCTTCCAAGGTTTCCTGACTGACTGCGTAGGAGAAACGCACATGGCCTGCTGAGCCAAAGGCTGTGCCGGGCACTAGTGCGACACCGGTTTCTTCCAGCAACCATTCGCAGATCACTACATCATCGCTGAGTACAATACCGGAAGCGGTACTTTTACCAATCCAGCCTTGTACGGATGGAAATACATAAAAAGCACCATCGGGCATGATGGCATGCATGCCGGGGATGGCATTGATAGCTTTAACCAGCCAACCACGCCGTATTTCATAGGTTGCAACCATTTTATCGAGCTCATCGGTGGGGCCTTGCAAGGCAGCCAGAGCGGCTTTCTGGGCAATGGAATTGGCATTGGATGTGCTTTGCCCCTGGATTTTGGTCATGGCTTTGATGATGGCTGTAGGACCCGCACAAAAGCCAATACGCCAGCCGGTCATGCAATAGGCTTTGGATACGCCGCTCAGTGTTACTGTCTGTTCTTTCAGATCGGGATTGACCTGGGCAAAGGTGGCGAATGTCTTGCCATCAAAGAGAATCTTTTCATACATATCATCGGTAGCGACAATCAATTCAGGATGCCTGCGCACCACATCACCAATGGCCTTTAATTCTTCAGCCGAATAGGCCATGCCGGTGGGATTGGATGGTGAATTGAGAAAGAGAATTTTACAGCGGTGGCATAAGGCATCATCGAGTTGAGCTGCGGTGATTTTAAAACCGGCTGCAGCCGTTGTCGGCACAATCACCGGCGTACCTTCAGCCAACTTGACCATATCGGGGTACGATACCCAGTAAGGTGCCGGAATAATGGCGCGTTCACCCGGATTCATGACTGCCATCAATAGATTAAAAATACACTGTTTGCCGCCGGATGAGACCAGAATATCCTCTGCTGTATATTCCAGATCATTGTCACGTTTGAACTTTTCCACTACAGCCTGTCGCAGTTCAGGGATACCGGCGACGGCGGTATAGCGTGTAAAACCGGTTTTAATCGCTTCAATGCCTGCCTCGCGGGCGGCCTTCGGCGTTTCAAAATCCGGTTCGCCGACGGAGAGTGAAATTACACTTTTTCCGGCAGCGCGCATTTCAGCAGCTTTGGCAGTAATGGCCAAGGTGGCCGATGGTTTAATTTGTTGGACACGAATAGATAGTCTTTTCATGACTTAACGCTGCCACAGGATAGAAAATGCTCAAGCGAAATTTAGAGTCTCAGGGGATCCGCAAACCTTGGTAAAGTGCGGTGCTGGCAGCAGCAGGTGTGTTACCCATGCAGGAGCTGGTCTCAGCGCGTTTGATTATCACCAGCATGAAGATTCTCGGCGGCATTGCACTGCTTATAAAAACACAGCCTGCTCGAGGGTGAGTCTCACAGGCTGTGG
>JAUZQK010000074.1 GCA_030951025.1 Mariprofundus sp. | reverse complement strand
GTGCTCTTCCGATCTGTGAGAGGCAGGGCACGATTGCAAAGCCGAGAGTTCACCGAGCAGAGAACCGGCATACAAACGGATTCTGGAATGGTTCTTTGAATCAATCATTTCAACAGAGCCGGATAGCACCAGATAGAGATGATCATGAACGATGCCGGATTTGATGATGATGGTGCCCGGATTGAAATAAAACGTCTCATTATTTAACAAAATACGCAGTTGATGATCAGGTGCTCCCCGAAAATCATTCGACATAAAATCAAAAGCCCGGCGCATACCGTAATCCTGATAGGTTGGAATCAGCTGATCTACCGAACCAAACGATCCATCCGAGCCAATCTCCTTCTGCTGGTCGGTGAGCGCTTTTGATGTATGCGAGAGGACAATTTTTTTACTCTGATCATGTTTGAAATCATAAGCATCACCATGAATGAGGCCTCCGCCGATATCGATCTTTTTAAGATCCACCGTCGTTAAATAATCTTTTTTCACCTGATCATAAAAGCCTTGAGAAATACCAACATTCGCATCATCTGTTGATAACATCGATTGCAATACCTTAAACGAGGACACATCCGCAAAATGTCCATAACTGCGGTAACCATCTTCCCACAATGAACGAAAAATGTATATATTGGTTTCCACTGGATGCGGCGATAAAATGGGTTTTACTTCAAGCCCATCAACACAATTCCAGCAATCAAATTCCAGATCATGCACTTCAAAATAATCCGTAAACCGGCTTTCCTGCATGGATAGCAAAGCACATAGTTTTTTGGTCACTGAGGTGCGCACCAGCTTGGTCGCATAGTATTTCAGTCTGCGATCAGTGCGAATCAGGGTAGGTAAACCGGCAAAGTGATCATCATGAGAATGGGTATGGAATACCCCCTCAACCTCATTGATACTAATACCGAGAGAGGTCAACGTTTCCGGCAGATTAGGCCCTGCATCAATGAGATAAATCTTGCCATGAAACATAATAATGGAAGACATCGAAGGGCGATGAACATCCCAACCATCACCTTCACCGGAATGAATAACTGAAAAGTATTGGCGTTGAATATGATGATAACCAAGCGAATAGGTTGAAACATATTGCTCATGTGGCTTTAAATTCAAGTCGATAGTAACTGTTTCATCCAGATAATAAAATTCAAACACATTGAAATCGAGCCGTTTAACACTTAAACCATTACGCACTTCTATGCGTGAGTTTTCGACCACACAAGCATCGAGGATCTCTTCAGTCGCAAGGATTTTACCAAACGCGAATTTCAATTTCATGCGGAATATTTCAGCTGCATATTCAGCCTCTAAGCCAGCATCAATCAGTTCTTCGACCGAGGTTAAACCATAATTGCCACGATAAATGTAATTCATCTGGGCTTGTATCTGCTCTTTCGCGCCGATTAACATCGGTCTTATACCTGTATTGTTGGGATGATTGGGTAACAACATGCCCTGGTTGTAGAGCATTTGCAGCACAGGAAATTCAGCCATATTGGCAAAGTTTCCTTGTTGCAACATGGTATCAGAAAGCAGGATGGCATTGGGGCCTGTTTCAAAAGTAACGCCTTGATGTTCTTCCGAAACAATCAAACCGGTATGGATAAGATGTTTAACACTATCAGCCGGACAGCCGCACAAGATGCGAATATCAGCGTATGGTACATCAACCCAGTAGATTCCAGGTGAGACACATATTTTATTGATCTTTTTTAGCATAATGAGTGCACCTTCCCCATGGTCTACTAAAATATATACAAACCGGACAGCTTTCTAGCACTTTATTTCAATGCATGTTAAAGGATAAGAATCGACCCTGCAAAAACAACCTGCCACTGTTACCTTAGAGTTAACCCAGGTGGTTCATAAATAGCTCAGGTCAGATCATATATATAGACGTTTCTGCCAATTCTGCAATCAAAAAAGCCTGCGACAAGGCGCAGGCTTTAGAGACAGTCATCATAGGCTAGTCGTAAATTAATCGAGGCGAGTGCGCTCTTCCTGTTCCTGGGCTGTTTTGCATTCGATGCACAAGGTTGTCACCGGACGTGCTTGCAGGCGCTTGATACTGATATCGCCACCGCATGCATCACATTCACCAAAATCGCCATCCTGTAAACGTTCAATGGTCTGGTTGATTTTCTTGATCAGCTTGCGTTCACGGTCTTTGATGCGCAGATCAAAGTTGCGATCGGTTTCCATGCTGGCCTGATCGGTCGGATCGGGGAAGGAAGTCTGTTCCTGCTCTGCCATGGCATGCACATTCTCACTCTGGCCGACTTCCAATTCTTCTTTCCAGTCTTTCAGTTGTTTTTCAAAAGCTTCTAATTGTGTCTTGGTTAAGGCCATTGCCATCCTCCGGAGAAACATGGTGATTCACAACAGAACCGCCAAAAGGGCGCGAACCATATAGATACTTGTGAATGGTGTAAAATAAATCCTGATTGAAAACAGTATAGCACTGCGTTGCACATCATACGACTATTAAATATAGCTCAGTCAGCGGCGGACATGATGGCCTGTATGGCACATTTCCTTGTAATGCATAAGATGCAATCATGTCACTGAATGTTCGTCATATTGATACACTGATTGTCGGCCAAGGGCTGGCAGGCTCGCTGTTGGCCTGGCAGCTGATGCGGCAAGGCCAGCGCATTGTAGTGGTGGCGGATGAGTGCGCGCCATCAGCTTCGCGTGTGGCGGCGGGCATCTTTAATCCGGTTACCGGCCAGCGACTGGTGTTGCAACACGATGCTGAGCAAATCATCCCGACAGCACGCCAATGTTATCGACAACTTGAAGCCGAATTGGGGCAACGTTTTTTTCATGCCAAAACGATGCTGCGTGTGTTTAAACATGCCAGGCAAGCGGAGACTTTTGTCCAACGCCAGCACGATGCCGTTTATACTACTTATCTGGGCGCGGCGATAGATGGGCTTGAAACACTGCATGCACCATACGGCTTGGGTGAGCAGCAGCAAACCGGTTATCTGGATACCAATGCGCTACTCGATGCCTTGCGCGGCTATTTGATGGATCGGGATAGTTATATTGCAGCGCGTGTTGAATATCATAATTTAACCTGCCAGACAGATGCTGTGCGATGGCGACATCTTCACGCCCGACGCATTATTTTCTGTCAGGGATTTATGGATAAGGCTAATCCATACTTTGATTTTTTACCCTTTCAACCGGCCAAGGGTGAAATCCTGACATTGGACATTGCAACGCGTTTGCCGGATTGCATCATCAATGCGGGCAAATGGCTGCTGCCCTTAGCCAATGGTCAGTATAAAGCTGGTGCGACATACAGCCATGATCTATCCAGTCTGCAGCCAACAACTGAGGCGAAGGATGAGATAATGCAGGCATTGCAACAAACGCTTGAGCAGTCACCGGCAATGACTGTGATTGCACAGCAAGCCGGCATTCGCCCCAATACGCTGGATAAACACCCCTTTGTTGGCTTTCATCCCGAGCAGTCTGTGATCGGTATTTTTAATGGTTTCGGCTCCAAGGGCTCGATGCTGATTCCGTATTATGCGCAGGCATTTTGTCGGCATATCTGTAACGCCACGGCGATTCCGGCCGAAGCAGATATTTCACGCATCAAAACAGCTAAAAACACGAAACAAACAAAAAAACCACGCGTCGCTCTGACGCAGCGGGTGCATCAACATTTGCAAGCCTACTTGCAAGCAAACCATCTCAGTATCGATGCCACTGCGGGCAATGGTCACGATACCTTGTTTCTGGCTCATCATGCGAGTGGAAATGAGCAGGTGATCGCATTCGATATTCAGCCGCAAGCGATTGAGAATACACGCAGCCGTTTACGTGAGGCTGGCTTATGTGATCGTGTGAAGCTCGTGTGTGACGGTCATCAAACGATGCAGGATCACATACCGGCGGCATGGCGGCGCAAGGTCAATCTGATCATGTTTAATCTGGGTTATTTGCCGCAAGCCAACAAGCGTGTGATCACGCGCACATCGACAACCTTGCAGGCGCTCGATGCAGCGATTGAGTTGCTTGCTCTGCACGGGCGTATTTCTATTCTGGCTTATCCGGGGCATGCCGGAGGTGATGAAGAAACGCGGGCTGTGCATACATGGTTGGCAAGCTTATCCAGCGATTGTTTTGAGGTGGTGCGACATGAATCCCCAGACGCAACAACTACAGCCCCGCAATGGATGGAAGTGATCCGGCAGTAGTCACTGCTCAGACATCAAGCTGCTGCCGGATCAACTGGCTCATTTCTACAATCGAAAAAGGCTTTCTGAGCACTGTTTCATCGACCAGATGATGTTGCAGGTTTTTATCATAACCGGTGGCAAAGATGATTCTCGCATCCGGTTTGATTTGCCTGATCCGGTTCGCCGCCTCATCACCGCCCATTATCGGCATCACAATATCAAAAATACACAGGTCGATGTCTTCAGATTGTATCTCGAATATTTCTACTGCCTGCTTACCATTGCTTGCAGTCAGCACTTGATAGCCGAGTGCCTCCAACACTTCCTTGCCTGTCTCAAGGATATGTGATTCATCATCAGCCAGCAGAATCATTTCGCCATGACCGCAAGCTTCCTGCTGCTGTTGCGATGAGCTAGTTACTGCATTTTCCTGCTCCAGTAACGGAATATAAATGTGGAAGGTTGATCCCGTACCGGGCTCGCTCTCCACTTCAATAAAGCCATGGTGGTTTTTGAGTGCGCCAAAGACCATGGCCAAACCAAGCCCGGTTCCTTTTCCCTGCTCCTTGGTGGTGAAGAAGGGTTCAAACAAATGCTTTATCTGGTGTTCGGGAATGCCGCAGCCATTATCAGCCACACTCAAATGCGCATAGGCTCCGGCTTTAAAATAGACATGCTTTTCACACCAACCATCATCGGCATGAAATGCGACAAGCTTGATGCTAATGCGTGCATCATGCACATGTTCAACGGCATCCCGCGCATTGGTGATCAAATTCATCAACACCTGATGCAACTGGGTGCCATCACCATTGATTTGCAAGCTTTCTTTACAGACATCCTGATGCAGACAGATATTTTCAGGCACCGATGCTTTGAGAAACTTGAGGCTTTCCTTGATGAACGGGGTGAATGGCAAGGGCTTGATGCTGACCCGATCCTTGCGCGCAAAGGTAAGCAGTTGCTGAATCATTTCGGCAGCGCGAAAAGAAAGCTGTTCAATATTACTTAGTTTTTGTACGACATCCGGCTGTCCTTGAATCTTCTTTTTGGCCAGATACAGATTACCAGTCATGCCGGCCAGCATATTATTAAAATCATGCGCAATGCCGCCAACCAGTGTGCCAATCGCCTCCATCTTCTGAGCCTGGTGAAACTGCGCCTCCATATTTTCGAGTTCGCTAATATCGGCATGGGAGCCGACAAAATGGGTAATAACGCCCTGATCATCCGCAATGGGAGCGATAGTCAGCATGGCCGGAAAGAAGCTGCCGTCTTTTCTTTTATCGATGACTTTGCCATGCCAAATATTTCCACTGCCAATGGTCTGCCACAAACGCTCATAAAAAGCGGCATCCTGATTGCCACTATTGAGTATTCTGGGCGTTTTTCCCATCGCGTCTTCGGCGCTATATCCGGTGATTTTCGTAAAGGCCGGGTTGACATACTCGATGATGCCGGCCCTGTTGGTAATGATGATAGAGCCGCCTGCATGGCTGACTGCATTTGAGAGCTTACGCACCAGCGCCTCAGTTTGTTTGCGCTCGGTGATGTCCTGAATGATGCCAAATATTCGACATGGTTTACCGGATTTGTCCCTATACCCTTCACCGCTGGCCTGGACAAAACGCACGCTGCCATCCGGGCGAATAATGCGGTATTGGACATTGGAAAAACAACCGGTTTCAATGGCTTTTTGGTTGGCCTGCTTCACCAACCACCTGTCATCTGGGTGCACAAGCCTGAAAAAGGATTTAAATGTTTGCCCATGATCTGCTGTAACCCCAAATATACGGCAGGTTTCATCAGAGTATAGACCTGTGTCCTGAGTGACATCAAACTCCCAATTTCCCGTGTGAGCAATACGCTGAGCTTCGGCCAGCCTGGCTCTGCTATCGCGCAAAGCATGAAAAAGCGATGCATTGTGCAATGCCTGCGCTAAACGGGGTGCGATCAACACAATGAGTTTGCGTTCGTGTTTGGAAAACGCATCTATTTCACTGCGTGCCATGTTTAACGTCCCCAAACATTGATTTTCCACCCAGAGGGGGACAAGAAAGTCGCAACGAAAACCATTTTTCAACAACTGCTTGTCAACCGCATACATCGAGTGCTCGACTTCAATATCCGCGCGATAGCGTGGCTGTTGTGTTTGAATCACTTCTGCAAGCACAGTCCCGGCAAAAGGAATCGAAACGCCTCGATCAAGCCCTAACTGTTTGCGATGCGAAGATGCTTTTAGGCAAAAGGTTTTCTTATCTGCCTCGATAAGCGCAACCGAACCCTCATGAGGAGCAAAAGTCTCGCTCAAAAATGCCAGGCTATTTTGTATGATTTCGTCAGCCGAAAGACAGGCTGTCATGGCATTATAGTCAGCCAGTCGCTCAAAAACGATTCGCACCTGCTGAAAATCATCTTCTGTCTGTTTACGCTCGGTAATGTCCTCGGCCAAACCCAGCACCGCCGGTTTGCCACCTATCTCAATCATGCTGGCGCGGAAATTCACCCAGCAGACTTCACCATCCTTGCGAACTATTTTTAGTTCATAACTGGCAGGAATACCGTCACCAGCCTGGCGTGAGCGACCACGTTGTTTGACCATATCCTGAAAATCTGCGTGGATGATCGCCCAGAAAGGCATGGCCAGCAGTTCATCTCTTGAGTAACCGCTGATGGATAACGCAGCCGCATTGACGTAACGCATCACCTCACCCTGAAAAATGAATACGGCTGACGAGATATTTTCAACTATCGTTTGGAACAGTCGCTCATCATCAACAAATGGTTCGCCTGACTGTGTTTTGTCAGTAACATCTGATCCCATAATCACCTCATTGAATCGCACTGAATGAATAAGCTACACGAACCTGAGCGTTTAATCACAACCTCCGCACTGACAAGTTGCCAACTGCTCATGAACACAACAAAATCGACACACTACCGTTTCGGAGCGCAAAGAAATCCATGTTTAGATTTTGTCTTTCCTCTGCGTAACCCTGCGTACTCTGCGGTGAACGTTTTTTGAACCTGTTATTCAAGAGTCTGGGCGACAGCCTGCTCATACTGCGGCTCGGAGTGAATCACGAAACCGCTGTTGCCAACGATCTGCCAGTTTATCGAGGGCGAATGTCTTGTCGGTGAACTGGGACAAGCTGATAATGCCGGAGTTAAGGCCACAGGGATTGATGGCTGCAAACCAGGCCGGATCGACATCGACATTCAACGCCATGCCGTGATAGGCCACACCATGTGTGACACGTACACCGAGTGCTGCGATTTTACCCTGCTCAGTCCATACACCGGGAAACCCGCAACGCCGATGGGCTTGTACTCCGATCCCTTGCAACAGCCCGATGCAGGATTGTTCGAGTCGGTGCACATAAGTTTTCACACCTATTTTACGGGCACGCAAATGCACAATGGGATAAAGCATGAGTTGGCCGGGGCCGTGAAAGGTCATCTCGCCACCGCGATCCGAGTGGATCACCGGCGCAGGTAAACTTGCACCCAAACGATTATCAATACCACGTTTGCCGGTGGTATAGACCGCTTCATGTTCGCAACTGAAAATAATTTCTGTGCTGATGCCGTTCACCACGGCGGCAGCACGCTGTTGTAGCTGCTGCCAGAGCGGTTCGTATGTCTGCCGCCCCAACCATTCGTGGCTGAGTGGCTTCGATGTATCATTGATCATACGGCCAAGCAGACCTTGTGGTTTATACTTTGTCCACTGTCAATTCGTGTCTGGATCAGCATCCAAACCGACATCGAAGTCGGCATACATCGATTCAATGAGCGCGCTGTGGGCTGCGGTGATGTTGCGGCGTTTCAATTTCAGCGTCGGTGTTAATAAACCATCAGCCTGTGTCCATTCCGCATCCACGAAAGCAAAGTGTTTCACCTGCATAAAGCTGGATAAATCATGTTCATCATGCTGCATACGTTGTTTTACCCATACTGAAACGGCTGGATTATCGCGCCAGTTATCCGGCAAGGGCTGTTTGTTGTCACGTTGCCATACGCTTTCCAAGGCCGCGCTATCGGGCACAATCAGTGCGCTTACATAAGGTCGATCATGGGCAATGACCATCGTCTGCAAAAAACATGGATCTTGATTGAGATGCTGCTCAATCACCGCTGGCGGTACATTTTCGCCGTTGGAGAGCACCATGATTTCCTTTTTGCGATCCACAATAGTGATATAGCCATCGGCATCGATTTCGACTTTATCGCCGGTATGCAGCCAACCCTCCGCATCCATAACTGCGGCAGTGGCTTCCGGCTTGTTCCAATAGCCCTGCATCACCATCGGCCCTTTCACCAACAGCTCGCCATCATCTGCCAGCTTGAGTTCCACGCCGGGCAAAGCAGGACCAACCGATGCAGGTTTGATGCGCGTCGCCACATTCACACTGAGTACAGGTGATGTCTCGGTCAGCCCATAACCGGGCAATACGGTAAGATCGGCGGCCAGCAGAAAACGCGCAATATCCGGATGCAACGCCGCACCACCGGAAATAAACACACGAATATGCCCGCCCATCTTGGCTCTTAATTTGGCATTGACGATTTTATCCAGCAGCCCCCAAAGTACCGCTTTCACACCCGATAGATCTTGCCCCTGCTGCTTGAGTTCAAAGCGCTGCATACCCAGCGATTGCGCCAGAGCAAAGAGCTTCTGTTTGATCGCAGGCTCTGCCGCCAACTTGGCTTGCACACCGGCATAAATCTTTTCGTACAAACGCGGCACAGATACCATGATGCTTGGTTGCACTTCCGGCATATCACGCAGCAAGGTGGTCACATCTTCCGCATAAGCGATTTCAGCACCGCTAGCAGTCGGTAGAAAGTGACCCACCATGCGTTCAAAGGCATGCGATGTGGGCAGAAAGGAGAGAAATAAATCATCGGGAAATACCGCAACACCACCGAGCCCTGCGGCCACATCGGCGAGCATATTCTGGTGGGTGAGCATCACGCCCTTGGGGTGAGCGGTGGTGCCGGATGTATAAATGAGCGTGGCCAAATCATCACGAGCTGGGCTTGTCGCCTGCAAACAATGATCCCATTGGGCATCCTCAATAATACTGCTGATGCTATGATCTCCATGAAATGCTAATCGCTTATAGTCAGCGCTGAGCTCATCTGCAGTTTGTTCAATAGAGGGGGCAATACGTTCGAGTTTATGCAGCTGATCACCTTCTTCAACCAATACCAGTGATACACCGGCATCATCGAACACATATTGCACCGCTTCCGGCGGATCGGTGAAATAGGCTGGCACAGTCACAGCGCCCAAACGCAAAATTGCAAAATCGGCAATAAACCATTCAGGGCAATTGTGCCCCAGGATACCCACCCGGTCACCCGGCTTGATGCCTTGCGACTCCAACCAGGCTGCCAAACGCAACACCGACTGCTGCACCCGAATGCGTGAGCATGATACCCAGCTGCCATCGGCCTGTCGGCTGCGTAACAATGGTTTATCGAGCCACTCAGAGGGGGCAGATAATAATAAATCGGATAAACAAGCGGCTTGTTCGACCTGCTGTAAACCCGGACAGGGATCATTATGCTCGGAACGCATGCAACACCTCCAGATTCTCAGGTACGGTAAAAGCCAGTCTTTCTATTTTCTGTGTTAATTCCGCATCGTTAAAGGTGGCAAAATAACGTAACAAACCACCCCGAAAGGGTGGAAAGCCGATGCCATAAACAAATGCAGCATCGAGATGTTGCGGATCTTCCACCACCTTATCGGCCAGACAGCGCAAGGCCTCCAGCAACATTGGAACCAAACAGGCATCAATAATAGCCGCCGTAGACATGACCGCTTTATCTGTGCCCATATTCGCATCAAATTCATGTTCGCTGGTCTTGGCTGAGGCTAAATATTTTGCCAGGCCGGGATTTAGCTCACCTTGTTTGCCTTTATCATACAAGAAAAAACCCCGCGCTGATTTTTCACCCAGCAAACCATCGTCGACCATACGATCAAACCAGTCCGGCATAGCAAAACCCGAACCAAAACTTTCAGCCAGATGATTGCCAACATGATGACAAATATCGAGGCCAACCCGATCAGCCAGTTCAATGGCTCCCATCGGCATACCAAAATGTTTTAAAGCACCATCAATATGGGCAGGTTTTTGCCCGGCTTCTGCCAGTTTCAACGCAGCCACCATGAACGGCATCAAACAACGGTTGATTAAAAAGCCGGGGGTATCTGCGACAATAATCGGGAACTTGCCCCAGGATACCGCCAGCGCGCAGGTTTTATGCAGTGTTTCAGCGCTTGTTTTTTCGCCTGCAATCACTTCCACCAAAGGCATTTTCGGAGCCGGATTAAAAAAATGCAACCCTGCTATCCGTCCGGCATTGGCACGCCGATGCTGCATGTCGGAAATCGATAAGGAGGATGTATTGGATAATAATAACGCATCTTTCGATACTGATTTGCCAACTACCCCCCACAGTTTCCGTTTCACTTTTATATCTTCCAGCACCGCTTCAATCACTACATCGGCTTCATTCAAGCCACTGCCATCGAGTACCGGCCGAATGCGCTGCAAACGTGCTTGATCGACGTTGCCACGTCGGCTAGCCAAACGGGTAATGCCTTTCATGCCGCGACCCAAGGCATCGGGGGCCAGTTCATGCAAATCAACCGCCATGGTTTTCGCCGCCACCCAGGCAATACCGCCACCCATCACACCCGCACCGTAAACCGCTGTTTTGTTGAATCCGGCCACCGCTTCACGTCCCTGTTTGACCGCAGCCTGTTTTTTCAATATTTCGCCCAGATGAAACACACGAATCAGGTTTTTACAGCTCGGTGTCACAGCCAACCGCCCCAGAGATTGGGCTTCACGCTGCAGTGCCAAACCATCCGGCATCACAATAATCGCCTTGAACAAAGCAATCACGGCAGGGATCGCCGGATAAGCCGATGCCACATCCAGCCCGTGTAGCCGGGCATAGGTTTTCTTTTCCACCTGTTGAAAAAACAGTGCGCGGGCTGGCCACAGCTTTAACCACCATGGCGAAAATGGCCGCTTTTGCAGCTTACCCTTATCTGCCAAATAACTGATCGCGGCATCGCGTTGCTCAGGCTTGCTGCACAAGGCCGCCAAACCAATTCGTTTGGCGCGTTTGGCATCAAGCGATTGTCCACTTAAAATCATTTCTACCGCTTTCATCCAACCCACACGTTTGGGTAAACGCACACAGCCACCAAAACCGGGATGAATACCGATTTTTATTTCAGGCAAGGCCAAGACTGTTTTTTTATCATCAACCGCAACAATATAATCGCAGGCCAGCGCCACCTCCAGCCCCCCACCCATGCAAGCACCATGCACCCAAGCAATCGAAATCGAGGCCAGCACTTCGATACGTCGGCACAATGCCTGACCGCGTTCAGCCAGTTTAGTCGCTGCATCGGCATCCTTCACCGCAGCAATCAAATCCAGATCGGCACCGGCAATAAAGCAACCGGGCATCCCACTCTCCAAACACAACACATGCGGCGGATCAGCCTCTAAATCATCGAGGCAGGCTTCTATCTGAGTAAGGCATATCTCATCGAGCACATTGACCGATTTATCCGTACGTTCAAAGCGCAGTACAGCTTGGTTCTTGTCTCGGATCAGTGTTACGACATGCGTTGAAAGATTCGTCTCGTCATTCATAGTGTGCCTCCAGCCGGTGCACTACCCACCAGCACTGCACCACCCTGGCCGCCACCAATGCATAAAGCAGCCAGCCCCAAACCGCCGCCGGTATCGTCACGCAGTTGTCGCAATAATGTTAATACCAGCCGTGCGCCAGTCATGCCGACCGGATGCCCCATGGCAATCGCACCACCATGCACATTCAGCTTATCCATATCTGGTGCGCCGATGGCATGCGTCCAACCGCGTTTTTCAGCAAAGCTTTTGCTGCCCATAGCCTCGGTACAGGCCAACACCTGAGCCACAAAGGCTTCATTGATTTCCACCCGATCCATATCGGCCATCGTCAAGCTGTTCGCCGCCAATAGTTGTTGTGATGCAAATACCGGACCCATGCCCATGCGTTCTGGATCACAGCCGGCATAAGCCCAGTCATGTAAATAACCCAGAATCGGCCAGCCTTCGGCCTCGGCTTTAGCCCTGCTGGCCAAAATCAACATCGCCGCACCATCGGTGATTTGTGAACTGTTACCGGCTGTTACCGTACCCAGAGGGCGATCAAAAGCAGGTTTAAGTTTGGTCAAAGCCTGCATCGATTGCTTGGCTCGAATGCCTTCATCACGGTGTATGTCGGCAAAGGAGGGCGGTGCAAAGACATGCATCACTTCATCATCAAACCAGCCTTCATCCCAGGCTGCTGCAGCACGTTGATGGCTCTGCAAGGCAAATTCATCTTGCTCTTGGCGTGAAATGGAAAATTCGCGTGCCAGCACTTCCGCTGTTTGCCCCATACCCATGCCAACGGTTGGGTCAGTCAAGCCTTCGAGCAAGGCAATGCGCGGCTTCCATGGCGCTTTGATGATGTCACGCAGCACAGGGATCTTTTGCTGCCAACTGCGCGCGCGTGGCAGCTTGGCCATGGCGGCACGAAAACGATCATGAAACAGCAACGGCGCATGCGTCATCGATTCGACTCCGCCAGCCAAGACCACATCGGCTCTGCCGAGCTGAATCTTTTCCGCTGCATCGGTAATCGCCTGCATGCCGGATGCACAATTGCGATGCACAGTATGGGCTGGAATCGGGCGCGGCAGGCCTGCTGTGAGCGCAATCACACGCGCAATATTGGGTGCTTCAGCCGGTTGAATGACATTGCCAATGATGATCTGATCCACATCATTGGCCTGCACCACTGAGCCCGCCAACACTTCACGCACCGCCATCGCGCCCAGGTCTACGGCGCTGAGTGCATCAAAAGCACCCGAGGCTTTGGCCAAAGGCGTGCGTATGCCGTTTACAATCACGACATCGGTGACTGGCTCGCATTTGCTCTGTTTGTTCCTGCTCTTGTTTAGCTTATTCTGCTGTTTCACCATACGAACTCCTTCGTCCGGTCAAAAACATCTGTCGTGCATTTAAAGCAGTATATAACAAGCTGTTAAAAAAGTCAGCTTTTACTCACGCCTTTAAATAGGAGCGCACCTCATCGGCAAAGGATATGATCGATATCGGCTTTTGCATAAAACCGTCAAAACCAGCTTGCAGCAATCGCTCTTGCTCACCAGCCATGACTGAAGCAGTCAACACCACCACAGGAATATCACGCGTTACATCCGACTGCCTTAATTCCAGCAAGGTCTCCAAGCCACTCATGCCCGGCATACGCATATCCATGAGAATCAAATCAGGCGGATTCCTGAATGCCTCAGCCAGCGCCATTGCCCCATCATCCGCCTTACTCACACAAAACGATTCCATCTCCAGCAAATCACCCGCCAGCTCCAGATTCAGCGGATTATCATCCACGATAAGTATATTCGCTTGCCCCATTTAATCCTCCATGACAATGCGATTGCCACCTTCAGAAACAGCTATCTGCACCCGACTTTTCACGCTTTCCATCAAAGCATGACTATCCTGACTTTCATTCGAGCCAACAGCGCCGATTGAAACCGTAAGTTTAGCCTTTGCATTGTTCGGCAAGGGCAAACGCTGATGACTGATACGCAAACGAATTTTTTCAGCCACACAATAACTTTCGCGCATCGATAAACCGGGCACCAGCAGCATCAGTCGATCATCATCCATACGCGAAAGCACATCACCCTTACGAATAATACTATGCAAAATAGCCACTGAGGACTTCAATGCCGCAACACCCCAACGCCTGCCATATTTTTTACAATATTGATCAAAACCATCCATTTCCCATGCAATCAATGAAAAACAATGGCCATATCGAATCGACCGTGCCACTTCATGATCAAGTCGGCGCTGCATATAACGGAAATTAAAACAGTCCAGCTTGGTATCCATCAATTTGGCACGAACCGGATACAGCAGCTCCAGCTTATGCAATTGATGCAGCACATCTTGTCGATTGCTGACACCCTTCACTAAAATCCGCTCCACATCTTGCCCGAGCATAAGCGCTTCGGTGCGCGATAGATCCTTGGCTGTAAAAATCACCACGGGGATATCACAGGCAGAAGGATGCTCCCTTAATCGGTTAACCACTTCAAAGCCAGTCGTACCCGGCATCATCAGATCCAGAATAATCAGATCAGGATCCCGCTCGATCGCAATGCACACCCCATCCACACCATTGCCAGCCAGTAGCACATGATAACCTTCAGCCACCAGTGTTTCTTTTAAATACTCACGTACGGACAGATCATCATCAACAACCAACACGGTTGGTGCCGAAGGCGGTTTCGGAATATGCATGCCATAATGGGAAACCATTTCAAGCAAGTCATAACGATCCAGACTATCTTTGATCTGGCCTATCATACCACCGGTTGTAAAACGTGGTTCTGCGGCATCACCGGCAAGTAGAATTGTCGGAATTTTATTGATCGCATCGAAGCGTTTTAACGTCTGCAAACGCGCATAAATCCCTTCGCTATTATCCGGCACACCCAAAATAATGAGAAACAGATTAGCACTCGCAGCCACCTGGTTCACCTCACTCAAACCGGTGCAGATCACCTGATAACCTTCACCGGCAAAAATATGCCGTACTGCATCGGCGCGAGCGCCATCTTCATCGACAATCATAATCACAGGGCGAGGCACATCATCGGGCATCGCCTCTTCAATATCTGCCAATACAGCATTCTGTACCACAGCAGTCGGTGCATGCATGTCTTTGACAACATCCGATTCAATATAACTCACTGCAACGGGTAGAGAGATAAAAAAGGTACTGCCTTGATCTGGCTGGCTTTCCACCCGGATATCACCACCCAACAATTCAACCATGTGTTTGGACAAGGAGAGCCCCAGCCCTGTACCCTCATGCGACCGCGCTATGCCACCACTGGCTTGAATGAATGGCATAAACACCCGTTCCTGATCTTCGATTGCAATACCAATGCCATTATCGCTGATGCGGCAACAAAGCCTGCATTCATCCCCCGGACGCTCAGCCTGTGAAACAGATAACAGCAGCTCCACCCGGCCTTTTTCCGGCGTAAATTTAATCGCGTTACCCAGCAGGTTAATCAATATCTGATGCACTTTATCTTTATCCGATTGAATACAAAGGCCTGCATCTATATTTTCGCCAAGCACAAATTCAATGTCTTTATGATCAGCCAACGGTTTAAGCTCCGACATCAGTTGCTGACTGATATCAGCCGGACTGAATACCGATTCATCAATCTCCATCATGCCCGATTCAATTTTACTGATGTCCAGCAAGGCATTGATGATGCCCAGCAAACGTTTGCCGCTGCTGCTGATATGCCCCACATAGCGTTGTTGTTTGCTGTTCAGCTCACCGAGTCGTTTATCCGACAATAAATCCGAGAAGCCAATAATGGCATTCAATGGTGTGCGCAGCTCATGGCTGGTATTGGCCAGAAATTGATCTTTGGCCCGATTTGCCAATACCAGCTCATCATTCAACAGCTCCAGATCAATGGCATGTAATTTCAATTGTTTATTGGCCCGATCGAGTGCCTGTCCGCTTGTTTCCAACTCATGCTCATGCTTTCTCAGCTGCACATTGGCTTTGTTCAATTCACCGGTACGTGTTTCCAGATCATCATAAGCATCTTTTAGCTGTTCAAATATATGGGCATTGGAGAGCTCAACCGCACAGGCCGAAGCCAGCACTTCCAGCGTTGTTGCATCAGTAGCAGAAAACGACCCGCCACCGGGCGCTTTGGATAAATAAATCACCCCCAACACCTGCTGATCAAAGCAAATCTGAGTACCCAAAAAAGCTTCCAGCATCGGGTGACCATGCGGGCAGCCACTGGATTTCCGGTGTTTGGCAATATTATCGAGCCGGATTGTTCCCTGGCCTTCTTCCCACAACTGCCCGAGCAAACCAATGCCTTCCGGTAAATGCGCTATCTCAGATTCAACACCATCTTCAAAACCCAGCGCAATAAAATGTTTTTCGTCATGTTCAAGATAAGCCACCATGCAATAAGCTGCATCAAAAATATTCATGCTGGCCTTGCCAATCTGCCCCAACACAACCGCCCGAGGCACCTCCCGGCCAACCGTCGTATTGTCATCCTCGGGGCTGGGCATGTGTAAAACCGAATCATGTTGCCAACGCGCCATCATGACACCTCCTTATCGGGCTGAAACATCTGTTCAATGGTATCCAGCAGCACTGCAATCTGAACCGGTTTATAGAGCACCGTCACCATGCCTTTTAAGGCATTCAAATTAGCGCTGTCATCCCCGGTCAGCAAAATAAAATGTTCTGCCAATGTTGGCTTGGTCAACAGAATCCATGCCAACAGATCATCGCCATCCTGCAAGCCCAGATGATAATCACTGATCACCATATCAATGCGATCGCGCTCTATTACATGCTGGGCTGCAACAACACTATCCGCCGTTTTGATCGCATATAATTCACCCAGTATTTCACCAAACAATTCAGTTAACAGCGGATCATCATCTACCAGCAATAGCGTTCGTTGCGCCGAGGTATTCAACACCATCATGCCAGACTCCCTGCTAGCTGCTGTTTTTCGTGCAACAGTTCATGCACTGTTGCAAGCAGCGCTTCGGTTGCAAACGGCTTGTGAAATACCGCATCAGGGCTCGCCTTATCCAGCGCCCGCTTTACTGGCCTGCGATCAGCCGCCCCCGTAATCACCACAATGCGGATTGCCGGACAGATATTCGAGGTGCGAATACGCTGGATCAGCTCCAGCCCATTAATCTCCGGCAACATAATATCCAGGATAAGCAGATCCGGCTGCATGGCTCCAATCTTCATCAAACCGGCATAACCATCACCAGCGCTATCAAACACCGTATCAAACTCCGCCAGATGAAAAGCCGCTTCAATCAAATCGCTCAAAGCATGATCATCCTCAATCAGCAGCACTTTATAGACCTGCTTCGCAGCCTGTGGAGGCTCAAGCGGCTTGGGCTTAATCTGTTTCGGCTGAATCTGTTTCGACTGAAGCCTGTCCAGAAATTGCTGAAACTCATCTTCAGCGATGCGCCAATGCCCACCGGGGGTAATCACACACTGCAATTCACCTTTTTGAATCCAGCGTTTTATGCTATTGATACCCACACCACACAGAGCGGCGGCTTTACCGGTTGTAATATATCGCATCGTTAAATCCCCAGTACATATCCGTACCGCCAAGCTTAATCACCACAATCGGACAGTTCAAGCGATTTGGATGATTTGGACAGTTTAAGGCCGCTCACCTTTGAACAAACGGCCTTTGAAGCAGAGCAGCCCCGATCGCGATGCCAATCGCAACGCCAAGCATGGATCGGTCGCATCTTCCACAATTCATGCCCACAGCCAGATCAACATGTTAGCCTAGCCCCATTCCGCTTATCATTCTCAGGGAGTCGATCATGAGCTCATTTTTTTCCAGATTAAAACAGGGTTTGGCGCGTAGTCGCGATAGCCTCGCCCAATTGATGCCCGGTGGTTCAGTCGATGCATTATCCGAAGAAGAGTGGCTGGATATCGAAGATGGATTGATCATGGCCGATTGCGGCGGTGAGTTATCTGGCTCATTGGTGCAACAGGCACGCAAACGGCGTGGTAGTTCAATCGAAGCATTGCAAGCCTCGATGCTGGCCATGATTCCAGACAGCAAAGCGGTTCAGATAGATGCACAAAAACCCTTCGTATTGTTGGTGGTCGGTGTCAATGGTACGGGCAAAACCACCACCATCGGCAAGCTGGCAACGCTGTTTGTGCAACAGGGGAAGTCGGTACTGGTGGGTGCGGGCGATACATTCCGTGCTGCAGCTGTCGATCAACTGGCAGTGTGGGTCGAACGCGCAGGTGCTGATATGGTGCGTCAGCATGATGGTGCAGATCCGGCATCGGTGGCTTATGATACCGTACAGCGTGGTTTGGCCAAAGCTTACGATGTGATCATTATCGATACGGCCGGACGGGTGCAAACCGATCGTGGTCTGATGGATGAACTGGCCAAGGTGCGGCGCGTGATCAACAAAGCCTGCCCCGATGCACCGCATGAAGTATGGCAAGTGGTCGATGGCGGCACCGGCCAGAATGCCGTTGTACAGGTTGAAAAATTTCGTGAAGTGGCAGGCACCACAGGATTGATCGTCACCAAACTCGATGGTTCGGGCAAGGGTGGCATTGTATTGCAACTCTCGCACAGTTTCGGCTTACCGATTCGTTATGTCGGCGTTGGCGAAGCTCTGGAAGATTTGATGCCCTTTGATGCTGAAGATTTTGTGCGCAGCCTGTTGCCGGAGCATTCGCTCTAAGCCGCTTGAAAATGATCGGTTGATCGCAACTATTCAGCACGCCTTGGGGGGTGCTGCTTCAGCTGCGCTTTTTTGCGACTTTAGCGCGACTGACACCCCAGGGTGCTCTCTCTGCTGCAAGCAGCATTCACCTTGGGTCGCACCTCCGAGGCATTAACCAAGCAACTACCAGCCTGCAGAATAATTACGATTCATCTATGAATTATCTCCCGCTGAATGACCCACAATATGCAACCAGGCTCCTTCAAGCAGACCCGCATCAACAATCGTCAGCTGATCATAGTGCCAGCGCCGCATCACTGCCTCGATAATCGCAAGGCCGGCCACAATCAAATCAGCCCGACCTGATTCGATGCTGCGAATAGCTTGACGCTCGATTTGATTCATGGCCAATAAACGATCACGCAAGTCTTCAAATTCAGACCAACTCATACTGTAATTGTTAATCTTATCTGCATCATAAGGACACAGATCAAGTGCCGTCGCAGCCAGCGTGGTGACTGTGCCGGCTGTGCCCACCAATACGGCTGGAATCTGAGCATCCGCCCAAAAGGCTTCCACCTCGGCCAGATGAACATCGGCTGTAGCAAGCATGGCGGCATAATCGGCAGATGATGTTGGATCAGAATGCAAATGCGCATCCACCAAGCGCACCACGCCCATTTTCCTGCTCATCGCATCTGTTGCCATGCCAGCCGTCGCACGAATAAATTCTGTACTCGCGCCACCGATATCAAACAACAACATATCAGCCTGCGTCTCAGGCTTGAGCACCGCAGATGAACCGGCCAACGACATCTCAGCTTCGCTTTCACCATCGATGATGCAGATAGAAATAGCGCTCTGCTCAAACACCTGCTGCCGAAAAGAATCGCCATTTTCCGCTTCTCGCATGGCCGCCGTTGCAACCGCTAACACATGATCCGGCTCGACATGAAAATCGCTCAACAGCCGCGCATAATCTTGAAATGCCGACAGAGCACGCAGCATCGCCGCTGCTGATAAACGACCACTATGATGCAGCCCTTCACCCAAACGAATAATATTATGGGTGTAATGGATAATCCGCCAGGGATAAGCGGCATCTGCTGCCGCAGGCTCGGCAATCATCATACGAAATGTATTTGAACCAATATCAATGGCGGCAAAACGCTGCTGCTCTGTCACCTGTTTCATTTATGGTTGCCTGCAACTTCGACATAATGACTGGCTGAGCGTTGCAAAAATGCTTTTTCCTCATCCTTTAATGGCCGAATTTCCTTGGCCGGTGAACCGGCATACAAATATCCACCAGACAATACCTTGCGCTCTGTCACCAAAGAACCAGCAGCCAGTAAACAGCCTGATTCCAGCACCGCCTGATCCATAATAATCGAACCCATACCCACCAAACATGCATCCTGAATTTCACAGCCATGCAAAATCACACGATGGCCAACTGTCACATCATTACCCACCACACAGGGGCTAATGCCACCACTGGTATGCACTATGCTCAAATCCTGAATATTTGAACGCTCGCCAATCACGATATCATGCACATCACCGCGCAAGACACTTTGATACCACACACTCGAATCCGCTCCAATCGACACGCGCCCGATCACATCAGCCGATTCAGCAATAAAAGCCGATTCAGCAATCTCCGGCTGCCAATGCAAATATGATTTAATCATGGGTTCCCTCTCTCTTACTGCTGCTGTGCGGCATCAGATATACGCGGGCTGTATTTCAATGCCCTGTGTTCCACTTCATGCGTGGATAACTTATATTTATTTACAATCGGGATTTCAATCTGCTGATTATTTTTACCACGTTTATCAAACAATGAAATCATCAACATCTTGGCACGCCAGTTTTTTGTCCACGCAATCTGACCTTCAAAAAATTTGTGTGTTGTCACATCAAACTGTAACGAGCGTTTGCCCGCTTTATTATCCAGCCCAATCAACGTGCCATTCGAATCAAGCACTGAAAAACTGATATGCCCCTTCGCCCAGCGTGGATAGTTTTCACCTTTCACCACCACCAGACTGTAGGCAATCGTATGATCATCCAGCCATTCCGCCATCGCATGCAGGATATGCCAACCACTGACTTTACGTGCCGCCAAGACATCATCAAACATCGCCAGACGTTTATGCATGGCACGCATAGCATGTGTATTACGCAGCGATTCGGCTTGCATGCTTTCAATCTGCGCATCACGTAGCGCCAGCATTGCTTCCGTTTCAGATAGTTTATGGGTGAGATTACGTTGCTCATATTGAAGCTGGGCGATGTATTGTTTGTGTTGTGCGCTATGGGGTGGTGGCATTAAAATCGAACCGGCGACTGCAGCAGCGAATATCACAGCCAGCATCAACAACAGCAACATCCACAAGCGAAAGATGATGTGTTTACTGCTCTCTGAATCACGCCCCAGACGAATGCGCACAGGACTAAAACATAACCGAAGCAAGTTCATCTGATCACGCGCATCTGATCACGCGCATCTGATCACGCTCATCAAATCACGCTGAATCAACCGAATCAATCGGATCGAACCAATCAAGGCCACAAGGCATGCACGCACAGACCAGAACCCTCATCCAGATCAAACATCACATTGGCATTCTGTATGGCCTGACCCGAAGCGCCCTTAAGCAAATTATCGATGCAACTGACCAATACAGCTTCATGGTCATCCAATACTGCCAAACCAATATCACAACGGTTGCTGCCAGCCACGCCTGCCACCGATGGCAATCTACCCGCCGGCAACACCCGCACAAAAGCTTCATCGGCGTAGCGTTCCTGCAAGATTGCATGCCAGCTGGCCGTGTTTTCCCCGCTCAAATGCAAGGTGCTCAACATGCCTCTGTTCATCGGCAGGATGTGCGGCACAAAACGCACATGAATCGATTCTCCACCAAAGCCCAGAGCCCATTCTTCCATTTCCCAAGCATGCCGATGACGTGGCAAGCCATAGGCTTTTACCGACTCATTGAGTTCACAATACAACAAATCAACACTGGCACTCCTGCCCGCACCCGAAGCACCGGACTTGGAATCGATAATAACAGCAGAGCAATCCACCAAGCCTGCCTGCAACAGCGGCAGCAACGGCAATAGCGTCGAGGTGGGGTAACAACCCGGATTGGCCACCAGACGCGCAGATGCAATCTTATCGCGGGCAAATTCAGTCAATCCATAAACCGCCTCGGAAAACAGTTCCGGATGAGGATGTTCAGCTTGATAAGCAGCCCGATAAGTAGCATGCGATTGATGCCGGAAATCAGCCGATAAATCGACCACTTTCTTGCCTGCATCCAAGGCTTTTTTGACACTTGTCGCCGCCGCTCCATGTGGCAAAGCTGTAAATACCAACGCCACCGATTCAGGCAGCACAGCATCGGCCTCTGCCAGTTTCATTTCAGCTACCGCACCAGCGCAACCGGGCAACACATCTCCGGCCAGCTTACCGGCTTGCGAATGAGCTCCAAGATGCGCCAGCTCAAATACAGGGTGAGCGTCAATCAAACGAATCAGTTCAGCACCGGTGTAGCCGGTAGCTCCGAGAATAGCGACAGGTATCTTCATCATGCAGCCATGCTACGCAATGGCAGGAATGCAGCAAATTTTTTGAGAAGGCGGGGGTTAACCGCGTGGTAAAAAGGATTGCGGGTTGATCAATTGACCAAACCGACGCACTTCATAATGCAAATGGGGGCCGGTTGAACGGCCGGTCGAACCGATATGGCCGAGCAACTGGTTGCCCTTCACCACATCACCGATATGGACAGCCACATCGCCCATGTGAGCGTAACGTGTCTTGTAACCATAACCGTGTTCGATATCGACAACATAACCGAAATCAACCATTTTGCCGGCAAAGGTGACCACGCCGTGACTGGTCGACAACACCGGTGCACCGGATCGATTGGCAATATCTACACCATAATGCTGAGCCGGACGGCCATTGAATGGATCAATACGGCGACCAAAACGTGAACTGATCCACCCACCTTCAGTCGGCCAGGCATGGGGCTTGGCATCCTCTGCGGCATGCCGTTTTTCCAACATATAATCAATCGCAACCAACTGCGCATCGAGCTGATTGAGATGGGCATCCATATTATTCAAATCATCATGCAAACGAATAGGGGCAACAAATATTTCAGTCTGTTTCAAACGCGGCCCACCCAAGGCTGGCTCAAGCGCAAAATCAAATTCTGATTTATCCAGCGCCGCCACATCCACCAAGCGAGAGCCCAAAGCATCCAAACGCGCCATTCGAGCCTGAACCGTACCGAGTGCGCGGGCATAAACAGCCTGTTTATCCTGCTCGGCATGCAGTTGATTCTGCAGCGCTTCGAGTTGGTTCTGGCTAGCAGCCTTGGCATGTTGCAAGGCTGATTCACTTTGTTTCAAGGCCAATGCAAGCTGACTCATCTGCACCACACCAACGCTGCCCCATGCGGCAATGCCAAGCATGGCAAACACAGCCACAGCACACATTATCAATTGTTTACGACTCAACATAAAACGAAATACGTCATTGGAAGCGGTCGTTGATATCATCGGTAATTTTTTCATTTCAACCCATCCACCTCCGTTATAGTTTATACAAAGCAACAGTCCTGCACGCTATCGTCTTCAATTGTTTCGATTGCTTCAATATCAATACTTCAACATTTCAATTCTTAAACGCCAACTCTTTCGCCAACCGCCTGAATCGCAGTGATTCATATCACAGCACAGTCCGCGTTGACTGCACTTGCGAAGCTTTTACTCTTCGCCCCATGCCAACCCATAAAACACCAACATCCGACGTTTTTATTCATCGCCATTGCATGCAACAATTGCTTCATGAAGCCATTACCCATAAGCCAAACCCATGTTACGGTTTACTCACAGGAAGCGGCAACATAGTGAAGGGCTGCTTGCCTGTCACCAAAAAAATAGCCTTGGCCAGCACCCTCACCACCAACACAGGACAAAACCCAAGCCTGCTCGGAGTCTATCTGGCCACCGACAGCAATGGTGATATTGATTTAAAACTATTGGCAAAACTCAAGGCAATAAAACCGCCACATCAGCATAAAACAGCGTTTTACTATCTTATATTGTACCTCGATCACAAAGGTCGCATTGATGCCCGCATCTATCATAATGAGCAACTCAACACCGTAATTACACTATGTATGCAGGAAGATGGCAGCCCGACAGCAACACAGTAAACAACGCATACTCGGTTATTTTTAACCCTGCTAAACAATCGCCGGGGACAATAAGCACTCAGGAACACAAGAACCGGGCACTCGCCTATTATATATAATGACAGTCGCACCATGCATCGTCACACATCAACCCGATGCGCAACAAGAACACATCAATATTTCAAATCGTGATGTTCATCACATTCTGCTTTGATTCAGCCAGTATTATTCGCCATGTGGACGGCAAAACGCTGACACACGCAACAGCCAAGGAGAATAATATGAAATATGCAGCTATGTTTATCGCAATCGTAACGGCCTTTATTGCAGGCACCCAAATTTCCCGTGCCAATAGCTTCACCATCAACGCAGTCATGAGTCATCAGAGCGAATCATCACTGATGGATAATATGGCCTCCGAATGGCTGGTGCCAGATCATGTTAATCGCATGATTGCCTATCACCAGGCGCTGAATAAATAATTATCGTCTCACCACCAATCAGGCTCCCCCCTTCCTGATTGGCCAATGCCCGGCTGCCTCCATGCAGCCGGGCATTTTTTCTTAAGGCTTATTTCTTTCGTTTACCCTTTAACCAGGATTCATGATCCGCCACCAAATCTTGTAACGACTGTGCCGGGGCGGTGATTGCTGCATAGGCTGCTTTACCAATCTGATTCACCGTAACCGACTGGGCAATAAAGGCTTGAATATCTTTGAGTAAATCGGCTTCACTACTGCTGCAAAATGAAACGGCTTCACCCTTACGCTCGCCACGGCCAGTGCGACCAATGCGGTGCACGTAGTTCTCCACCTTTTCCGGCAAATCATAATTGATCACATAATCCACATCCGGCACATCGATGCCGCGCGCACTCACATCGGTTGCCACCAGAATCCGCGCCGCATCGCCGCCGTCAGAGCCATCACCAGCACGGAACGATTGCATGACCAAGGATCGTTCGGCCTGATCCTTATCACTATGAATACTCATGCTTTCAATGCCAACACGAGCCATGGCTTTGACCACCCGTTCAGCCCGCACCTTGGTGCGCACAAACACAATCACCTTGCCATCCGGATGATCCTGTAAAAAACGCTCCAGAAAAAAGCGCTTATCATCCATTTCCACATGCATCACAGTATGGTTAATGTTTTTGGATACTTTATCTTGCGGTGATACCTGAATACGAATCGCCGCACTTTTAACCTGTGAATATGCCAGTTTCTTGATTTCATCATTGATGGTGGCAGAGAAAAATAAAGTTTGATGCCTGCGTTTGAGCATCTTTTTGATATATTTTATATCTTCGATAAAACCCAGATCGAGCATGTGATCGGCTTCATCGAGCACCAATGTCGATACACCATCGAGATGAATTTCTTGCTGATTGATCAAATCAAACATGCGGCCGGGTGTGGCAATCAAGACATCAATGCCATCCTGCAACTTTGCGATTTGCCGATCCTGCTCCACACCGCCGTACAACGTAAATATTTTTACCCGCGTATGTTTGGCGAGGCTTTTAAACACTTCGCCAATCTGCTCCGCCAGTTCTCGTGTCGGCACCATGACAATACATTTAATACCGTAAGAGCGTTTGCTGCTTTTAAAGCGGTGGATTTTATCGATCACAGGAATAGCAAACGCCGCTGTTTTTCCCGTACCCGTCTGCGCTATCGCCAGCACATCCTCACCATCCAAAATGGAGGGAATGGCTTTGAACTGGATATCCGTCGGACGTTTAAAGCCCAGCTTGGCCAGGTTCTTTTTGATATCCGACGAAATATAATATCGCTCAAATTTCATGATCGACTCCGTTTAAAAATTTCCGCTGTAAATTCCAGTGCCTGATCATCACCATTACCGAACCACACTGAACCATCCTGAATGGTGCATTGCAGACGCATGGCACGCTGCGACATTGCGGCAAGGCCAGCCACCGTCTCACTATCGAGGCTTACCACCGTGAGATTATCAAAGCGCATCAACTTATTACGCTGCTGCTGCCACCACACAGCATTACTACGCTGCTGATACAAATAAATAATCACTTGCCGGGCACGGCCACAGGCTTTGCGAATGCGTTTTTCATCCGGCTGCCCCAAATCAATCCACACTTCGATTTCATCACTCAGACTCTTTTGCCACAAATCCGGCTCATCATCGCTGCTCAAACCCCTGGTGAACTGCAACATTTCACTGCCATGCAGGGCAAAAGCCAATATACGCACCATCATGCGTTCAGCATTTTCAGACGGGTGCCGCGCGATCACCAGAGCATGATCCTGATAATAGTGCCGATCCATGTCGGTGATCTGCAGTTCAGCCTTATATATTGTCGATTTAATCGCCATCCAGCTAATCCTTAATGTAGTGTAAAAATTGACTGATGCGACCCGCTTTATTGCCGCGCTGCTCAAACTTGGTTTCAATGCGATCAGCATCACGATCAATAAAACCACCCACACCTGCGACATTGCTTAAACCCGGTGTGATATCGAGAATATCACGCATCCATTCAGCCAAGTCCGCCTTATCCGATGCCAGCTTGATAAAACCACCCGGTTTCAAACGACTCACCAGCAGTTCGGCAAAGTCCTTTTGAATAATCCGACGTTTATGGTGTTTGGCCTTTGGCCACGGATCGGGATGATTGATAAACACACCATCGAGTTGGCCGGCTTGCACCTGACGGGTCAAGACAAACTGGGCTGGTAATTGGGTAATTCGACATTGCTCAATCAACCCTGCATCTTCCAATCGCCCCATCGCCTTGGCCACTCCGGGCAAATAAATCTCCACCCCTAGCAACAGCCAGTCCGGATGCAGTTGTGCCAAATGCACCAGAAAATCACCATTGCCAAAACCAATTTCCATCACAATGGGCGCACCATCTGGCAGCTGCGCATCAGCCAGCGTTTTATCTTTACTCAAACCGATTTTTGGCAACCATTTCAACATGCGGGCTTGTTGACCTGTGGTCACAAAACCATTTTTACGTCCGTGCGTACGCATTTCCTGTTGGCTAAACTGATCTCTGAATTCTCGTGTCAATCGCATAAGCCGCATCATACGACATCCCACCACTTAGCCAATAGCTACCAAACTCATGGACTCAAAAAAATGACAACTCGCCATTTTTATGCCGCGATATTATCGGTGGTCGCTCCGGCGCTTATGAAAAAGAACTGGCCAAAGCCCGCGA
Organism: Mariprofundus sp.; assembly: GCA_030951025.1. Taxonomy (GTDB): domain Bacteria; phylum Pseudomonadota; class Zetaproteobacteria; order Mariprofundales; family Mariprofundaceae; genus Mariprofundus. Next base: position 4,632 of record JAUZQK010000074.1, on the reverse strand, counting down.
AATCGCCTTTTCTGAAATGCAGCAACGCGCCGCCGAACTAAACGCCAATGCCATCGTCGGCATCGATATCGATTATGAAGTCATCGGCAAGGATGGCAGCATGATGATGGTCAGCGTCAGCGGAACAGCAGTCACGCTCAGCGATTAACACCGTCAGGTCGATCTGGATCAGGCGACGATAGAGACTCTGATCTCTGCCGCTTTTTCTGCTCCACATAGTTTGGCCACCAAACGCAGGGCAAAGGCAATCGACGTACCAGGGCCTCGGCTGGTGGTGAGAAAATCATCTTCCACTACCGCTTCATCGACATACACCGACGATGGCTGCAGTTTTTCCATCTCATCCTGACACGATGGATACGATGTCACACGCTTGCCTGCTGTAATCCCGTATGCCGCCAAGGCCATGGGAGCTGCACAAATCGCAGCAATGGATTTGCGTTCATCACGCAAGCGCTGCACCACCGCTTTCACATTGGCATCATCACGCAACAAAAACGCATTCGGCAAGCCACCCGGCAACACCACCATATCCCAATCTTCATGCATCACAGCAGCCAGCCCTGCATCCGGTGCAATACTGATATTCGAGCGCCCCACAACCAGCTCCCCATCGAGACTGGCTGCACACACCTCCACATCGGCGCGTCGCAACACATCAATCACAGCGATCAACTCGATCTCTTCAACGCCTTCGGTAAATGGAATCAATACCTTTGCCATGCTCACTGCTCCCGCCAATCGACTGGCAATGCGCCTTGCGCTGCCCAATCAAAGGCTTGTTTCATTTGATCTATCACAGCCTGCTGCCGCTCACTCAACTCCCCCTCTAACATGGCAGTGAAATGATCATGCAATGCACACGCCGCCATTGCCTGTCGCGGATAGGCTGCAAGCCCTGCCTCTGGAAACGATAGCCGCCGAATCACATCATGCTGCTGTTTCACCATCACCTTTTGGCGATCCGCATACAGCTCCGGCTCACCTTCCGCGCCCATAAAAATCAAGGATCGCCGTTGCCCCAACAACACATTGGCCTCGGCCATATAATCGGCATAGGGCGTATGAAAAAAACCATTCAACTGCCCAGCGCACTGTAATGGATTGAACAATCGTGCCACCGTATTGGCAAAAGAGCGCACCCCAAGTCTGCTCCTGAGATTATAAATATGAAACAGATCAGGGCAAAAGTCAGCCAGATCGATATAAACGATGTTTTCATGGCTCAAAATCAAGCCCGCATCTCTCAAGCTCGATGCCCGTTTCACACCAGCTCCCTGCAACACCTGCCATGCCGTTACCCGCCCATCAATCTGCGCCACGCCGTGCACCACAACCGGAATACCACGATCACGCGCCTGCAAAGCTGCCACCAGATAACTATGCGCATCCCTGCGTTTGCCGGCATAACAGGGTAAATCAACTGCACCACCGGCTGCAACGATATCACCAAAGCCCTGCACACAGGCTCGCGCAGCTTCAACAAAGCCACTCAATTCAGCACTCGTTTCACCTTTCATACGCTGAGCGATCAAGAACGCGCCGAGTTGCAGCATATCGACATCCGGCTTCAACAGGGCTGCGAAGACCTCACGCGCTTCAGCTTGCGTTAAATTTTCCGAACCATGTTTACCACGCGCAACACGTTTGATGAAAGGAGCAATATCAATCATATATTCTCAACCTGTTCGGATTTTTTTGATTCTTTAAGTTTGGCCAAAAACAAACCCACTTCGTACAATAATAACATCGGCACACCCAGCAACACCTGCGAAATGATATCCGGTGGCGTTAATAGCGCCGCAAATACAAATGCCCAGACAAACACATAACGTCGTTTTTCAGCCAGCGTTTCGGCATTCACAATATCCAGACGCACCAATAACATGATCACGATGGGAATCTGGAAACTTAAACCAAAGGCCAGCAACAACTTCATCACCAACGACAAATACTCTTTGATTGCTGGCATGGCCTGAATCGTATCGGTAGAAAAGCTCAGGAAAAATTCAAAGATCAGCGGAAACACCACATAAAAGGCAAATGCACCACCGGCCATCAACAAGCCCAAACTGCCTGCAAAATACGCCACAAAAGCCTTGCGCTCATGTTTGTACAAGCCCGGCGCAATAAAAGCCCACAACTGGTACAAGGTCACAGGGGCGGTGGCAAACAGACTCAATAACAGGGCAATTTTCAAATAGGTGAAAAACACATCTGGTGCATTCAAAAATATCAACGGAGTATCTGGTGGTAAAGCATCACGGATGGGCATGGAAATAAACGCAAACACCACATCTGAAAAGTTCATTAACACCATCACACCGAGTACATAAACAACGATGGCGATAGTCGCACGACGGCGCAATTCAGCCAAATGCGCCAGAATACTCACACCTGCGCTTGCACTGGCCTGCTCTGCATTGCCCAGCCCTTCTTCAGCCGCATGTTCCGGCTGTGTATGATCTGAACTCACTGTTCAGCCTGTTTTTTTTCAGGGCTCGTTTGAGGCGTTTCTTCCACTGGCGAATCATCGAGCTGTGAATCCCGCTGCGATATATCTTGAGAAGGCGTGGGCGTGGCATTCTTTGCCTCCGGCAGCGCTTCCCCAAGTTCTTTCATAATCGCGGCATTATAACTATCGATGCCACCCTTCACGCGATCTTCCACATCATGCAGCGGATTTTTCAATAGCGCCGTTTCCGCATCAATTTGCTGACGCACATCCTGAATCCAGCCGCGTCCTTTGCGGACCACCCGTCCTATTTGCCCGAACAGTTCTGGCATACGTTCCGGCCCCAAGACCAGAAACGCAATCACCCCGACCAGGATTAATTCTAAAAAACCAATATCCGGCATATTTATTATTTCGGTATATTATTTTTATCCGAAATATCAGCGTCGGTGATATCCGCACCGGTACTCTCTGCATGTTTGCCATCATCTTTTTTATCATCATCCGACATATTGCTGCGGAAGCTCCTGATTCCCTTGGCAAGCCCTGCCCCAACCTGCGGCAAGCGTTTGGCACCAAACAACACAATCACAATAATCAGGATTAAAATTAGCTCTGTCGTTCCCAATCCAAACATAATCATTCTCCCAAGCAGGCCATGCTAACAACGCACATGATCTGTTCGCGAACATTACGCCATTCAACCTGAGATTCAATACAGCTACATACCCACAAATCCAAAAATATGCTATAGTGTGCCAGATATGTATATTTGCTTCTTTTTCTGCATGAAGGGAGGTAAGATAAAAGCACATGCTTCACTCACTTCGTAGCACCCTTAACAAAACCATCTTCTGCTGGAGTGTGGCATTTTTTATTTTGCTGGCACTTGTTTTTGCCTTCACTTTTCAGGCACTGACGCATCAGCCGCTAGAGTATCTCATCGCCTCAGATGCGGCATGGGTAGAGCTAGGCATCTTTTTGCTGTTCTTACTATCCATCAAGGCTCTGCACTTCGCACTGCAACGCCAATTGCTGCAACCGCTCGAACAGCAGCAGCAAGCAATGGCGACAAGTTCGATTGATTCAACAAATCCGATTGACTCAACAAATCCAACCACAAACCATAAAACAAACGACATCGTTGTTGCTTATGAAACATTAAAACATTCTCACGATGACTTGCAAATACAATTATCATCCATCATGCAAACCCTGTCCTGCGGTTTCTGGTGGTCGGATGATGGCAAGACTTATAGCGGCATCTCTGAAAAAGCCAGCGCGATCATCAATCAATCAGCCGCAGATATACAAGATCAGCAGCTATGGGCATGGGCAAAGGGAGCGGCTCAAACAACGGCCAATCAACGCCGTCTGGCTCAAGCCATCGAAGATCAGGAGGAAAGGCTTGATATCGCCTATCAGGTAGAGCGTGATGATCAGATGCATTGGTTTGGTGAGTCCATCACCCTTTCCTATGATAGCGATGGCAACGTCGATACTGTTTACGGCATCATCAACGACATCAACACACGCAAAAGCAGGCAACAGGAACAAGCCGTACAATTGGAACTGCTACATCGTCTGGAAACCACAGGCACCCTGGCTGGCGGCATTGCCCATGAGTTCAATAACGCCTTGGCTGGCATGAACGGCAATATCTTCCTGATTAAACAATCAACAAATGATCCACAGACATTAACCCGCATCAATCGTATTGAGAGCCTGATCGAACGATCCGCTGCCATGATTGACAGCATGTTATCATTTGCCAAAAAAAGTAATGTTAAAATCGTTCCTGTTTCCCTTGTTGATTTCTTCAACCAGGCTCAATTCAGCGTCGTGTCCATGCTCGATAATAAAATACGTTTCAGCTTAACGTGGGATGAAACAACAGCCCGCGATAATTACATGGTGCTCGGCGACAAAAAGAAACTGCAGGAAGTGATATTTCAATTGGCCAGCAATGCCAAGCTTGCTTTGGCCGATGTCAGTGACGCGCAAATAAACATGACGCTGAAAAAAGTAGATGCCGATGATGAGCTATTACAAAAACACCCTAATCTGGCTTCGCGTCAGTTAATTCATTGTAGATTTCAGGATAATGGCTGTGGCATACCTGAAAATATTCAAGCGCGTATCTTTGACCCCTTCTTCACCACCCGTGAAGTTGGCGA
>JAUZQK010000073.1 GCA_030951025.1 Mariprofundus sp. | reverse complement strand
TCGCACAGCTTCACCGAAAGATGATAGGCCGGAAGCGCCGATATAGAGTGCATTATAAATACCCATGATTTACTCCTTATTTCTTTTTATTCGTATTCTTAAATGATGATCACAAACGAATTTCTTTAACATCTGCAATGGTTGCCGGTATTCCGCCCACCATTAACTCTGTACCGGAAGCATTAAAACGAACGGCATCCACCACTCCGGAACGTTGAATCTTATAAGTCACTTCAGCACCGCTCACATTGGTTGCACTGATCTGAATGGTGTATTTACCCTTCGGTGCCGTTGCACCTGAATCGGTCAATCCATCCCAGGCCAGAGCATTCTTGCCAGCAGAGAGATTACTCAAAGCCATGCTACGAACCGGGTTTCCACTCGCATCAAAAACAAACACCAGAGCTTCTGTTGCAGGTGCATCCAGCACTGCGGTGAAATTTTGAGTGCTGCCATCAAAGTTCACTTGATCTTGATTGACCGTTACCGAACGCCCCAGATAAGAAGCTGCATTGCCAGGCTGCGCATTCGAAGAGCCACCACCAGCTGCAACCAATTTCTCCAACAGTTTATTACTCGTTGTTTGCTGTTCCACCATATTAAACTGCGCCAGCTGCGATGACATCTGGGTCGCATCCTGTGGTTTCAAAGGATCCTGATTTTGCATTTGAGCCACCAGCAATTTGAGAAAAATATCCTTTTGACCAATATTGCTCCGCTTGCTGGTATTGCTCGCAAGACTGGCGGCTGGATCCGCCGCATTACCTACGCCTGCTGATAACATAATAGCCTCCTAAACCCGGATACTCAGGCCTGAGCCTGTTGCTTTTTGTTGTTGCTCTGGTGCGCTCATCAAGGCATCGCTGCTGAGTGCTTCAGCATCTTTACTGAAAGACTGTGATTTTCTGCCATCACCATCACCACCTGTGGATGCCTGCTGGCCTCGTGAATCCATTGAAAAGCCGGACAGATCAAAACCCTGCTGTGCCAACGCACTTCTTAATTGCGGCAATTGCTGCTCAAGGGCTGCGCGTGTCATGCCTTGATCCGCAATGATTTGTACCTGTAAATGCTTGGAAGCATCCGATTGCAAAGAGATTTGTATTTTTCCGAGATTGGCCGGATCGAGTTGAATCTCGAGTCGGGTTTGACCATTTTTTGCCGACTGCGCAATATAATTCATACTGTCAAATGGTGAGAATACGGGTGCAGTTTTACTGCTCAGATAGTTCTGAAAGTTCGACTGGGTCGATGCCGATGAAGCCGTTGATTTCACATCCAGCATGGTCGCATTCAATGAACGGGAATCCTGGCCATCTTTATGATCGGAAAACTGTGAACCAGCACCGCTCTGGAATGCTTCAGCCAGCGTGGCCTGAGCTGCCCCCATCGATGTTGCCGTTGCAGGCTGTTGGATCTGCTGAGGCTGAGCCGCTTTGACTTGCTGGAAAAGAGCTGCCGCTGCTGCCGCAGTATTGATATTTTCTACCGCAGCTTTCACCGCTTTCTTGCCACCGAGGCTATGATTAGCCTGCGCACTGCCAAGGCCTTTGCTTGCTTCTAGCGCCGTGCGGGCAACACCATCCAGATCAGTTTTATTATTTATTGCCTGTGCATTGCCAGCCGCACTTTCAGCTTGTACAGATTTAAGCAGCTGATCTGCTTTAGCACCCTGTGCCGATGCCAATAGCTTTTTTTGCTCCGCTGCCAAGACTGCATCTACACCATCATCGGATGCCAAAGCAGCCGATTCCGCCACCGTGCCTGCTGCTGTCTGGTTCAACGCCCCTTTCTGTGCTGATGCCTCTTTTCCAAGCAAACCAGCTTCAGCGGCTTTTCCAAGCAGCCCAGCTTCAGCAGTTTTTCCAGCCAGCCCAACTTCAGCTTTTTTATCCGCCGCAGTCATCTGATTCTGAAACAAATCGACTTTATCTGTGCCCTTATTCAACAGACCTTTTTCCAGCCCTGCTTCAATACCGGCCTTACCAAACACATCTCCAGCTTGAGTCTCAGCTTTACCGCCCAATTGCCCTGCAATCAGCACCGAAGTCGTGGCCGTCTTATCAGCTGTTTTGGCATACGATTTCGGATCAACAATCACATGAGCTGCCAGCAATGAGACTGTTGCATCATCGGCTTTATCTTTACCCTCAGCTTTGCCTTTGGCGGCCAAAGCCAGCAAATGTTTGCCCTTTGCCACCGTAAAAGGATCTGATTTTTCAGTTAAGCCCGCCAAGCCTTTACCTTTGCTTAACTTGCCTGCATTAAGTTGAAGCCCTTTGCCCTTGTTGGAGAGTTCTGCATTTTTCTCCAGCATGGCCAGCAATTTGGCGAACAAGCCATTCTTGCCGTGCTTCGTGGATTTATCCGTCGTGCCGGATTGGCCGGCTGCCTGTATTTGTTCAATCATGCCAAACTAGAGCATGAATCAGGCCAGATATAAAATTCTATAATATCAATGCTTTACAATAATACCGGCATATATTTCAGGCAACACCTTCCACCTTTCGGGAAAATTCTGCCCCCACGGCAAAGCTTGCCGGTAAGCTTTGCCTTGCCATAATTGGCAACATGAAAATACATCGACGCACACAACAATGATCGAGTTATGGCAACAAATACTCAGTTTTTTAAACGACTACGGTTTATGGCTCGCCATCGGCTCGTTGATCTTTTTTGTCATCAGCCTTGCATCCGTACCCTTGATCGTAGCGCGCATTCCAGTCGATTATTTCACCCTTGCTGGCCACCAGCGCCAACATCAACGCCAACACCACCCTGTACTTCACACACTCATTATTTGTGCAAAAAACCTGTTTGGTTTTATATTGTTAACGGCGGGTATCATCATGTTATTCACCCCCGGTCAGGGCATACTCAGCATTTTGTTTGCTTTGATGATTATGAATTATCCGGGGAAGTTCAAACTGGAATGTTCAATCATGCGCAAACCGTTAATTTTCAATGCCGTCAATCGTCTGCGTGCAAAACAACACCGAGAAGCATTATTGCCACCAGAATATCCGGGCTAGCGGGCTAGCGCACGTTGATGAAATTCAATCACATTTCGATCCGGGTCACGCACAAATAACATCACCCCACCATCCGGCAATGTAATGGGGCCTTCAGTGATTTTAATATTCAGTCTATTGAGTTCAACTTCGATGACGGAAATATCGGATACATCCAGAGCCATGTGGGTATAACCTGAATATTTTTCAGCCACGTCCATCAGTATATTCTCAGCTTGATCTGTATTCGCATTGAGAATGAAATTGATATTCACTCCAGATGGATGTTCCATGATTGCCACTGGCTCCGGTCCGATTGGACCGGCCAGAAAAACGAAACCCAGCAGTTCATAAAACTCGCGCGACAGCTCAAGATTAGCAACTCGAATACCAATATGATTTATGCCTATAATCTCTTTCATGCTATTCCCTCCCACTGTATTGACCATGCTACTTCAATCAAACAACGTACTATGTCGAGCAATCACCTGCTCAACTGCCTGACGGCTGGCCTTAAGGCCAAGCTGCTGCATCGATGTCACCGGACTATCTTTCATGCCGCAGGCCACTATACCGGAAAAATGTTTGAGATTCGGTTTGATATTCAACGCGATACCATGAAAAGCAATCCATTTACGGCAACGCACCCCGATGGCGGCAATCTTTTTCCCATCCACCCACACACCAATACCACGCTCATCACGCCCCGCCTGAACAGAAAAATCAGCCAGCGTGCGAATAATCATTTCTTCCAAACGAAATACGTGCTGATGCAAATCCTGATTGTGACGCAAATCGGCAACAACATAACACAGCAATTGGCCTGGTCCGTGATAGGTCACTTCACCACCGCGACCACTGGCATGCAGGGCAATCGATTCACCATCAATGTCCCGGCTCAAGATATCATCATCCGAACCGGATGTACCGACTGTATATAGCGCTGGATGCTCGGTAAAAATCACAGTTGAAGCAGCTTTTCCAGCCAGAATATCGCCCACCAATGCCTCCTGCTCGGCAATCGAATGTGGATAATCCTGACGTTGATGATAAATGAATTGCATTGCCGCAGTTTAACCTGTCGATTCACATTGACCAAGGGACATCGCAGCCTAGAATCCACCGACCCGATGAACATCGGACTTGAGGGGTTTACAATCATGAGTGACAAAACAGATGCATGCGAACTCTCCTTTGAGCAAGCACTCGATGGATTGAATGGACTGGTTGAAAGGCTTGAATCCGGTGCATTGCCATTGGAAGAAAGTGTCGCTGCTTTTGAGCAGGGGGTGAAGTTATCCCGCCGCTGTGAAGCCTTACTCGATCAAGCTGAACTGCGTTTACAAGTCCTAGACAACGACACTGACCGCTAAACATGCAAGCCCCAGAATTTCTCGGCACCCATGCCAGCCATGTTGAGCAAGCCTTGGCCGACATGCTCGATGTGCGCGCCTCGGTGGTTGCGCCTCGGCTCCTGGATGCCATGCGCTATAGTCTACTGGCCGGCGGAAAACGCATACGTCCATCGTTATTGATCAGCTGTTATCAGGCCTGCGGTGGCAGGCAGACTGATCTGGTCATGCCTGCAGCATTGGCCATTGAATGCATCCACACCTATTCATTGATTCACGATGACCTACCCTGCATGGATGATGATGATTTAAGACGTGGCAAGCCAACCTGTCACAAACAATTTGATGAATCGACTGCTGTGCTTGCTGCTGATGCGCTGCAAGCGCTGGCCTTTGAACTGCTCGCCGCAGCCAATATCTCTGCTGAATTACGCTGCACGCTCATACACAGCCTGGCCATTGCAGCGGGTAGCCAGGGCATGGTGGGTGGACAGATTCTGGATATGCAGGCGGAAAGCGATAGCGCCGGCATGGATATGCTGGCTGTCGAACGTATCCACCTGCATAAAACCGGCGCATTGTTACGCTGGTGTTGTGAGGCAGGCGCGCTGCTGGCGCAAGCTGATGAACGATGTTTTCAAGCCTGCTCACGTTACGGTAAATCGATTGGCCTATTGTTCCAGATTGCTGATGATATTCTCGATGCAACAGCCAGCTCAGTTGCATTGGGCAAGAGCGCAGGTAAGGATGAGGCTCAGAATAAAGCCACCTATGTGTCGGTACTCGGCTTACAACGTGCACGCGAACTGGCCGATGAGATGCGCCAGATAGCACTTGAGGCCTGTGCCCCTATCGATACTGCACAACAAGCAAGCCCGAACAAAAAAGGATCAACCATCAATATATCAAATAACAATCTATTAGATAAACTAGATAAATTAGACAATAACATCGCAGACAACAAAAATTCCGATCACCTGCAAGCCTTGGTGCATTATATACTGGAGCGCGGTCAGTGATATTTCCCATGTTAGAAAAAATTCACAGCACGGCTGATCTCAAAGCCATGTATGAAGATCAACTACCACGCTTGGCCAAAGAAATGCGCCAGTATTTGATTGAAACCCTGGCTCCTATCGGAGGGCATCTGGGGGCTGGGCTAGGCGTGGTCGAACTCAGCATCGCTTTGCATTACATTTATAACTCACCAGAAGATAAGATCGTCTGGGATGTAGGCCATCAGGCATACCCGCATAAAATCCTCACCGGCCGTTTGAACGGCATGCCAAGTATTCGCCAATATGGTGGCCTGTGTGGTTTCACCAAGCGCTCTGAATCCGAGCATGATCCGTTTGGTGCAGGTCATGCTTCCACCTCCATTTCTGCCGCCTACGGCATGGCTGCCGGGCGTGATCTTGATCATAAACACAATCATGTCATTGCTGTCATCGGCGATGGTGCTTTGACCGGCGGCATGGCCTTTGAAGCACTCAATCATGCCGGAGCACATAACAATCGTTTGTTGGTTATTCTCAACGACAATGAAATGTCCATTGCCCCCAATGTCGGAGCCATGTCATCCTATCTGGCGCGCATTATTACCGGCAAGCCTTATACTCAGGCCAAAGATACAGCCAAACGTATTCTGGATAAATTACCCGGCGCGCTCGATGCCGCCAAACGTGTTGAAGAACACGTCAAAGGCATGATCACACCCGGTACCTTGTTTGAAGAAATGGGTTTTCGTTATATAGGCCCTGTCGATGGCCATGATTTTAATCATTTGTTACCCACACTGAGCAATTGCAAAGACCTCGATGGGCCTATTCTGCTGCACACCATCACCAAAAAAGGCTTGGGGTTTTCACCGGCTGAAGAAGATCCGGAAACATGGCATGGATTAGGACCATACAATATTCAGACCGGCACACCACATAAAAGTCAGGGTAAGCCACCCAGTTATACCGAAGTATTTGCCGAAACGCTGGCTGATCTGGCTGAATCAGATGAGCGTATTGTGGCCATCACTGCGGCCATGCCGGGTGGTACAGGTTTATCCCGTTTTGCCAGACGGCACCCTGATCGCTGCTTTGATGTAGGTATTGCCGAGCAACATGCTGTGACCTTTTCCGGTGGTTTATGTGTGGCCGGAAAACGCCCCTTCGTGGCTATTTATTCCACCTTTATACAACGTGCTTTTGATCAGATCATCCATGATATCTGCATCCAGAATCTCCCTGTTACCTTTTGTTTGGATCGAGCCGGTATTGTCGGGGCTGACGGGGCAACACACACCGGTATGTTTGATATCGCCTTCATGCGCATGCTGCCAAACATGACCATCATGGCTCCCAAAGATGAAATGGAACTCAAACACATGCTGGTGACCGCTTTAAGCATTGATGGCCCGGTCGCCATTCGTTACCCACGTGGCAATGGTTATGGTGTCAGCATGACTGAAGCCAAAGCCTTACCCATTGGACAGGCTGAAGTATTGGAAGAAGGTTCAGACGGTTTGGTTCTGGCTGTCGGCTCACGTGTTCACGATGCCCGCATCGCCGTGCAGAAACTGCGTGATCATGAGCAGCGCAGCATGACGCTATTAAACCTGCGTTTCATCAAGCCGTTGGATGAAAGCAGCATTCTCGCCCATCTACAAGCTGGCAAGCCTCTGGTTGTGGTCGAAGAAGGCGTAAGCCGGGGTGGCTTGGGTGAACAAATTGCAGCTTTTGCCTTGAGCAGTGGCTGGAATGGTCAGTTCATTCATATTGCCATGCCGGATGCTTTTCCAGCCCATGGTACCCAGGCAGAAATCTTACGTGATCTCGGCCTCGATACTGATGGCATTTACAAACGCCTTTGCGATAGCTGAAAAACGCGCAGGATAGGCATTTGGCAAACAACATAAAAAGGCAGCGACTGGATCAACTGCTCGTAGATCGCCAACTGGCTGACGACACAGACAAAGCACAACGCTTATGCATGGCGGGTCTGGTTTACGTCAATGGCCAGAAATCAGACAAGGCCGGCACCGTGTTTCGCCGCGATGTTTCGATCGAAGTACGCCAGGTCTTGCCCTATGTCTCACGCGGTGGGCTCAAACTGGAAAAGGCCTTGGCCTATTTTTCCCTGCAGGCAGATCAAAGCATTTGCCTCGATGTCGGTGCATCAACCGGTGGATTTACCGATGTATTATTGCAAAACGGTGCCCACAAGGTTTACGCTGTCGATGTCGGACATAGCCAGCTGCACTACAAACTCCAGAACGATGAGCGTGTGATCAATCTGGAAAGAACGCATGTGCGCCTGTTAAATCAGCATATCATCCCCGAAGCTATCGATGCGCTAGTCATTGATACCTCGTTTATTTCTTTAACCCGTGTCTTGCCATGCGCCTGGCCCTTTGTGAAAAGCGGCGGCTGGTGTGTGGCGTTGATCAAACCACAATTTGAAGTGGCTGCAAAGTATCTCGATCGTGGTGTGGTGCGTGATGATGAGTGGAGAGACTGGGCCATCGAGCGCATCACCACCATGGTCAAAATCGAACTACCTGATGCAGAGATCATCGGCATCACCGAATCCCCCATCCACGGCCCCAAAGGCAATGTCGAATACCTACTAGGCCTGAAAAAGGGAAAGTAATTCAATCTCTATTGTCCTAAATCAAATGCTCTGAATTCTCCCTGTCCCAAGCAATGCGTGGAATGGAATCGGAAACAACTCAATAAGTCATGCCTGACACCATCATATTTTTTGGCAACAAATTCTATGATCGTCTTTTCACCGACTGCGATTCAGACAGCACTTTTTATACTTTTTACCTGAGCCACAAAAACAGGGATCATTGCGGCCTGGCTTTTTCTGCTTTTTGGCATGGCTTGCTAAAGATGAGTGGTAGTCGCTCCGCCTTGCCTGGGTGGGTACTTGCGCTGATCGATCTTGAAAACATGGCCAGTGACGTAACTCTTCCCAAGCAGAAGAAACAAAACGATAGCGACTTTCAGAGTAGGCGCTAAATGATTGCAATGGCAGTCGCTTGGCATCTTCTTCGACACATTCCCAACTGATCATCAAACCATCAATCAAATCTTCTTCAAAT
>JAUZQK010000072.1 GCA_030951025.1 Mariprofundus sp. | reverse complement strand
AGCGAGCAGGTGGGGAAGTGAGTCAAAAACAGCATGATTTTGAGAATCATAGTGGCAACTATGTGACGATAAATCAGGATATTTTAGGCCACTTACCCTGCCGCGCAGTAGATTTCTCATAAGTCCGACAGACTCCTAGCTCTGATTATTTGCTACGGCTTACTTCGGATGCCTGTTTTGATGCTTGGACCACTTAGAGCTGTATTTACCCAGCCGTGAGGTCCAAGGAGCATGCTTTTCATCATGATGCTGGGTGTGGTTTTCTTGTTGCCCTTTTTATATTTTCGTCTATAACTACTAGCGACTGCATAAAAGCAGTCAAACTTGGTTCAGGAGGAACTGAGCACTTTCGCGATTCAGCTGACTAAATGGATGCATAGTCACACTTTATCACATTGCCGGGTTAACTTCGTTTCTTTCTTTAAGAGAGAATCAGGTTAACCTTTTGTGTGTTATTAGATCATCGCTTTGCGAGTTTGGGTAAATCACGATAGCTGCGAATGCACCTGTCGTGCGGTAGCGTGGGCGCTGCATTGCGACTGAATTGTAAGTTAGTGTGTTTTGGGGTTAATCAGATGAAAATTGCTATTGCTGGAACCGGATATGTAGGCTTGTCGAACGCCGTGTTGCTGGCTCAGAATCATGAGGTTGTGGCGCTGGATATTGTGGCTGAGAAGATAGCGTTGTTGAACCGGGGACAATCGCCGATTCAAGATGCAGAGATAGAAGAGTATCTGGATCATAAAAAACTAAACTTTCGTGCTACGCTCGATAAACACGAAGCTTATACAGGCGCTGATTTTGTGATCATTGCCACACCTACCGATTACGATCCGCAGACGAATTATTTTAATACCGGATCGGTCGAGGCAGTGATTAAGGATGTGATCGAAATCAATCCGCAGGCGGTGATGGTGGTTAAATCCACGGTGCCGGTAGGCTTTACTGCTTCGGTACGGGAAAAATATAATTGTGAAAATATCATCTTCTCGCCGGAGTTTTTAAGAGAAGGCAGTGCGTTACATGATAATTTACATCCGTCGCGCATCATCATCGGAGAGAAATCAGCCAGAGCCAAAGTGTTTGCTTCGCTGTTAAGCGAAGGCGCGATCAAAACAGATATTGATGTGCTGTTCACCAACTCGACCGAAGCCGAGGCGATTAAATTATTCGCCAATACCTATCTGGCCATGCGTGTGTCTTATTTTAATGAGCTGGATACCTATGCAGCGATTCACGGGCTGGACAGCCGTCAGGTGATCGAAGGGGTGAGTCTGGATCCCCGCATTGGTAATCATTACAACAACCCGTCATTCGGTTATGGTGGTTATTGCCTGCCCAAGGATACCAAGCAGTTGCTGGCCAATTATCGGGATGTGCCGCAGAATATGATTCACGCGATTGTAGAAGCCAATACCACCCGCAAGGATTTTATTGCTGATGAAATACTCAAACGCAATCCGAAGGTGGTTGGGGTGCACCGCTTAATCATGAAGGCTGGCTCGGATAATTTCCGCTCCTCCAGCATTCAGGGCATTATGAAGCGTATCAAAGCCAAGGGTGTGGAAATCATCATCTATGAGCCGGTCATGACTGAGCCCGAGTTCTTTAATTCCAGGGTCGTAAATGATTTGGCCGCGTTTAAAGCTGAGGCGGATGTGATCATCGCCAACCGCATGACAGATGATATTCGTGATGTGGTAGATAAAGTTTATAGTCGTGATTTGTTTGGCAGTGATTAGAGGCGGTTGAAAGCAGCAAGGGAAGGGCGGTTGAAGCAAGACCGGTGATGTCATCCAAACAACGCAACAACGCTATTGATACCAATGAAGCTTTACTTTACGAGCTGAAGCTGGCCAAACTGAAAACCATACTACAGCCTGCTATTGATGATGCCGGGAATGGTGTTTATTTTAATGAAAACAAAGAGGAATTAAGAGGTTAGCTTGGTGCGACTAGGAAAAGTTCCGTCACCGTCATGTCCTCTACGAGAGCCGTGAATGACATCATCGGTTTCGGCGATTACTGTTTGAGTCTGATTCAGGGAGTTCCCAATGACTGAAAAAGAGAAACAATATTTTGAAGTTATGCTGGAGCAGATTCTCCATGAGGTGAAAACTGTAGCAGAGGGTCACTGCGTGCTAGATGAGAAGCTGGAGCGACTGCATAAAGAGAGCAAAGAAGATCATCGTTTGGCAATGGATTTAATCAAATATTCTCATGATGAACTGAAGGCCGAGATTCAGGGTGTCCGTACGGAATTGAAAGAAGAAATTCAGGGCGTTGAAAAGAAGATGATATCGGAAATCAGAGCTGTGGGGGGACAAGGTGAATCGAGCCAGCGAGAGAGAGTGCCCTGGGGCAGAAGGTGGAAGGTCATGAGTGTTAAGGGCTTTGACCCCTTTGCTGGAAAGCGGCATTAATAAACCGTCACCGTAATCTAATGGATAATCTGACAGGAGGGATGATATCATGAGATTAACAGAGTTTCAGTCCTCCCGAATTCAAAAGGAAGCAAAGAAGTTTTTTGGATCACAATCGCATGTATGGTTGTTTGGTTCCCGCGTTGATGATGGCCAAAGAGGTGGTGATATAGACCTCTATATAGAGCCGGGAATACAAGATGTTGACGCGCTTGTTGATGCCAGGCTAAGCTTTTTGGTTGAAATACATCGGGTGTTGGGTAATCAAAAAATTGATGTGGTTTTGCATCGTGATAATAGCAGCGTGGATTTGCCTATATATCGGATCGCCAGAGAAACTGGAGAGCGGTTGTTATGAGTGCTGCTGTATATTTCGAAATAGTGAGGCTTTGCCAGCGGCATGCGGATCGCTTGCAGTGGTCGATGAAAGCGATGGAAACACATCTTCCATTCACATCTGAATCACTGAATCATCTGACTGATATAGAAGTGGCAATTCTCGACCAGTTTTCTACGCGTTTTGCCAGACTGCAGGATATGATGGGGATGAAGTTATTTCCTGTTGTCCTAGAGCTGACAAAAGAGCCGGGGGAGCTTGATGTCTTTGTGGATAAGCTGAACCGTTTAGAAAAAATTGGTGCAATTCCTTCTACAGACAGGTGGTTGGTGTTACGGGAAATGCGCAATATTTTTTCACATGAATACCCTGATGATCCTGAAATACAGGCTGCGATTCTCAATAAAGCATTCAAGCTCGCTGATGAGTTGATTGAAACATTCAATGCCTTGAAAGTATTTTCCGGTCGTTATGCATGAAACTTTCTAAGCTTGCTTCGCCCCTCCCCTGCAAGAGTTTTTATGGTTTTTAATCAGTGTGAATTCGTGAAATCAGTGGCTAAAGATTTTGGCTGTTAAGGCGCATGAAAAGTCAGTAAGCGAGCCACTGATTACACGAATGAGCAGAAGGTGAATGCGCGATGACTCACCTCCCCCCCCCCCCTGCTAATAAGTGAATTTGGTAAATCATTATCGTGATTTAAAGGAGAGAGAATAATGATTGTTCAACCTGAGACAATGACACAGATTGAAAGATTACAAGCGATGGAAGAGCTTTGGGATGCAATATGTCATGATGACTCCACGCCTGAGCCACCAGAATGGCACAAGAAGATTCTCTCTAATCGCAAGCAAAAGGTGCGATCCGGCAAAGCGAAGTTTGTCACGCTTGAAGCATTGAAGCTTACATCACATTAATGAAAAATATTGAGGAGATCATTCTACTCAGTGATGCCGTTATTGATTTGGAGCGGGGAAAACAGTTTTATGATAAGCAACAAGCGGGCGTAGGTGATTATTTCTATGATAGTCTGATTTCAGACATTGAATCCTTATACTTGTATGCAGGCATTCATCCCAGCCAAGAGGGCTATCATTATATATTGGCACGCAGGTTTCCCTTTGCGGTTTATTACGAGGTGAGCAAGGACGTTGCTATTGTGGTTGCCGTTTTGGATATGCGAAGTAATCCAGCCTGGATCCATCATCGTTTGGATGAGCGTGAAGAATGAACAACTCAATAACTCATGCCTGGCAGCGGCATAGATGTTGCTGATGAGATCATAGGTTTTCATGCTCAACAGGCTGTGGAAAAGTGTCTGAAAGCAGTGCTTGTTCTCCATACGATAGAG
>JAUZQK010000071.1 GCA_030951025.1 Mariprofundus sp. | reverse complement strand
GGGTAACTTACGCAGCGTAAGCTAGTTCTACGTCGTCGTTTGCAATTATATGCAAGTGCCAGCTTTTTACGGGACCAACAACCCGACATGCCCCATAGGGTTCAGTATCTCCGTCGAAACCAAGTCGCCCCCATGAAGTGGTGAATGCTATACTTTAGATATAGGCGGACAAGTCTTATGCGTAAAATAATGTACAGAAAAGCCCTGTAGCTATAGTATTTTTTAACTAGAACTTATAGTCCGAGGCGCATAATTCGATAGCTTTAACGAGGCGGGCGCTTATTTTCTTGTTGTTTTTCGCCTAGCACCAAGCGCTGCCCTGATACGCAATAGCCCTTTGGCAAAAGTTTTTTCTCGCGTTTGTGTCTGGTGTGGATTGCGTCACCTTGGTGTAATAAAATGCAGCGGTTTCTTGTAATTCCTTGATACTTTTATCGGCTACAGGCGTGCTTTAGGCACCGATTGGGGTGTAGCAACAGCGTGATTGCTCTGCTCAACGACTGCCAGCGCGTCCTTGGACGGCAGGATCCGCGTCAGGCCACACCGCCGCTACGCCAGTCAAGATACCCGGTAAACTTGTCCAAAAAGAACGTTTAGAAGCACTTATTTTTCTCTCCGACTATGATTAGATGAAGTGGTAAAAAACCCATGGCATGAGTGTGTTGACGATTTTTCACGCAATCATTACGATAAAAGCGTTGATAAACCATCGGCGAGTAAGCCTAGTGCAAACAAAGCACCAACATAATGGGATTGCAGAAAAAAGGTGAATCCCCAAGACTCGCCACAGCGCATTAACTGGCCGGACAGCATCAGTTGCAACATCAAGGCCAGCCACCAGCCAAAGCCAACCCAGAAACCATCGAGGATTAGTGCAGCCAGCCCCAAGAATAGGATATTTAATAAGCCCAGCACAACAATGCCACCGACAGCACGGCTACCTAGCCAGAGGGCGGAAGACTTCACGCCAATCTTGCGATCATCGGAGCGATCCGCCAGCGCATAGGCTGTATCATACGATAGCGACCAACAGACATTAGCAAAAAACAACAACCATGGCACAGGTGAATCAAATATATCACCTGTTTCAGCCCCCCATCCCATGATCACCGCCCAGCCGAAAGCCATGCCGAGCCAGGCTTGTGGAAAATAGGTGAAGCGTTTCAAAAATGGGTACAAGCTGGCCAGTACAACGCCGACCACGGCCAGAATCATTACATAGGTGGATGTTTGCAACACCAGTAGCAAAGCCACCAACAGCATGGCGATAAAGCCGACAAGAGCCGCGCCCGGTGCGATTTTTCCAGCTGCAATCGGACGTGTTTTGGTACGCTCAACATGGGCATCAAAATCACGGTCGGCAAAATCATTGATCACACAGCCGGCTGAACGCATCAGCACTACGCCGGCGACAAAAATAACGATATTTTTTATACTGGGATGACCGCCGGATGCCGCAAACAACCCCCACAACATCGGCCACATCAACAGCCAATAACCCACAGGGCGATCAATGCGTAATAAACGATACCAATCCGAGCCGCTGCCGACAGGTCTGAATTTCATGATACGAGAGCCCTAGCGCTGGTAACGGCGGCTGCTTGTCTCGATACGAGACCACATCACCGGATGAAATACTTCCACCACCAACGCCTGCGTGCCGGATTCAGAGCGCAAAACCGAGCGCCTGGCCCAGCGTCCTTGATGCAGACCTTCACCTTGCATTTGAGTCACACTCAAATCAGAGCGTGCCAACGATAAACCACGATCCAGCAACAAATTACCCAGCGGGCGAATACCCTCCTGCAAATCTGCAATCAAATCGGCTGGCAATGTTTCCAGTGGCAATACAGATTCCGCATCAAACAATACCGAACCACGATGCATCAAAGAGACTTGTCGTCTGAGCGCCGGGTCAGCGGCCTTGCAGCCCAATAACGCCGCTTCTGCTGTTTTGACATGGTCAACAAACTGATCATGCAAACGCACTTCCAGACGAATACCAAAATGGCGTTCTAAAAAGCGCGTCAATGAGCCTGCAGTCGTCAAAACTGCGGCGCTATCACGGCTTAAGCCCACCTCTAGCGGTTTCCAATAACGCACCGATTGCCAGTCTTGAGTTTCCAGATCACCAAAAAACATGTTCGCATCATGGGGCAACGGCAGTAGGGGTCAAGCCAATGCTCAAGACCTTGCATCCAAGCCCCACATCAGGCCGAATCCTGCCCATGATATGCCGCCTTTATTTGAATCAGGAGCTGACGGTTGCCAGCTCCATCACACTCGAATCTGATCAAGCCCATTATTTACGTAGCGTGATGCGTTTGGCTGCAGGCGATGAAATCATATTGTTCAATGGATGTGGTGGCGAATACCTTTGCAGCATTGAACAACTGGCACGTAATCATTTGCTCTGCCGGATTGAATCCTTTTCAGATATAAGCCGTGAGCTGCCCAACCGGATACATATTGTGCAAGCTGCATGCCGCAGCGAAAAAATTGAAACGGTATTGCAGAAGGCTACCGAACTGGGTGCGGCCAGCTTCAGCATTGTGCGCAGCGAGCGTAGCAGCCTTAAACTCGATGCTGCAAAGTTAAACAAGCGTTTACAACGCTGGCAACAGATTATCATCGAAGCTGCTGAGCAAAGTGGCCGCACCATTGTTCCCAAAATACACTGGATCAATAATCTAGCATCGGTTCCTGCTCTGGGCCTGTGTTTCACCCTGCATCCCGAAGCAACGGCCACAAGCTGGCAACAAGAAAGCCAATCCATTCAGCAGGCCGATGATATTAGCCTGGCCATAGGCCCTGAAGGTGGCTGGAGTCAGCGCGACATCGACACCCTCAATGGCGCTGATTTTCGCTGCCTCACCTTCGGCCCGCGCATTATGCGCACCGAAACCGCCGCGCCTGCATTACTCGCCGCGATTCAAGCTGGTGTGGCGACAACATAACCCTCTTTTTTAAAGCGTTTTTTTCAATCAACCTTTACATGTTTCCTCTTATGTCTTTCTGACAATAGTGGGCTTTATAAACTGACAGAATTAAAAAGTCTTTTGGGTAGCTGTAAATGTGACTTTTCTTGCTCCTTTATATTCAGCCTTCTGCCCAGCAACCGCAGGAGGAGGAACAGGCGTATTTCCAGCACCTTTATCAATTTCAAGGAAGAACATTACGTCCTTGGAGCCACCCGCCCCATAATCCACATTTTTTCTTTCTTTAACGCCCCCAGAAATTGCTACATTTCCCTCAATAACTGCGGCTATCGCTTTCCAATGACTTGGAGTTCTTCTTGTAAGCGTCAACGTTTTATCAAGCGATTTATCATCATTAATCAACTGATGAACTTGTCTGTAATAAGACGACTCTCTCTTCCACAAGCGAGCTAATATATCACTGGTTTTCACCTGATAAGTTAGGCCCGGATATTGAACATGGACATCATATTTTATCGTTGCTTCTTTTTTAGCATTGATTGCTGCAGTTACTGGCCCTTCTATTGCACTTGAATAAGTTGGAGAATTAAGTGCTCTGGTTTGAGGAGCCAGATTCCATGCCTCATACAAGTTGAAAGACCCCTTGCTATCCATCATCTGATCCCCAACCAAATGGCCTCCATTGTACGCTGTTGAGTTTCCACCCGTGTTTATTTTTTCTTCATCCGCGCCAAAATGCCCAAACTTTGTTTCACCTCCACCTGATCTTCCCGTACCCCGAGTAACACTGGATTGAGCCTGCACTTTCCCCGCTCTCATAAATGAGCCTCCTGGAGACTTTAAACCGATATTTTTCAGATCAAGAGATGGAACCGTAACGCCTCCAGAAACTTCTTTACCTGCAAACATTGAATTGAAGTGGTTTTTAATTTCTTGTTTTGGTGTCGGAAGCGGCCCATCTGCATGGCTAGCTCGAATATAGTCTGGATATTGTTTACTTAGGGCTTCTGTATCTGAAACACCTTTTTTCTGTCCAGAAATCCCCCCCCCAGAAACGGAAGCCGGGGTCTCCAAAAGAATTTCTAATGGCGGCGATGCAATTAACTCCACTTTGGAGTCTTTTCCGCGCCCTTTAATTCTAGCATTTGTAAGTTTATATTTTGTTTTCAGCACAGTTAGAAGTTTCAATATACCAGATTCGGTTAAGCCTTTATTTTTTCGTACTGTTTTCATGAATTCAGCCATTGCGGCTTTTTTCTTCTCGTCTGGAGTCAGACTATCTGACGATACAGCCATATCAGTTCCTGTACTTACATTTTGTCCTTTCTCAAACAATGCTGTGGCTTTTTTCTTAACAATCGCAATGATTTTATCAATGCCTTTATCCACCTTGGTCTGAATCTTGGTGATCACAGCCTTGATCTTTCCACTGATGCCTCCAAGTCCAACCAGACGGGCAAGAAATGAGATAATCACCGGAATGCTTTTGGCCATGCTATTTTCTATCCAGTTTGCCGCATCTCCAACCTTTCCAGCAGCAATACTGGCAACAGAATTGATCACCGCAGAGACAAGCGAAGCAATCTGTTTGGCGCGTTCGATGAAAAACATGACGGTGTTGTAAATTGCCAAGACCGCCTGAATGATGGCTCCGGCAGGATTAAAGAAACTCACCAGCTTGGTAACCGCAGCAGTCACAACTTTGGTGATCACCCAGCTTTTGATGGCATCAATGACCATACCAGGAATTGAACTAATATACTCCTTGGCTTTTTCGACCAGTGCTTTCATTCCACCGGTTGCCAAAAGCTTTAGAAATTCGAAGGTCTTTTCCAGTTTAGTAACTTTTTCTTCACCAAGTAGTTTGACAAGTTTAATCCGAATACGGTCGTAAGTGAGCCCCAATACCTGTAACACAATTGAAAGAATACCGCTCAAATCCCATTTTTCCGGCAGCTGAATACCAGCTCCTTGCATCGCCCCCATCAGCCAACCCATCAGGCCATCTTTGAGATGTTTCCATATATTGTCCTTGAATTGGAAAAAGCCTGTTTTGAGGGCCTTCACCAAATTCATTACAAACCTCAAAGGTTTTTTTATGATGCTCATGATGGTATTCGCGCCTTTTTTCAAGACACCCATAATGATCTTCACTGGAGCACCAACAAGCAGCAGGAATCCCTCCAAAATAACTGCTGGCAACTGGGTAAGCAGGGCCCTTCCAACCATCATTGCATTTTTAAACAGCGTTACAAAAAGACTCTTGGCCATTCTGGCAGCAGTAGCCCAGGTCATTGGATTTATGCTCACCGTTTTCCAGATTTGTTTGAGAGAGTTCCACACAAATGACCATGAAACATTTGCTATCGCAAGCGCGTTTTTCACGATCATCGTGACCCGTTCTATTATATTTGCCTGTGCAATTTTATCGTAATAATCTTCAGCGCCGACCATCGCAAATATAAAGCGAAGCACCCCGCCTTGCTGCGGTGGGAGAGGGTTTCCGGAGATAGGGTCTTTGCCTGTTACATTCGCAATCAATGCATAACCGGGCAAGCTCGTAACAGCTTCCATTGCCCTAGCCTTGGCTAATTCGAGGAAATTCATCGCCGCCGCAGCTACCGTCTGTGCTCCTTTTACAACCGCTTTAGCAGCTGATTTCGCTTTATCCGCGACCCAGCTTACTGCACTGCTTAACCAGCCGCCCTGAATTCGAGTGCCACCGGTATGCTCCCCAACCCTTTTTGCCTGAAGCTCTTCCTTTTCTTGCTTCTGCAGTTTGGAACGCTGAGGTGACTTTCCCTGTTGAACAGTATGGGTCAGCTCATGGGCCAACAGATGCTTACCGCCGGCACTTTCAGGGTTATATTTTCCTGCATTAAAATAGACATCGCTGCCATGCGCAAATGCTTGCGCATTTAAATGCTGGCTCATTTGAATTGCATTGTTATCAGTATGTATCCGGACTCTGCTGAAATCAGCACCAATGCCCTGCTCCATCGATGATCTTGTCGCTTCAGGCAGGGACGAACCGCCTCCCTTCGTGTTGCTCAACTGTGATTCCAGATTAGGACTCACTTCGCCGGAAGTTCCTCCTTTCGCCATCACTGCCTCATCTTTTTTTACTTCAGGCTGGTCATCTCCGGATTGAGCTATCTCAGGCTGAGATTGAACAGGTGCCGGTGCAGCTAGCACTTGGTCCGCCATCCGATCGGCTTCTCGTTCGAAACGATCATTCGGCTTGCCGACTTTTAATTTCGTCTGAACTCTTGGACGAGGCAACACTGTCAATGCGTTGCTACGTTTGGATATAAAGCAGGTTACCGATGTGTTAGCTGCTGAAGAGATAAGCTGACTCAGACCCTCAGTCGATGAACCGTTGAAATGTGAAAATGTATTTCCACTATTCTGCTTGCTATAATCAGAGCGTTTAGCACTTGTGCTGCTTTTTTCAGCAGTTACCGCAGTTTGCATGCGCCCTCCTCATATTCATCTCGGATTCGATAACATTTCAATCAACCACTCTTGCCTGATTTTTGCAGTTCTCTGCGAATGCCATTACGAATATCAGACAGCTCGATTGCGCGGTTTTCTTTTTTTAATGCCGCTAGCACAGCATGCCTGACCACATTAATGATCGAGCCGCCGGCAAGTTCATGGTCTGCGGCAATATCGGCTAGATTTACATCGCCAGAAAAACCCATTTTCTCCGGAAAAGCCTGTTGCCATAAGATCAATCGTTCAGTCTGTTTGGGCACAGGGAAATGGATGATGGACTGAAAACGCCGTGTGAATGCTGCATCGAGATTGGAACGGAAATTAGACGCTAGAATGACAACGCCCGCATAACCTTCTACCCGCTGCAATAAATAGGAAACCTCTTGATTGGCAAAACGATCATGTGCATCACTGACCGCTGTGCGTTTGCCGAACAAAGCATCGGCTTCATCAAAAAACAAAATCCAGTTTTTATTTTCAGCTTTTTCAAACACCCGCTCCAGATTTTTTTCGGTTTCACCGATATATTTTGAAATCACCATCGACAGATCAACCTTATACACTTCTCGCCCAGTCATTTTGCCCAACAATGTTGCAGTCAGTGTTTTGCCCGTACCCGAAGGGCCACAAAACAGGCTGCGGTAACCCGGCTTGATTGTTCTGCGCATATCCAGTTCATCAAGTAATACATTCTCATAATCAATCCAGGTTTTGATCTCTAATACCTGCTCCATGGTGACTGTATCGAGAATCAAATCAGACCACTGCAAGTCTGTTTCGACTGCTTTAGCCGGGAAGTCGGCGCTAAAAACCGGTTTGTTGATATGGCCGGTCATCAATAGTTCCCGGACATCATCAGACAATGCAAGGAATCCATTCAAACGCGGGTCATTATCGCCGCTGTTTTGCAGCTCGAGTATCTTATGGCAATGAAAAAAGTGATCCGCGCCAAATAAATCATAACAACGCAAGCGCTGTGCAAGACTACTACCAGCTAATAAAAACATAGCCGTTTCTCCGGTAGGCAAAAAGCCCTGAAAGGAATGGCTATTGCGCCCGCCAAACTCAGTGAAATCTCTGGCGTTATCCGCATTTTTAGTGAAAAATACATCCAGCAATTGTGGCCTGATGTGAGGAATAAGGCTTAATAACAGCAGCAGCCGCTCAAAAAAATCCATCTCATAATGGCCAACAAACTGAGCATACACCGATTGACTCATATCAAGATCTGGAGGACTTACTTCATCAATGTCGCTATAGCGACAATCGTGGCCAAAGTGTAATTTAATGCGCGTATCCATGACCCGGTAAAACCAATCGAGCTCCTGTTCAAGCGTTGCAGCATTGTTGTCATTCATCACTGTGTCCATCGATCACCAGTCCACAAACAGAGGCTTATCCATCCACGACAAGCGAATGATGGAAAGTGTCCAAGGCAGTTGCTCAAGCAGCATATCATGCGCTTGTCGCTCAACACTCAGTCTCCAGCCCGATTCTGTTGGCATTAATTTCCCATTTCTCTGCATAAAAGACATCCTTAATCCCTCGATAGATGTATTTTTCAATGCACTCCAGTGCGACACCAGCGTCAATAACAACTGCTCGGATTCCAGCTCTTCTTTCATCGAAAGGGTAATGCTATCATCTAAAGATTTCTCCACCGGCCAGCCGCACAAGACTTTATTCAGCAGCAATTGGCACTCCGGACTTTTCTGTTGTCCCGTTGCCAGATACTGGAGCAGGTGCACAGCTCTCATTCTCTCCGCCTCTGCTACAAAACCATCATTGTTGATCATATTCAAGACTGAAAAATAATATTTCAAATAAGGCCAGAGAATCACCTGGCCGGCATTTTCTATATACAAAGCATCGGGTGTGACCTTACTGGAGAGATCATCTGCGGGGGAATCAGTAGAAACGGGGTTGTTGTGGCGATTGTTATTACTATGGAACAAGCCCTCAGCCTCACGATTTGCCTCTGTTATCTCTTTACTCCGGCCTGTTGGCCTATTGCCTGTAGGCTGACGATGCCTGGCTGAGCCAATCAAATCATCAGGCTTATTTGAATCATGTTTTAAATCCCCCCGCTGCGGCAGCCCTGAATCGCTAATATCCAGTTGTGCCAACTCATGCCGGTTAGATGCAGGATCGACCGATTCGTTCTCGTTTCTTTTAGACTCAAGCGTGTCGCCCAGATCAGCGAACAGCGATTCAATCAACACCGGTAGCTTGCTGTGAAATGCATGCCCGGATGATTTACATTGGCGTATCATACGCGCAATTTCTTTGCCCGTTTGCTGATCAGTTTTAGCAATGCTCTGCGCGCATGCGCTAATAAACAGTTCAAGCCAGGCTGCAATATCGAGCCTGGATTCATCAACACATGTTATCCGAATCACGGCATCCCAAACAATATAATCCCATGTTTTGACAGCCAGAAGTGTTTGTCGTTCTGCCATCAAATTAAAATCAGCGATTACTGCCAGAAACGCTTGCTGCTCCGCTCCGGGGGCAAACAGTGCAATATATTGCCGCAATAAATGAATCGGCATTTGACGAACAAAACGCTCTCTTGCCATGCTGTGTTGGAGCACAGGGTGCAGGTATTCAAGCAGCTGTTTTTTATATTTGCCAAGCAGCTCGTCAAAGATTTTATCCGGGTATGCCGCTGATGCCGAATGCCACCAGGGCATTGCCCCCGTTTTGATGAAATAAATAAAGCTTTCGAGTGGCTCTGTTTCTGTTGAATGTCGCCCCACGGTTGCGGCTATCTCAGAAAGAGTTAATTTGGTTCTATTCAGGCCAGCATCAATTACGGCTGACTGATTGTCTTCAAGTTGGCCAATATTATCCTGTAATACAGTCGGAAATATCTGCTGTATCTTGCTTAAAATATTTTGTTCCAAATCAAGGCCAGAGATTTCACCCAAATCAACTTCAAGCCGATCTATTCGATAAGTAGCGCCATCGGGGCTAGCTGCGCTACACATCTTATCCAGTAGCTGTCCAAGCTCATCATGACATAGCTGGCTCAATCGATTTTGCATCTGAAAAAACGACTCCTGCCGGTCCAGTGTAATATCCAGAATCTGTCGTTGAATCATATGCCTGCCAGTCATGACAACAGCTGACTCAATTCTTTTAATTGTTTCTTGAGTTTTGCTTTGTTCTTGGCTGCTTTCATAGCGGTTGTAATTTCCGCAGCCAAGGTGTTTGAGGGGTTAATATCAATCCCTTGCTGTTTTAAATCAGCTAATAGTTCGAGCAGCAATGCAAATGTGGATAAAATCTTACCGTCCACATTCAGGCGCTGTTGCGATACCAGTCTCAGCAATGAAAAAGTCTGGATCATGGTGAGTTGATAAGCGAATTCTTTTTGTCTTGTCGCATTACGCGCAAGTGAAAGCACTTTTTGATGAGAATCAGATAATAACAACTCAAACTTGGCCGCCAAATCATCGTTCATCTTGCCAGTAGCATATTGTTCTGCCCCATCCGCGCTTTTCAAATCATCTGCAATACTCAATATATATTTATTACTCTGATCATATACATCGCCTGACTGAAACACCTTTCTAAACTGTCGCTGGGTTTGCATTGTTTCGAGCTCGGCTAAATAAGTATTTATTGTCTTGGATATCGCACCATCGAGCCATACATCTGACTGCACCCGCACAGCTGCTGGCCGTGCTCGTATTGGTTCGGTTGGAGCCGGCTGAGTCAGTATTGGGGCAGCTGGAGAGGGCTGAATCAGTATTGGTTCGACTGGATCGGAAGGAGCCCGCCTGGGTGGAGCTAATGGGCGGACAGGCTCAATCAGCAGCTCCTGTGTCTTGCTATCGTTACAACTACCTTTCCTTACTGCCAGTGATATTTTGAGTTTCTGTTTTACGTCCAACAGTTTATAAACATGTTCAATTGCACTATTTTGCCCCTTAACTTTAGCACTGCCATCGCCAAAGCCCCAAACATATTGCTCGGCATCAGGCATCTCAGCGGTGAACCTAACAACTGCCGTTGTATCACCTGCTGATCGCGCTTTTATATCAACCTTAAACACGGCACTGCATGTCACGAAGATTAATTTTTCTTCGGTGTTATCTTTGCAATCACCCTTTTTCACAAACAGCGAGACAATAAACTGTTGCGTATCAGAAAAATCAAATTCATGTTGTAGCTTGGCAAGCTTTGAGCTTGTGCCATCACCAAAATCCCACTTGTATTTATCAGCATCTGCTGGTGTAGATGCGAATTTAACCTTGGCTTTTTTGGACTGATGATCAACAGCTATGACTTCATAATCAATCACAACTTCAATTTCACGCACCAGCACATTCAAAGCATAAACTTCACCATCAATCAGGTACTTCAATTCATTGCTGCCAATTAGAACATCCGCATGGGATGGTTTGAAATACCATTCACCTGTGCTGCGATCCTGGTATGTGCCATTGCCTTCGACTTGCCCCCCCGCTGGGCTGATCATGAATTTGAACGATGTTTCATCATTCTTGCAAAAATCAGTTTGGGGCAATTCAAAACTTATCCGATCTTTCGTTTCTGCAAAACAAATCGTGATCGGAGGGCAATCAGAACAGCAAATATAGGGCAGCGCAAAATCAGCAACTACGCTACCTGAATCGTCGTACACAAGTAGAAACGTGCCACCTGTTCGAACCCCTGCCAGATGTTCCATGCCTGGGTGTTTTTTTAAATATACATGAAAATTATTCAGCGCTGCTATCTCTTCGATGCGTTTTTTAAACACCGTAATCAATGCTTGAAACTTGGCTATGCTGCAATGCGTCAACAGACCTTTTAAGTGTTCGATCAAATCCTGATCATCGACGCTATCTCCTGTCACTTTTTTGGCCTCAATCTGTTCCAGATATTGATTGGCCAATTCTTGCAGTCTGATATTGATTGCATGAAAAGAATCCGCATGAAATGTTTCGATTGTCTCTGGCAATGATGCAACCAGATCTTCAATAGCCTCTATGATTTGCATCGGATATCGAATATGAAAGAAAAAATTACTTTCCATGACCTGCGCCGGAACCTCAAGCATGAGCTGGCTTGAGAAGGTAAACAGATCTTCAGTTCTACCCGATTCATTGTATGATTTATAAATATCACCCACAGAATTAAGCAGCGGCGTAGCTGTGAGGCTATCGCCCATAAATTGGCCTCTCTCGACATAAGTTACAGCTCGAGCAGATGTTGGTGGCGTTTGAGCTGTTGTTGAACCCTCACTGGCTGCTAAACCCACTGCAGCCGTTGATGCAGTCTCCATTGATCTCGCCCTGCTAGTCGTGCCCGACACCGCCGGTGCTACTTCCATTGATACCGCGCTTTTGCTGGCCGCCGTATCAATGCCTCTGTTTACAAAAGAAGCAGGTGTTACAGCACTCATGATAGGATAAGAAATAAAGGGGGATCGTTTAAAGGCGGATCTCAACTGCACATCTTTTTTCAATACATGATCTTCGCTCACGCGTACGGGTATATTCTGGCTATTATAAGCATCTGCGGTAACCAGTAGATTGTAGTTTCCAGGTATCATATTAACGATTTTATATTTGCCATCAGAGCCGGAGCTAGCCTCCCACCTTGTCTGCTTGACCTTCCTCCTGAAAG
This sequence comes from Mariprofundus sp., assembly GCA_030951025.1. Lineage (GTDB taxonomy): Bacteria > Pseudomonadota > Zetaproteobacteria > Mariprofundales > Mariprofundaceae > Mariprofundus. Next base: position 21,853 of record JAUZQK010000071.1, on the reverse strand, counting down.
CACCCGACCAGATATTCGGACGTTGAGAAACCACTACCTTGGCATTTTGAATCACAACACCCGATGGATTACTGATCATGCCCTCTATGCCGGTAACACCTTTTACCGGGCTTAATTCAGCTGCAAGTTCAATGGTTTGGAGATTGGCAAAAAATACAATTTCCCGCCTCATTAAACAGATTAACTCACTGCGCAACTGGCCATAAGACAATTGAATATCTTCAAAGCGACAATTAAAATCATAATGGCTAGATAGCCCACCCAGCTTCAATGCCAATATCTTAAAAGGTAAATTCAACCGCTGAATCTGTTGCTCAACAGATCGTATGGCGGCTGGCAGTTGTACACCAAGATGCCCCTCAATGCGAAAAAAGTTGTAACTGTCGAGATTATATTCAAGCGGTTTATGCACAAAATCAGGCAAGGCTTTATTGCCATAACGGTGATATGACAATACCGTTTCATGCTCACCACGACGACACAAATCATAATCCCAGAGTCTGCTTAAGCCCTTGAGCCCTTGAGCTGAATAATAATATGGGATTTCGCGCCGCCCCAGACATTCAGAGCGTTCTCTGCCCGGTGTAATTCGGATACTGGAATGTTTTTTTGTAACATTCGATTGCCATTCAGGCATATCAACGCTTTCGATCATCTGCTGTATGCGCAAATACAAATGTTTGGCTCTTTCAAACATCTGCTGCTGGGCATTCAAAATCGGAGAATATAAAAAAGACTGGCGATATGATGAAGGTTTACAATCAACCGGATCGGATAAAGTGCCCAGCATCAAATGCTTGGGAAACAAACCACTATCTGGACAGCACTGCACTGACAATGCAAACAAGGCTTGGCGATACTCCTCATAAGCAAGCTCAAGGTCTTTCAAAAAGTCATAACAATATTGTATGGATAGGTCATTTTTATTCATCATCTGTTTAATTTTATCTTGCAGACGACTAGCCGACAGGGATATATCATGATCGGCTTGCATCAGCAGCTGATAACATTGACCTGCCGCAAGCACTGCATCGACAAGACTTTTGATAAATATTTCAATTAAAGATCGATATGAATCTGCAATATGCTTTAAATTGATATCACGGCCATAAGCAAGCAAATCGAGCCTTCGACCCATGCGCACTATCGGCAATTGAAAACGGCAATTGATCTGCTGCTGTACAACATTGTTCGAAGCTGCCTGTTGCCGCAACCATGCAAGATCGGAGAGATCAATCAGCAGTGCTTTAACACAGAGCTCGAAACGCCGACCCTTCTCATCACAATTGCTACCCGTGCACACACCAATATCCACATCGAGGCATTCCAGATACAACATGACAGCCTTATCTTTAAGCACACTTGCATCCAGCCGTTTAATACTGTCATCCGCTGCAAGATTCTGTGGTGATGGCAGTATTTCCCATAAAGCGATCTGGTCATCATCCTTCTGGAAGGCTGCATATCCAACCGGATCGACATAGGGGCGATAATAAGTCAACACCATCTTGGCCAGCTTGAGCAAATAACCCTCGGAGGTAATACCAGTGCCTTTTGAAATATGCAGCTCGGGTTTATCTGCCAAGCCATGCAAAGAAATATCCAGCCCGCATACAATGCCAACTCCGAGCAAACTATTCCGGGTACTCCGATCCTGCCCATTCATATAATTGCTCAACTGGTTTAGATGAGCGGCAGTTAAAACCTGATTATCTTCAAAAATAGGATAATATTTACATTCATCCATATTACTTCTCCTGGATTGTCCCCAATATGGAACGGTTTAACAAAATCGCATTATCATGTTCATTTTTACAGCCATGCAGGACAGATTCAGGATAAATGCTCCTGAGTTTGGCAAGCGCTCTAATCAAATGATTGCGTGTCTGGGTAAGCAATACATCATCAGATCCGTGCGCTGCAACAGCTTTTAACCAGGCATAAAAAGCACTTTCAAATTGTTGCATTCTGATCTGATCAACCCAGCATATTTTGACATGAATATGAGCAGGGGCTTCTTTACGAATCGTCTTCTCAAACAGTGCCCTGAAATCCATATTCAGAAAGCGTTCAGACCAATAGGGCAGCACTACTGTCAGCCGAAATGAATATGGATCGATCAAACCGGAACAGCTCTGATCGCCATATTCAGTGGAGACATTCATCAGCTCGCCATCGCTTTTGTTGGGGCGCAGTAAAACATGTTCAACCAGATGAAAACGCTCGGTGTTATCATCCATGGCCTGTATGAACAAGACTGTCGCACTGATCTTTTGTTGGCGTAAATCTGCCCGTTTAAAGCTAGTTGCAGCTGTTGCCAGCAGCGCGCCCGAATCATCCTGCAAATCATATGTAAAACGACCTGATGCTGTTTTTCTTAGATGGTAATTTGATTCATCTGCCCCGAACCGGATAATCGCTTTCATTCGAACACAGGCTGATTGTTCAGAATCAAACCAGGCAGAGACCCTGAAATAACTCAAATCATCTTTTTTCAGCCGAAAGCGATACTTTATGCGTGCCTGCGAAGATGCTTTTGTTTCCACTTCAAAATCATCATCGATACAATCAGCCATGCTTGTTGAAGCAGCCGAATCAATGCCCAACAAGCGTGCCACCCGCTTTTCCAATCCACTGATATTATCCGACTGCCATACTGGCTCAATCAAGCTATAATTAAATGCTCTGGCACGCGCATAACTGATTTCGGGGCAAGCCTTTAAAAAACTCAATTTATCAGGGATCAGTTCTTCAGCGTTTTTCATATTATACAATAGCCCGACATAGTCGGTAAACTGCTCACCAAAACGCGCCATTAAATGATTCAAAAAACGATTCTTACGATCATTAAAAGTGGCTTTGTTTTCTACTCTGTCGTCTCTATCTGCAGTTCTATTCCAGCCATCAACAGCATCAATAAATAAACGCTCAACATCTGGAATATCGGAAAATGTTTCACCTGTATTGTTGCTAAGCGGCTGGGAATAATATGTTTTATGAAGTGCGGGGTTTATCGAAAACAAATGTTTACTGTGTGCCAATTGAGCTAAAAAATCCGCCAAGATACGATCATAAAAGAGCAAATAGGCTTTTAATTGTTTTGACTGGGCTTTTCTTAATGGCGTATCAGACTTTAGAATTTCACCTGCAGCCAAGCCATACACCAGTGGAAAATCATTCTGAATGGAATGGTATTGTTGAATGTTTTTTGATTCACCGGCTGGAATGGCAATATCGTATGAGCCTTGCCCAAGCTTTCGATTGCGCTGTAAGGATCTGAATTCCTGTAAATATTTTTCAAGGTTTGCTGCATGTACTGGAAACTCTTCTTTGTACATACTCACACGTGATTTTTGCACATTCAGCCTGACCGCATGGCCACCCCTGATAGGCAAGCACCAGCGCTGGCCACCAGAATCGCTCTGCTTATCGGAATTCAACATCAGCTGTTTGACCGATAACACGCCCTCAACATCCATAATAATCTGGAGAATATCGGATATATGAATCACCGATTTTAATGCTGAACGCTGCAGCTCGACATCATCAATAAAACCGTGTTCCAGTCGGGGGCCTTCAAAAATACTTTGTGCCGACAATCCTTTCTCCAGCATTTCATTTAAGCTGTAGAAAGTAACCCGTGGGGCGAGAAATTGTTCGATTTGAAAATACACTTCAGCCAATACACGATTGGCATCCGCATCAATCGCCACATTGAGCTCGGCACAAATAAAAACATCTTCAACGTTAACAGCCTGAGGTACATTAAAATCTTCACACAAATTCCTGCATTCATGCAGCCGCTGTTCAACACGATTTAATACATCCGCCTGCTGCCAACTGTCATCGAGCTCAATAATAACATCATATATTCCTCTCAGTCTGATCGGTTGATATAGGGCGGTGAGACGCACAATGATATGTTTATAGCGGTTAAAATACCGATCAGATAAAAGGCTTTTCAATGCATTAAAGTAGTTTGCTTGACTCTCATAGCGCTGCCCTGAAAGAGTTTCTAAAGCCGTCATCAGCTCAGCAGGGATGACTCTCTCCAATTGAGTCAGGCTGCCTTTAGAAATATAAAAAGCGCTCTCAAACTCCAGCTGACTGGCCTGCGCATTCAAATATAAAACAGGTTCTGGTGCTTCAACAATGTTTAACCAGGCATTTTTCACGCCTTCAACATCAATCATTATTTTTCTGAAATCTTCCAGCGTCACAGCATTGCATGTCAGAATTTCTCTGGCGGTGAATAAATCGTCTTTATAATCCAACCCATCCAACGACAATTCTGAGAGAATATCCTCAATCTTAAAATTCGTGCGATATCCCAACTCGGTGATGGCGTAAGCAATCATTTCCAGAATAGTGATGCCCGGATCATGGATGTTGTAATCCGTCCATACGCTGCCGGCAAGAGCCTCAATATGTTCGATACCCTTTTTACGCAAAAAGGTATAATCCTGGCTGGCCGGTTTCGGCTTGTTTTTATCTATATAAACCGGTTTATTCATCAACAAACACCCGTTTCTATCATATGATGTGAGGCGGCAGATACAAATATCGAACGCGCCGATGCTGGAATCGCTGCTTCAACATTCATTCTTGCTTTGCTGCCCGAGCCGGCAACATCCAACACATGCATTTTATAATCGACCACATAATCGACATAGGCCTGCTCTTCGATAAAATTCAAAATAACCGATTTGTGAATAATGCCACCGAATTCGATATCTGGATCATCTCCAGATACCCATGGTGACAAATACGAAATAATATCCTCATGCAACTGTTGCGCATAAAAACCCCAGTCATAACCCGCATGAAAATGAACCGCGAATTCAACTTGAATAGGTTCATACATCGGATTGAGCACCTGTAATGCCTGTGCCGCAAATGGTGATATTTTGCGTGCCAGAAGGGTTTTAATCTCTGTCATTCTCCCCACACTTACCCGAGGCTCCAAAGGATTGACCATATTTTTATTTTTAAGGTTGGGAATCACAATCAGGCTGACAAAACCCGGTGCAAATTCCGAAGCTGCGATATCCCAATCATTGTCCTGGAAGTTCCAACTGCTGTGATTCACGCACTTCACCTTATAAATATCCGGAAATGCCTGCAAAACCAAGTGTTCATAATCCCAAATGGTGATTGCTCGCTCTTTGTGCCTCAGCCGCTCACTGGCACGCACATACATCTGTTCATCCTGCTCTCGCATGCGTCCATCAAAAGAAGCATAGGGCTGATCAATTGATTTAATGCACACATCTTTTTTTAATAGCTTATTGATGCTTTCAGCGGGTCTTGGCTGGGCTAGGAAATCAGGCCCATTATCCTGATCAAAAAAAGACACCTCAACAGCCTGCGCATGCACATTCACCAAATCGCAAACACCTGCTGAATCACGTCCAACACTGGCCCGAAGCCAGTGATAACCTGAAGCCATTATGCTGTTATTTGATGTGGCCAAGCTGGGCATATCAAAAATCATCACACCCGACATCAGTAACCCCCGGCTTGTATCAGAAACAATTTCAGCCGACTGAAAGGGCAACCAGCGATTTTCAGACAAATACGCCCACGATATATCCGGACTGGCGACTTCAGGCTCGGCACTACCTTCGGCCACCTGAAACAATAAGGAAAGATTTTGATGCGGCTTAAGATTGAGAATGCCGATGTATAACTCCGCCTGACTGTCATAGTTGATACCAGCTATATCATATTGAAAGCGGGGCAGTAGCGATACACCTCCGCCATCGACAGCCTTTTGACCAAAAGGATAAATATGAAAGAATTGACTCTGAGCATGATCTACACTGCTACTCTCATCCAGAGTAATCGTTTCACTGGCCTTGTAATGGAGACTCAAAGACTCAATTTCAGGAGTATATGGCGCATGCGGTATGGCCGCTTTATTAACATCGGAGGGATCATTGGCATAAGCAATAATCGCTGTGGTGTATAGCGCGGTATAATCAGCATGACCAAAAGCGATGTTCGGCGCAGTCAACTTCAATACTAAGAAACCGCGACTCGAAGCCGGTGTATAAATGCCCAGATCTTGATCCTTAAGAGATATCGTTGTCAGCTCTGGGGAGCCAAGCGGTGCATTGTCAAAAGAGATGACTTGCGTTTGCCTTGCATCGGACGCATGAAACAGGGCACGAGACTCATCCAGCAGTTTCCATTCTTGATCCAGCAGCAAATGGCTTGATATTTTGAAGCTGCTATTATCGACCGGCTCCGCATAACTTTCATACCAGACTTTTAAATTACTGCTCGGTAAAGCTTTCCAGCGAATGGAGAGCGTCAATATTACAAGGCTTTTCTGAAACACTTCGCTGCTGCCAATATAGAGTGATGAGCCCAACACCGGTGTCACCGTAAAGGGGTAAAATGGTTTTGTGGCTTTCAGGCTCCCGCTATCGTTGCTCAATGATACTGCTTGTACACCGACCATATCCGGGCCGGGCATCTCCGCTTGCGGTTTAATACTTCCTACTGTGACATCCAGCTTATATTGCGTGCATTCAACGGCTCTCAAAATATCATAAGCATATTTAGCGTGCCCGGCATTGCGCAACAGTATCTTGACCATGGCTTGGTCAGTATCGAAAGAATCACCCGCTACTGCAGCATCTCCATGTAGCACTGCATCGAATGGAATAATGGCCGGGTCAGACAGCTTGAGTGTGATGTTAAATATCATTTTATGATCAAGGGACAACTCAAACGCTGGTATTTCAAACCAGCCTTCTGAAGCAGTCAACAGCACTTTAAAATCATCCAGACTAAGCTCTGAACTTATGTTCCCAGTCAAACTTAGTTCCAAACAAATATGTCGATCACCCTCTTGCAGCAGCAGTGTAGGGGAGGCAATAGCGAAACCAATTTCAGCGTATGTCGAATCTGCTGCTGCATCTATTGCTGCAGCAGCATTTTGCTTGTTCTTTTCACCAAAGGTTTTCCATTTTGTTTCTTCTGTCTCGAACTCCGCGCCTAGCCCATCAGCTGAATTGGCTACAGCTGCGGCATAGATTCGATCATGATCTGCAGCATCAATGAACACTGTCTTCAGTGATCCGACAGAGGCCCTATTAACGACAATATCACGCGCAGTTTGGTACAGCACACGATTGCCTTCGGCATCGGAACCTGCTTTCAACAACGTACCTGCCGCCACCAAATGATCATCAGCTTTGCTTTCAAACAGCACATGAGCCTTATCCGGTTGCAAATCATTCAGTCTGAATTTCAATACATCCTTGTAATAAAAGTCAAGGTGTCGCCGGGTCATTTGATTCAGCTCATCCTGGGCATATTTCAATAAATAAAAGAATGTGATTAAAAGTGCTATATGCGGTTCATGTGATGATAATCCAGCCAACGCTTCATCCAGATAGATTTCAGACTGCTCTGCCAGTTGAGCCTGCCCATCCAGAAAAGCCTGACGCGCGGACTGTAAATCAGATAATGACGCTGTTCCGGAGCCCGCCTTATCAACGCCTCCCCCCCAAATGGCATGAAAACCGTCCGGTAACAGTTTGCTTTTCGAAAGTTCAAATTTCAACTGTGCTGAAATCATGCGTTCCAGATCGGCATGAAAACGTGTCTCTGGTACCGCGTTGACGTACCAGTTATTAAATTCACCCGCCAAAAACAAAACAATATCCGACAGTTCATTCAAATCATCGGAGCTTTGAACCTGATCCATGGCATTCATTCGCGTGATGAGCATACAAGGATTGTGTTCAAAAAAATGTTGCCAGTTACCATCTGGCTGATCATCCAAAGCGTAGTATTGTAACGTCCGGCTAAATTCACATGCAAGATTCAGCAGATCAGCCAACGTGCGCTCATCAATACTGACATATTCAGGCAGCAAGGCTGGAATCAATCGATTCGATTGACTGCTACCATCAAGACGCAGCGGATTCTTTATATGACAGATATCACTCATCGCTCAATGTTTGTCCCTTCATTGATATAAAATGGATAGACATAATTATAACGCGAATTGGTGGCGCGCACCGTGTATTCCAGCTTGATTTCAAGCAACCCTTCAAGCTGTTTATCCAGCAGAATAATATTATCCAACTTAATTCTGGCTTCAAAATAGAGAATGGCAGTCTTGATCAAATCTTTAATGTAGGTTTTTAATGAAGTATTCAGAGGCTCAAACAACAGCTGTTTCAGATCACAGCCATAACTCGGCTGCATCACCCGCTCACCCAAGCTGGTGGAGAGCAGAATCTCCAAGCTGCTATTGATATCCTGCTCATCGGAAATCAGTGCAACGGAACGCGTGGCCTTGCTAAAGCTTGGTGGAAAGCCCCAGCCTGTGCCCAGAAACGGTATTTCGCTCGGTTTGCTTAATTTACTCACTTCAGCCGCCAATCAACACAGTCGGATCACCGACAGCAGTAGAAGCGCCACACAGGCAAGAGTCACCCACTCTTAAAGCCGGTTTATTAGCAATAAGAACTGTTGTACTGCCCATAATGAATGGACTGGCAGTGGGTTGATGTACATTTGGAGGCAGTACACAAACATGGGTGTCCAGCATGACTGCTGCAGGCATTCCACCCATCAATACTGTCGGCACACCAGGGCCTACTACGGTACCGCCATGAACTGTTGTATCACCTATTCGTGCTGCAGGTTTTCCCATGTTTCGCCTCCTTAATTAATGTGCACTTGTGTACCTGTGAGTTTGGCTACGCCACCCGATGTCAATTCCGCTCCCGCCGAACCTTCTGCCTTGAATTCAAGATTGGCTTTTAGTATCACATTCGAGCCTTCTATGTTCACATCCTGATCGGCTCGAATACTGATATTACCCCTACTTTCAATCGTTATTCCATCGCCATTCATCTCAACTTTATTACCATTTTCATCTTCAAGAACTATCGATCCCTCATCATCACTAAGATTGATTTTATTACCCTTAGGTGTTTCAATATTAAGGCTGATTGCATCATCATCGAAGATAAGTTTCATCCCGCTACGGGTAACAAAGCCTTTTTCAGGGTTATCATCGCTGGCTGAAATGGGAGCCGGCTTGACGCTGCTATTGAGCATGCCCAATATGATCGGATCACGCGGATCATCGTTCAAAAAGCCCAGCACAACCTCATCATCAATCTCGGGGCGAAAAAAAGCACCGCGTGTATCACCTGCATCGAGGCTGGCAATACGAGCCCAAATCCCCTCATCATCGGGATCAACCATGGGCATGCGCACGCGTACACGATCTTCACCCTCGGGATCTTCTAATTGCGTTACCACACCAATATGCAGACCGTGAACCGGTGGTACCAGCCCTGCAGCCGGTGTGTCCGGCACATCATTTTGTTGGGATAAGCGCTGCGGACTCAAACCAAATTGAATATCAGTTTCCCAATTATTGACATTAAACTGGTGCCGAATTGCAGTTACAAGGACGTTGCCATTAAAACGCTCACCAACACCACGCAGCTCCATCATCTGGCCGGGTTTGATAGCCGCATAACCCTGACATTTTACCCGGCCAATTATTTTTGCCAGCCGACTCCTGCTCAGGCGGGAATCAGCCCATGCCTGCATCTCTTGATCAGAACGAAAACCTGTATGCCCCAGTGCCGTTGTAGTTTGACCGAGAGCCGATGCCAGATCACTGCCAGAGAGGTTTCCGCTTTCAGTCATCTCAGGCGCTGTGCCTGATTCTGCAGCAATAGCCTGATCTGAAAAATGCCAGCTGCGGCCTGTAACATCCGGCAACTGGTAGCGCGCATCAATTTGGGCTTCAAACTCCAGCATCGTTGAACCCAGGATGAGCGAAAGCTCTGCATTCGCTGATGTATCCGGCTGTTTCACGGCTACAACGCCATCATCGACGATGATCAATCGTCCGTTTGCTTCTGCCCGTTCAAGCAAAAAATCCCAATCCGTCACATTGTATTGAACCATTTCAGGGTGAATAAGGTCAGTAGATGGAATATCAATATCCAGATCATACGCAGTGATGATTGTTTCAAATATATCACTGTCAGAAAGCTCCTGAAAATAAGCATTCTTTCGACTCAATGTCATCATGATGGCATCATCACAGCAATCAACCGTCAATTTAGATGGTTTTCCCGCCCTGCTTTTTAAACCGTGCGCGGTAACTTTGCCTTTAAAAATGCTGCTCTCATCAGAGTGATAACCAGCCAGAATCTCTATTTCATTTCCAGGCAGAAAAAAATCTGCATCACTCAAAACAAAGCTTTCTGTTGCCACATCACCATCAAGAAATTCAAGCCTGGCACGTGGAATTTTATTCACACTTTTGCTCACCAGTATCGACATCAAGTGTATTTCCCCACTGATTTCAACGCCATCAATCATAATGCGCCAGGTCGGCAGATCAGTGCTGGCCGGTTGTGAGATCTCACGGTTATTGCTCATGTGCTTTGCTTGAGTGGTGGAAAAAATATCGAAGATCCCACCGTCAAATTTCTAAAGTCTGTTAAAGCATTGGCTGCCGCCACGTCAAGATAATAACTGCTGTCGCCGTAAATACGGTAAGTCATCAAGGGCAACGTGTCACCGGCTTTAACCATGCGATAATGCGTTAAATCAGGTGAATTAAGTCCATCTTCTGCCGCACGTAAAGTATCATCAATATTGACTGCGAATGTTGCTTTGATTTTAGCCCGTAGCGGGGAGCCATCAGGTTTGAATAGATCATAACTAATATCTGCTGATTTCAGCACGCAATGGGTGAGCAGGGCTCCCCATGAAATTTTAAGAAACAAAGGACGATGGATGTCGCTATTGATTTTTCCAGTAACTTGCATGAAACGCTCAACGTCATCAGCCACTTCTTTTTTTTCCCCCGACACACCAGTACCATCAAAAACAAAATCAAAACTATACTCTTGTGGTTTGATCGCCTTGAACTTCTGCGTGCTGCCGGTTGTGCCTTGGCCTTGTGCTTCTTCGTATTCAACCTCATATTTTTGATTGTAATTTGCCGGATTAAACATCACCACAAACGTATCGATCGATGTCTTATACTCGATCTCCTTGAATGCCTCTATTTTCATTTTTTCCAGCGCGCCATGCATGTGCTAGCGCTCCAATCTGTCTTGAAGAATATCCAGCACCTGCTGCACGCATTCAGATACAATCTGTTGTTGATCCGAATCTTCCGACCCAGACTTGCCTGCTGCACGTTTTCCAGATGATTCATTCACCGTTGCTTTAATGACAAGCTCTCTAATTTCAATTGGCATGTTCTGCTCCCTGTGCTGGAAGTGGCAATGAAACTCTCGTAAAGTTCTGGTAAGCCAGTTCCAGCGTTTCAATCACAAGGCTGTTATCCTGTGCTTTGAAATCGGACACCGACCATTTGACCGGCCAGGCATTCACAAAACTGTATGTTTCAGCGACAGGCTCGTGATGCTCATTCAACAAAGTAACGTTCACCGTTGCCGGACTGAACTCAAAGTGTTCGATGGCATCCCGACACCAAGCAATTAACTTTGAGTTTGTAAACAGCCCGCGTTTCAATATCAGATTGCCATATTTGGCTCGAGAGGGCAGGCGATGAGAAAAACGGTTTTCGCCGCCCTCGACCAATTCTTCGATACCGAGTTCAGATACAAGGCCAGCCACCTCTTGAAAACGGGTATCACCTTCAGAAGCAAGTGAGCCAAACTCCACCCGAAAATGAAAGCCTTTTGGCGGATAATAGGGCATCTTATCCGTTCTCTATCGTCAGACCCTCATGAGCGACTTCAATCGACTCAATTGCCACTTCATTGCCTGTGGCTTTGAGACCCGGACCCTCAATCTTAACAGGAAAGGCGTTGGTTGCTTTCCATACAACGACTGGCTCATGGTTTTCATTAAGCAGGCTGATAATCAAATCTCGACGATCAGCATTGGCATCACCAACCTTGTTCATTTTGATCGTATTCAACCAATCAAAAAACTGATTATCTTCTTTGACAATACCGCGTTTCAAGGTGATGTTGCCGTATTTTGGAATGCCGGGCATTTTAATAGCTGAATATTCAGGACTCACGCCATCCCGGTATTCAATCAACTGATTCTCAATCACCAAACCAGATACTTCTGCAAAACCGAGATTGGTCCCACCCCATTCAACTCTGAAATGAAAGACCGGTAATGGATATGCCATGTTCTCCTCCTTTGTTATATAATAAGATTATGCCTCAGGCATTTTATGTGAGAATTTCAGGACAATGAATTCCGCCGGGCGAACAACCGCCATGCCAATTTCAACATTCATTCGACCTTCCAAAATATCCTGCGCAGTCATAGTCACACCCAGCCCAACCTTTACAAAAAATGCTTGCTCCGGCTTGGCACCCTGCAGCGCACCAGCTCTCCATTTTTGAATCAGATAGTTCTCGATCATCGCTTTGATTTTGATCCAGGTGTTGGCATCGTTGGCTTCAAAAACCGCCCAGTACGTTGACTTTTTAACTGACTCTTCCACCATATTAAAAAAACGTCGTACCGGCACATAACGCCATTCATTATCGTTACCCGCCAATGTGCGCGCACCCCAGACCAGTGTGCCTTTGCCCGCGAATGTGCGAATCGCATTGATCGACTTACCGGCGACCACATCGATATTCAGCGACTCTTGATCCTCATTGGTAATTTTAATCGTTGGCTGCTTCACATTGCTCAAGCTTACATTGGCTGGTGCCTTCCACACTCCACGGGCATTATCTACTTTGGCATACACCCCAGCCATTGCACTGCTTGGTGGTAATGTCACACTGACTTTTGAGATTTCAGCCAAAATAACATTATACAATTCATTATTCTGTTCTTTGATTTCTGGCGCTGACAGCAGCTTACCTTTCAAGCCCACTGCTGGATCTGCTGGATCTGCTGGATCTGCTGAATCTGCTGGAGGCACAAGAGTATGATTTTTAATCGTCACTGTATTTTCATCAAACGAAACGCTTAATGAGGTTTCAAGCCATGGATGATAAGCAGCGCCATATTTAGTCTCACCCAGATTGGCTGAAATTTTAGCTCGAAGAGCTTCCGTATCCTCTTCATAAAGATCAATAATTGAAACTCTATCCTGCAATTTACTACACTGTGCCAAACTGGCATTCATCAATGCATAATATTTATCCACATCCGTCAAATTAATTGCATCAGGAAAAACAATCATTGTAGGCTCGTCTTCTTTTTCAAGCTGCTTCAGTCCGTCCAATAAACCCTTTGTTTCCCCAGGCCCCGTATCCACAATCGTGTCGTTATAGGATCCAACCGATACAATATAACAAGCACCACCGCCATTAAAAAAGAACATTTTCATGCTATAATGCATCAAGTAATTTGGCGCAGGTATTTCTACTGAATCAACCGAAGTAATCGTTATTCCACCTTGCTCCTCATCCTTCAGGTTAACATCAATTGATTCATCCTCAGCCCCACCAAAATACAATTCATATTCAGCAAGTGATGTAATACGGGTAGGCGTAAGCTTCAAGTCATTCTTTTCCCGTAATGATTTTTCCGTATAACCGATAAAAGCCGGAATCGCCGTTTCTACTTCCGCTACGGATGGTGGAAAAAGTGAAACTTCCTCTATGTACACATCTGGGGTTTTATATGCCATGTTAATCTCCTCCTGTTATGCTGTAGATATAGTTTTAGATATAAACAAATGTCTCACTATAAAGTAGCTGGTTATTTTCACTGTCCAATATGTAGTTGCCGGCATGATCTGTTTCCGCTTTAAGCGGTGAAGAAATCATTGGGCCGGGCAGGTTTTGAATCAGTATTTCGCTTCCCTTACTCAGCCTCATGTCTTTTCCTGGCTGCTCTTTAAAATCCAGGGCACTGCGGGAAAGAAAACTCGTCACCGGATATGTAGTGTCACTCATGACATCCGTGATGGGTTCACCGCTTTGTTTATCGAAGATCGTGGCATCGCTACCCAATGCAATGTTTAGATCATCCAGAGAAATATCCTGATGTTTCATAACGATATGATAACGCCATTTCATTTTGCGTTGTTTAAATTCAATATCAAACACTGCCGTTTTTTCTGTCAGCAATGCTCCCGTCACATCTGTGAAACGATACCGCTCTACAGCATCAACCGAAGCAAACAGATCAATGATTGCAAAGGCCTTCTCTCTGAATAAATCCTTATCAGCATAAAACCGCATCTGTTCCTGGCCATCCACTTTAATTACAAACGCCCCCTCAGGCTGAGAAGTCAAATCAACCGGCACAGACAGCTCCTGTTCACCAGCAGGGATTGAAATCAGCATCGACTGCACAGGTAGGCTGGCGGCATCTGAGAGTAGCTTTATTGCATCAAATATTTCGATCACAACAGATGTTGCATCTGAATCAGTATCAAGCTGGTATTCAAAAGAGAATTGTTGAGCCCGGCTTTCAATCAAATCCTGTTTACCAGCATGCTCAGCTGCAACGAATAGCTTTGGGTTTTCATCACTTGAGCCATCATCCGTTTGTACATTATGAAAATACAGTATCTTTCCACCATCCATATCCCACGGTAGTGCCGATATATTGACCAGATATGGATTGCGTGAATACAAATAGAACGACAGCTTTTTTTTGACATCAAAAGCTTGATACAGCTCTTGTTTGTCATCACCAACACGACAAAAAACACTGAACCCGGTTTTAATCTGCCGAAATAACAAACCCAATCTTTTCATCACATCAGCACATGCGGGTGTCGGTTTGACAATCAAATCCCGGCATATGCCATCGCTATAATAAGCATGAGATAAGTTGATGCTAAACAAGGGTATATAGGTGATTGCCATTACCTGCCCCCCGCTGAAATACCCAGCTCATGAATTGGCGCTGTAATCGCAACAGTTTGTGCTTCCTGAATAGTAATCATTCTGATTTTATATAACACTGAAGGCAGGTATTTGGCACCAATCGAGCCCCATAAATGGTTTTGCTGCTCAAAACTCAGCGTGTGTAAATCAACGCTCAGACGCTCAATTTTATCATCCATATCGGGCACATTCTGATGCGTAAAGACATTCATACTTTGAAAAAAACGAATCACGCCGGATAAATATACCAACCCGGTAGAATAATCATCGAAATTGGCTGAAACCAAGACAAATAGATTCAATTTAATTTCTGGATTAACGGCCACAACATTGCCACCCGACGACAAACGTGTTGCAACCTGAGCCTTGACCACTCTCTCTTCTTCAACATTCACAAGACATAGGCCAAGCGGCTTATCCAGGATAGCCGTGCCATCAGCATTCACCACATGACTCAGCTTAATCTTGTGATCGAGATGGTTCAGCTCAGGTAATCGATCCAGAAAAGCATTAACCTGACTCGCGATAACGGCCAAAGCTTTATCAATCATGAAAAAACTGATTAACAGCACATAAAAAGCGGCACACTACGCATCCACCTCCAATCAGAGCCAACTGCAACAGACCCGGCTCTACAACGCGACCATTCAACCCCCCAATTACAAACTATTCTAAGGCTTTTCGGTATCCCATAAATATGGGACAAAAATAAACGAGAATGGCATTGTTATTGCTTCTTATAATGTATTATCATGTACTCAAGATGAGCCTATTTTAGGCGCTGGAAATGATGTTTATGGTATTAACGATTCAGTAGAATAATCTGCCTGCAATCTATGTGTCGCACCAGCGCCCAATTGAACCACATCATCCGCAGCATTGGTGTTTTCCACACAGAGCATGTTCAGATAGCCATCCTGCCCCAAGTCACCCATCTTTAAGGCCGTTTCAACCCATGGGTTCCAAACCACGGTCGATGCGCTGCCAGAGCTGGTGATAATGATTTTTCGTTGCATTGATGGATCAATGATCTCGCAACGGCCAGATGTACCGAGATAAATGCGATCTGTTTCCGCATTGATATTAACCGCACCATTTTGTTGTTTGCTTGAACCGCCATCGACCTTGTCGATGTATGTACAACCCTCCAGCCCTGCGATGCTGACTTGTTGAACATCACCAACCTGAAAGTAGGTGTGCAAGGCTTGTCCCAAGCTGAACGCATGCTCTCCGAGATTGGTGGTTTCTAGCTCCAAATGCAGGCTGGAACCAACCGTGACATGCAGGCGCAGGCGCAAAGCATGGCCACAGAGCGCCGCTGTATCTTCCGATTGTAACATTTCAAAGCTTACACGAGTGCTGCCATCATCGTTGGATTGTGAAGCGATCGGTTGCCAGCTTGTAGTGCGTGCAGGCCCATGCGCGGGTTTGGAGGCATCGGTAGCATGAGGCCCGAACCATGGCCAACATATAGGTATGCCCCCACGCAATGATTTAGCCTTGGTAAAAACCGCATCGGGACTCATCCAGATCAAGGGCTGTTGCCCTGTCGCCTGAAAGCTCAATACATGCGCGCCCTGCAAAGCAATCGATGCCTCAGCCAAGCCATTACGGATCTCAACTATGGGCATGTCGCCCTGGCCTCGGACAAACGTTAATACGCCATCAATCGCAAGATTGTCGTTCCATTCTTCAAGTGTTGTCATCATCCCTCCCTCACTATCATTATTGCTTCAATAACATCGCACTGCCTTCACCGCGCTGATCAACAATGCCAGTCAGTGTACCCGATTCTCGCTGCCATAAAATAGCCTGCATATTACCATAGCGCCGTGATATCTGCTTGAAATGATGGCCACGCTGCTTGAGCGCCTGTTGAGTCGCAGCTGTGAATGCACCAGATTCGTATTGCACCACATCGGGTAAAAACTGGTGGTGATAGCGGCCTCTATTGAGCCAATCTGCAGGTGGTTTTTCATCCAGCATAAAAGCCAGCGATGATAACAACACCATGCTGATAATCCGCGATCCACCCGGTGTGCCCACAATAAAACTACGTTTGGGACCAATCACAAAGGTCGGTGTCATGCTCGATAACATGCGTTTACCCGGCGCAACGGCATTGGCTGTGCCCTGCACCAGACCATAAGCATTGGGCTGACCTGGCCTAGTCGCAAAATCATCCATCTCATCGTTCAATAAAATGCCTGTAGAAGGGGACACATAAGCCGAACCAAAAGCATAATTGATCGATAAGGTGGCCGACACCATATTGCCTTCGGCATCAATGATAGAAAAATGGGTGGTATCCGTGCCGTTGCCGGCCGGTTCCGCCAGCCCTTGCAAGGCTGTCAATGCTGTTGCCTTCAAATGAATACTGGAGCGCAAGCGCTGCAAACGTGTTGCATCCAGATAATTGTCTGGCACAGACACAAAATCAGCATCACCCAGATATTGATTGCGATCACGATAGGCGCGTTTCATGCTTTCAATCAGCAAATGTGCTCGCTCAGTCTCGTCCAACAAACGCAAATCATCATCTCGCAACTGGCCAAAGATATGCGCCAGGGTCAAGCCGCCCGACGAAGGCAACGCGGCAGAGATGATCTCAAAATCCTGATAATCAAAGCGCACCGGTTCACGTTCAATCACCCGATAAGCCGCCAAATCATCAGCGCGAATCAAGCCACCATCACGTTTCATATCGGCAACCAGTCGTCCCGCTGTTTCACCCTGATAAAAGTCAGCAGCACCTTTTTTTGCAAAACGTTTCAATGTATCAGCCAAGGCGGCTTGTTTAATCAGCCTTTTATGCAAAAAAATACGGCGGCCTGTGTCATTAAAAGCTTTAGCACGCCACTGCAGCATGCCTTTCAATCGGTCTGAAACCTGAAATCCATGCTGTGCCAGTGTAATGGCCGGCTGCGTAATCTGGGCTCGTTTTAATCGGCCATAACGTTGAATCAAATGATCAACACCAGCTGCAATGCCCGGCACGCCGGCGGCTTGCGGGCCATCGATGCTGGAACGTGTTTGATACAGTGTTCCATCACCGGCCAACTTGGGCGATGTCTCGCGCGCATCAAGCATGACATAACGCTTTTCTTTGGCGATATAGAGTAAAAAGAAGCCACCGCCACCCAAGCCGGATGAGCCCGGCTCAACCACCCCCAGCGCCAATGTGGTCGCCGCTGCCGCATCGAAGGCATTGCCTCCGGCCTTTAATATCGCTATTCCGGCTTTGCTAGCATCAGCCTGGGCTGATACCACCATGCTGGATGTTAATGTCGGTGCTGTTGATACCGTAACCGCTGCTGTCGCCACGGCAGTTGTCGCTGCTGCCAATGCAGCGGCAAGCAGGCCAAACAACAGACATGGGACTCTCATCAATCAGCCTGAGTGATTAACGCTTATGCATTGGTGTGTAAGATTGGGCGTGTTGGCCGATATAAATTTGGGTGGGTCGATAAATGCGACCATTACCCAGCTGTTCTTTCCAGTGCGCCAACCAACCGGATACCCGCGCAACAGCAAAAATAGGTGTGAATATATCAGTCGGAATACCCAGCTTGCGGTATACGATGCCCGAATAAAAATCGACATTGGGGCAAATGCCTTTTTTGCCGAGTGTTTGTTTGGACAGCTCCTCAATGCGGCTGGCTATTTCATAGGTTGGGTCTGCACCGAGTTCCACCGTTAGTTTTTCATATAGCTTTTGCAACAGAGTCGCACGCGGGTCTTTGGTTTTGTATACCCGGTGACCGAGTCCCGAAATCTTCTCTTTTCGAGCCAGCTTACCATTCAAATACGATTCAGCCGCATCGACTGAAGCAATTTCATCCAGCATGTGCAATACATCTTCATTGGCTCCACCGTGCAATGGGCCTGATAATGAGCCAATGGCCGCGCTGATCGAGGTGTACGGATCAGCATGGCTTGAAGCCACAACCAGAGCTGAAAAGGTACTCGCATTCATGGTGTGCTCAGCATGCACAATCAGCGCCACATCCATGATGCGACGAATCAGCTCACTCGGCTCGTTACCCGTTAACATATAATAAAAATTGGCTGCATGAGATAAATCATCACGCGGTGGAATTGGATCATCACCGTGCCGCATACGCTCATGCGCCGCCACCAGGGTGGGCATTTTGGCAATCAGATTCACAAACACCTGATGCACCTTCTTGGAATCAAGGACACCCTCAAGCGCCGTCGGGAAGGGGTAAAACATACCCAGCGCAGCCACTGTTGCCTGCAATGAATCCATCGGATGAGTCGATTCAGGAAAACATTTCATCATATCGCGAATGCGGAACTTCACACGCCGATGATGGCAGAGCTCTTCTTCAAACGAAGCCAGTTCTGCGGCTGTCGGCAGAGAGCCATAGAGCAATAACCACGATGTTTCTTCAAAACTGGAATGCTCGGCCAGTTGTTCAATATCAATGCCTCGGTACTCCAAATAACCGCGCTGCCCATCAACAAATGACACCGCCGATTCAGCCACCGGAATGCCCGCCAAGCCTTCAGAATAACAAGAGATGGCCGCTGCCGCTTTAGGATCTGCCATAGATGCCCCCATAATCGGCAAGATAAGATCTTCTCACCGCAATCATTATATTTGTACGTATGCTATGCGAAAAACAACCATACGGTAACAATTCAATCGTTTGATGCCGATCCGCTCATATCATGCCCATCTATCTGCTCAAGTGTTTGTGGACTGCTCATCCAATCAATCCAAGCAACAAAACCTCAATCAAACAGATCAACATCAGCTAATAACCTTGACCTTTCCCCGCGCTTGTTTCAAGCAGGGCTTATGATGTCTAGTATGGCGCTGATGATATCAAGCATAGGAGGATGCGTTGCCAAAGATCAAAAACCAGCCACGACTTAGCAGTGAAGAAGCCCTCCAACTGGCTCGTTGGGATGCGCCACGCTTGCGTGATCTGCTGGCCAATATGCATGCCACAGAGCTGGCTGAATTGCTCATCGGTTGTCGCAAGGACGATGCACGGCTCAGCCTGATTCCTTATATTGCCGACGATATGCTCGGCGATGTATTGCTCGAGCTACCCGAAGCCATGCAGGAAGATTTACTCGCCATACTGAAGCCGAGTGAAATCGAAGAGGCGGTAGAACACCTCAATTCCGATGATGCCACTGATTTATTGCAAGCCATGGATAAAGAGGCTGCTGATGAACTCATGGGGCGGCTGGAGCCTGAAGAGCGGCGCGGTTTAGAGCCATTACTGGCGCATGATGAGGAGTCTGCCGGCGGCCTGATGCAGGCTGAGTTGTTCAAGGTGCGTGACGACTGGTCGGTTGAAAAGGTGATTCTGGTGTTGCGTCGTTTTGGCCGTGAAATTGAAAACCTCAACTATGTCTATGTCGTCAACCGTGAAGATGTGCTGGTCGGTGTATTGAGCCTGCATGCGCTATTGTTTGCAGAAGCCGATGTGGTGATATCAACCCTGACCAGTGCCAAGTTTCATTCTGTCACCGCCACTCAGGATCAGGAAGAAGTGGCACGCATCTTTGATAAATACGATATGATGGCACTGCCCGTTATTGATGAAGCAGGCATCCTGATTGGCCGTATTACTGCCGATGATGTGATGGATGTGATTCAGGAAGAGGCAGCCGAAGATATGTACCGTTTGGCCGCATTATCCGATCAGGATGATATGGCCGAGCCTGTTGCCACAACAGCCCGCAGGCGTGGCATTTGGCTGGCCGTAAACTTGATGACAGCGATTGCAGCATCGATGGTGATCTCTCAATTTGAAGCCACTTTATCGCAAATTGTGGCGCTGGCGATTCTCATGCCGATCGTAGCCAGCATGGGTGGCATTGCAGGCACACAAACACTTACCGTGATTGTACGCAGTATTGCGCTGGGGCGTGTCACCTTTGAAAACGCACGCCGCGCGCTGATCAAGGAAGTCGCCGTTGGTTCGGTTTCCGGCCTGGTCTTTGCACTGGTCATGGGGGTTATTGCATCCCTGTGGTTTCCTGTGCTCGGCATCAAACTGGGTTTAATTATTGCCGCCGCCATGATGATCAATCTGTTTGTCGCAGGCTTAGCAGGTGCAATGATTCCATTAACACTGCAACGCTTGAATATCGACCCTGCGCTCGCATCCGGTACCATTCTAACCACGGTGACTGATGTGGTTGGCTTCTTCTCTTTCCTTGGCTTGGCTACTATTTTTCTTATTTAATCTATTGAACAACAGATTCAAGTTCGTTAAGCACCGAACAAAAATAATAATGGCTTGATGTCCCCATTGCGCTTCGGGGGCTTGGCGTTAGCTTTCCATAACTTTTTATTTGGAGTTTCACATGTCTGATTCTATTCATCATCGCTTGATTATTCTCGGTTCCGGCCCTGCCGGTTATACCGCAGCCATTTATGCTGCACGTGCCAATTTGAAACCGGTGGTTATTCAAGGCCAACAGGCCGGTGGCCAGCTCACCACCACGACCGATGTGGATAATTACCCCGGTTACAAAGATGGCGTACAAGGACCCGAAATGATGGAAGATTTCAAGGCACAAGCCGAGCGTTTTGGCACTGAAATGATTTGGGATCATATCAATGCAGCCGATCTCTCCAAACGCCCCTTCACCCTCAGCGGTGATGATGGCACATATACCTGCGATGCCTTGATTATCGCCACTGGCGCTTCGGCCTCGTATCTGGGACTGCCAAGCGAAGATGCTTTTGCCGGACGCGGTGTATCTGCCTGCGCCACCTGTGATGGATTTTTCTATCGTGGTAAAGATGTGGCGGTTGTCGGCGGCGGTGATACAGCGGTTGAGGAAGCCATTTATCTGGCCAATTTGTGCAATAAAGTTACCCTTATCCATCGCCGTGATGCGCTGCGTGCATAACCGATCATGCAGGATAAATTATTGGCGACGGACAATATTCATGTGGCATGGAACAGCACTACAGAGGAAATTCTGGGTGATGATTCCGGAGTCACTGG
>JAUZQK010000070.1 GCA_030951025.1 Mariprofundus sp. | reverse complement strand
AGCGAGCAGGTGGGGAAGTGAGTCAAAAACAGCATGATTTTGAGAATCATAGTGGCAACTATGTGACGATAAATCAGGATATTTTAGGCCACTTACCCTGCCGCGCAGTAGATTTCTCATAAGTCCGACAGACTCCTAGTCGTGTGCAATGGCTGCAAGCGGAGCAGGATTACAGACTCCTGAAAGGTGTTTTTTTGAAGATGCTCTCTGATTTTATGCCGATGTCGGATCTTGGGGTGTATGTTGATTCTAGTAGCATGTAGTGTTCGTTGATGTTTACTGGAATAATACAGGATGTTGGCTCAATCAGGGATATTCAGCCCGAAACGCAACAAACGCATATGGTGTTTCATAGCGCACTCGATATGAGCGGCTGGAATCTGGGTGATTCGGTGGCTTGCAATGGCTGCTGTTTGACCATCACTGATTTCCCATCAACGACTACCTTTGCAGCGACCCTGTCGGTTGAAACCTTATCACTGACTACTTTTTCCGATGCATGCAAAGGCGCGGCGATCAATCTGGAGCCGGCATTGCGCATGGGTGAGGCGCTTGGCGGGCACATGGTGACTGGCCATATTGATGGCAAAGCAGTCGTGCAGTCGGTTCGAGCTGTTGGTGAACACCGTGAGTTTTGTTTTGCTCTGGCCGATGCCTTGGCGCGTTATGTGGTGGTGAAAGGCTCTGTTAGCATCAATGGTGTTAGCCTGACGGTGAATAAGGTGGGTAGGAATGAGGTGGGCAGGAATGACTTTACCGTGAACCTGATTCCTCATACCTTGTCGCACACCAATCTGGGCGCTCTTAAAGCAGGGCAACAGGTGAATATCGAAACCGATATGTATGGCCGTTATGTTGAACGGCTAATGCAATTCCCGACGGAGAAAGCATGACTTTGGCAACTACAGAAGAGCTGATTGATGAGCTGCGCGCTGGCCGCATGATTATTCTGGCTGATGATGAAGATCGCGAGAATGAAGGCGATCTGATTATGGCCGCAGAATGGGTGACTCCGGAAGCGGTTAATTTTATGGCTACGCACGGGCGCGGCCTGATTTGTCTGGCCATGACACAGGAGCACACCGATCAGTTGCAGTTGCCCTTGATGGTGGCCAACACCAACGCCAAGTTTAAAACGAACTTTACCATTTCGATTGAAGCGGCTGAAGGCGTGACCACGGGTATTTCAGCCTATGACCGGGCGCATACCATTCGCACTGCCATTCAAGCCGATGCGAAACCTGCGGATATTCATACACCGGGCCATGTCTTTCCGCTGGTTGGTCGTGATGGCGGTTTGCTGGTGCGCGCAGGGCATACCGAAGCGAGCATTGATTTGGCACGTATGGCGGGCTTAAAACCTGCCGGTGTGATTTGTGAGATCATGAATGATGATGGCTCGATGGCACGCATGCCGGAATTAAAACTGTTCGCTAAAAAGCATGATTTAAAGGTGGGTTCGATTGCCGATGTGATCAGCCATCGTCTGAAACACGATTCGTTGGTCAAACGTGAAGTGGAAGTGCGTATGCCGACTGAATTCGGTGATTTTCGTTTGATCGGTTATACCAATGCCATTGATCAGGCCGAGCATGTGGCTTTGGTGATGGGTAGCCCGGATGCGGAACGCCCTTGTCTGGTGCGGGTGCATTCTGAGTGTTTAACTGGTGATGTGTTCACCTCGCGCCGTTGTGATTGTGGTTCGCAATTGCATGCAGCCATGCGACAGGTGGCGGATGCGGGTGAAGGCGTGGTGCTGTATTTGCGTCAGGAAGGGCGTGGTATTGGTTTGTTGAATAAGCTGCGTGCCTATGAATTGCAGGATGTAGGACACGATACGGTTGAAGCCAATGCCAAGCTGGGCTTTAAAGCTGATTTGCGTGATTATGGGATTGGGGCACAGATTTTGCGTGATTTGGGTTTACGTCGTTTGCGTCTGTTGACCAACAATCCGAAAAAGATTATTGCCCTCGATGGTTATGGTCTGGAAGTGAGCGAGCGTGTACAGCTCGAAGTCGGCGAACACGAAGATAATATTGCTTATCTCACCACCAAAAGGGATAAAATGGGTCATCTATTGACCATGAAAGGTGATCAATCATGAGTATGGATGCACCGCATTTGGCGGGAAATGTCGATGCCGCCGGTTTAACGGTGGGTATTGTTGTGAGTCGTTTTAATGCCGATATCACAGAAGCTCTGTTGGCGGGTGCTGTGTCTGCTCTTAAAGAGCATGGTGGTAGCGATGCAAATATGACGATTGTGCATGTGCCCGGTGCATTTGAAATTGGCACCATTGCCAGCAAGATGGCCAACACAGGTCGCTTTGATGCGGTGGTCTGTCTGGGCTGTGTGATTCGTGGTGATACAGCGCATTTTGATTATGTTTGTCAGGGTGCGATGGATGCGATTGGCAAGGTTGCACAGCGCGGTGATATTGGCGTGGGTAATGGTGTATTGACGGTGGACTCGCATGAGCAGGCACTGCAACGGGTTGGTGGCGCACACGGACACAAAGGTGAAGAGGCTGCATTAACGGCAGTGGAAGTGGTTCGTCAGTTGCAATTGATCGACTCGGTTGAATCTATCGACCAGGGCTTGGAGGCTTAATGGCAAATCGGCACATGGCGCGCGAATCGGCGCTGGAAACATTATATGCATGGGGCAGTGCTGAGCAGGATGGTGGCATGATCCCTGATCTGATTGCCGGACGTTTACAGCATGAAGAACGCGATGATCAGGATGAAAACTATCTGCGTGATCTGGTCTATGGCGTAACCGATCATGTCGACGATCTCGATACGATTATCAAAACAGCCGTGCGCGGCAGAAGCCTGCGTTCAGTGGCTCAAATTGAAATCAATGTGATTCGTATGTCGGTCTGGGAAATGCAGAATCGTCTGGAAATTCCGTATCGTGTGATTATCAATGAAGCGTTGGAATTAACCCGTGCCTATGCTGGTGAACCCCCACGCGGCTTTATCAATGGTGTATTGGATAATCTGGCCAAACAATTGCGTCCGGATGAAATAAAAAAGAAGTAAATATTGGTAGAAATTAAGTTTCAATTTCCAAACCAAGTATAAGGCTGGGCGGACTCAAACTATAAGTGCAACAGCGAGCGATTGAGAAATCGGAGAACTTGGGCGCTGGCTATTTCTTGGCGTTAATGATCACATCAATGCGTCGGTTCATGGCGCGACCCTGTTTAAACTCATTGCTGGCAATCGGACGAACTTCACCGTAGCCGAGTGCTTTTAAACGGCTGCCGTCGGCACCTGCAGCAATGAGGAAATCGCGTACAGCTTCAGCGCGTTTGAGCGATAACACCTGATTCGGTTTCACATCACCAAAGCTATCTGTATGCCCTTCGATGCGCAGGCTACGATCCTGATAGATGGACATTGCTTCATTGAGCCTGCCCAATAGATCAAAATATTTTGCCTTAATCTTGCTTTTGGATGGGGCGAATTTCAGGCCGGATAAACGCAGCAACAATGAACCATCAAGATTCACCAGGACTTCGACTTCGCCCGGTTTGAATAGCTGATGCAGTTTCTGTTGTCGTTTGCTGTCAAAGGTTTCCCTTTCCAGTTTAGCCCGGAAGGCTTCTTTGACAGTCGACATACGATTTTGTTGGGCTTGTTCTAGGCTGTCGGTCTGAGCGGCAAGTTGGCGTTGGAGTTCTTCTTTGGCCTGCTGTTTGAGTTGAATGATATCCTGTTTATGTGCCTGGCGTTCATCAGCCAGAGCTTTATTGTTTTTCTTAATGGCAGCCAACAGATCACGGTTGCGAATAATGGTGAGCATGGGGTTATGCTCAGAACTGATCTGCAATGCGTTGGCCAGTTTCAAGTTGGCGCGGCGTTGTTTGAGGACAATGCTTTCATGACTGCGCGTTTTTTTACGCCATGCTTTTACCTGTTCGGCCATGTGTTTGGCTTCACGCGCCAAGTACAAGCCCTGCTCAGGTCTTTGGGGGATAGCGTGGCTCAGTCCATCACTAAAGGTATGCAGTTCAACCAGTTTATCTTTGGCTGCCTGATAGATTTGTGGGGCATATTGCTTGGCACCGGCATTGGCTGCTTTGCCCACAGCATTGGCGGTTAATTCGGTGAGGCGGGGGATGGTGCGCTGCATAATTTGCTCAAAGGCCTGTTGAGCTTTGAGCCCGTGAGCCTGACTTTGATTGAGTTGCCCCAGTTCATAACTGCTGATGGTCTGATTGAATTCAGACTGGGCAGTGTTGAGATACTGTTGAGTTGATGGGCTGCCGGGTGCATTGCGGGAGGATTGATCGAATGATTGACCTGAGGGGGTGACAATATCGAGAATGGTTGAACTATCCCGGCGCAGCGCAATCAGAGCAGCGGATTGTGCCATGAATGCCTTGGCGGTTTGTCTGGCTTCGGCCAGTTTCTCTTTGGCCTGGGTCAGGGCATGTTGATATTCAACTGTTTTGTCTTGTTCATTGGCCAACATAGCTGCGCCCAGATAGGCATCGGCGCGTTTAATGGTTTGTGGTGCAAAGCTGAAATATTTACTTTGTTTGAAACGATCAAGCTGTTGTTGCAGCTGTGATAGTTCGTCGGCTGTTGCCTGAGTGGGGCTGAAGCTTAATAATAAGACCAGCGTCAAAGTAGTCCGAATCAGCATGCTTTTAAACAAGGTTAAGCATCCTTTCCAGCGCCAGCTTGGCCCAGCGTTGCTGTGCATGTGGCACAGAAATCTGATTGCTGACCGGTAGACCGTGCTCAATGGAGCCTTGAATGGATCTGAGTGCGAGCAGCAAGTGCTGTGGATCGGTGCGGAACATGGTTGAACACATGCAAATCATCGGTGAAAGAAACCAGATCGGTTTATCCGGAAACTGAATGCGCAAGCGATTGACCAGATTAAGTTCGGTGGCAATGGCAAATTTGCTGCCGCTGGGCGCTTGTGTCACATGTTTGATGATCATTTCAGTGGAGCCGATAAAATCGGATACTTCACAGACAGCACGCGAGCATTCCGGATGCGCCAGGATTTCGATGTTATCATGATTGCGGCGCATGGTTGCCGCGTGTTCCGGTTTGAATAGTTGATGCACCGAGCAAAAGCCTTTCCATAAAATCAAACGGGCTTGTTCAATCGCTTCGGGGCTATTGCCACCGAGTGGTAAAAACGGATCCCAGACGATCATATCTTCATCCGGCACCCCCATCGCAACGGCTGTGTTTTCACCCAGATATTGATCGGGGAAAAAGAGAATCTTTTGACGATTATTCCAGCTCCATTCGAGTACCTTTTGAGCATTGCCCGAGGTGCAGACGATGCCACCATGTTCACCGCAGAATGATTTAAGCGATGCGGTTGAATTGATGTAGGTCACCGGAGTCACACATAGGTCCGGATTGATGACTGTGCTGAGTTCAGCCCAGCAGCGATTGACCTGCTCATCATCGGCCATGTCGGCCATCGAACAGCCTGCCGCCAGATCGGGCAGAATCACCACCTGCTCATCACGGGTTAAAATATCGGCTGTCTCGGCCATAAAATGCACACCGCAGAATATAATATATGGGGCGGTTGTTTCGGCGGCCTGCTGTGAGAGTTTAAGGGAATCACCGCTCACATCAGCAAAGGCGAAGACTTCTTCACGTTGATAATGGTGACCGAGAATCAAGGCCTGATCACCGAGCTCGGCTTTCAGTTGATTGATTTGTTCAAGGATGTCGCTTTCGGGTGTATCGTAAAGCTGCGTCAGCAGCGCTTTGGCATTCATAGGCCAAAGTTTCGGGCTGAGTGGCTGGCTTGTCAAATATGTGAGCAGCATGATTGGTAGGGAAATCGTATTAAAACGCCTGACATGATGAGTTTGTCCTTTCTTGACGGCAAAGAAAGCCGCCTCCGCTACCTCTGCCCTTCAGGTTCCCTCTGCATAAATATTTGAGCGGTCGCGGCTCTGCCGATTTAATCCACGAAAACATTTATGCAGAGGCAGACTTAAAAGGAGGGGGGGGGGGGATTTTAACCCCGCTCCGATATGCGCCGAAATATTTTTTATTCAATGGGGCGAAATCTTTTTCGCCCCATTGAATGATAAATACGTAGGATGAAGCAGATTGCCGGGCAACTTTCTTTGGACAAAGCCAGTTTTTCATAAGAGGCAAGCTACCCCTTCGGGGATTATTTTGGATGCTGATTGACAACCATGGTGATGACAGTCTGTTTGCTGGTCTATGCAGCACTTGAACACCGCATGCGCAAAAGCTTGCTGGAAAACGAGTCCTTATTCCCCAATCAAACGGGCAAGATGATCAGCAACCCAACCATACGATGGGTGTTTCAATACTTCCAAAATATCCCGGTAATCTATGTGCAGAAAACCAAGGCTGCTGTGCTAAATATCAATGGGTCACACGAAAAACTGTTGCAGATTATGGGGAAACGATATCGCGAGTTTTATTCCTGAAATCAAACATCAACCTTCTTTCGGCTTCATCCGCCCAAATATCATCAAGCTTTTCGTCTGGTTCATCAAGGCTTTTTAATAAGCTTTCAACGATTATAAAGCGATCTTCAGGCTTCAATGCCATTGACCTGCATCACCGATACCGTCCTCATCTCGCATGAACAGGCTCTGAAACAAAAAACTGCACCGCATACACCATTTGGGCGATGCGCGACTAAGGATGTATCCGCTCGCTACGATCACCCTAAGTCCGACAGACTCCTAGTGCGTTGACTTATACTCGCGCAGTATTTCATTGACCTTGCTCTGCCACCCGCGTCCAGAGTGTCGAAAGAAATCAACAACATCCTGATCAAGGCGGATACTGACGGGGACTTTGGTGGCTTCTTTCTGAATGCCACGACCACGCTTTGCCGTTCTGAACTGATCAGCGCTGGCTTCAAAAGTGTCTGTATCGGATGCA
>JAUZQK010000007.1 GCA_030951025.1 Mariprofundus sp. | reverse complement strand
ATGAAATCCCATGAGAAAATGGGGAGACACCTGACTAGGAGTCTGTCGGACTTAGGGTGATCGTAGCGAGCGGATACATCCTTAGTCGCGCATCGCCTAAATGGTGTATGCGGTGCAGTTTTTTGTTTCAGAGCCTGTTCATGCGAGAGGAGAGCGGTATTTAGCTTGGTGCGACTAAGGACCGCCGTAGACTAAGGACCGTACAGAGAGTTCGGTGAGCAAGCGGTAGTTCTCTTCACTTTGAGGTAGAGAGGCTTCCGTTTTTTTGCGCGCTTTCATCCAACTTTTAAAGTCGGCAAAACCACAGCCCACATCGAGCACCGAGTCACCGCTTTTAATGCCAATCTCTGCCAGCACCTGAAAACGCAGTTCCTGAATCTCCTGGCTGCTCCAATACAGGGCTTTGGCATGGTGACCATAGCGTGTGCAGCTATCGCGATGCCGATCCACGATGCGCTGGCGCTGTGCTTTTTTCATCAAACGCCCCAGTCTATTGCTTATTTACCCCGAACAGTTCTTTAATGCCGCCAATCGCACCAAGCGTGGCTGTTGCATCAATCGGCATGAATACTGTTTTATCACCAGCCCCTGCGGTGCCAATGGTATTGAGTGTATCGAGATAACGAATGGCAATAAGATATTGGCTAAAGCCCTGCTCTCCAAGCGCTTCTTTGAGCTTGTCCAAAGCAGCCTTTTCGCCATCGGCTTCCAGAATACGCGCTTGCCGGTTGCCTTCGGCCACCAGAATCGCGGCCTGCTTTTCGCCTTCCGCCTTCAAAATATCAGATTGACGCATGCCTTCCGCTTCCAGAATAGAAGCACGCTTATCACGTTCAGCCCGCATTTGTTTTTCCATGGCAGCTTGCACCTCGCCCGGCACATTCAAATCCTGCACTTCAACACGTTTCACCTTCGCACCCCAATCATCAGCCGCTTCATCGAGTGTAACCTGCAAACGTGCATTAATATCTTCTCGCGATGAAAGCGTTTTATCCAATTCCATTTCACCCACCAGGCTACGCAATGTGGTCTGAGCCAGTTTTTCAATCGCATTGGGCAGGTTGGAAATCCGGTACACAGCATCATGTGGACTGGTGATTTCGATATACAGCAGGGCATTGATTTGAATGCTGACATTATCACGCGTAATCACGGTTTGTGATGGAAAATCCAACACCGTTTCACGAATATCAATACGTGTGACTTGCTGCAAATTTGAATACGACGAATCACCCGAATCGCCCAATAATCGACCCAGCGCACCACTGGTCGCTGCACTTTTCCAGATAAATTCGCGCGGCTTATCCAAGAATGGAATAATAAAGTTGATGCCTGGCATCAGCGTACGATTATAATTACCCAAGCGTTCGATCACCATGCGTTCGGAGTTGCGAACCACCACAATGCCCTTGTAAACAATAATCACGACCATCAACGCAACTGCAATTAGCACTATTTCCATTAGCTTTTCTCCTCAGTTTTTATCACATATAATGTACTGCCATGCACACCGACAACACGTGCTGAAACACCTTTTTCGAGTTTATCTGCCGATTCCGCAGCCCATGTCACGCTCTTGTATACCACACGCCCACGCGGCGAGATCGTTTCTACAACACTCACCAATGCACCCACCATATGCGAAACATCATCGTTAATAACAGGTGTGCGCAAATAACGCATCAGCAGCGTTGCTATAATCGTTGCCAGCGTAAAGATTAACCATTGTGCTGACGCAGTCAGATCCATGAAGGCAGCCAACCCGCCTACAACCGCTGCACCCACAGCCAGCGCCAATAAATAATACGAGCCGACCAGCAACAGCTCAATAACGACAATCAAGCAAGCGGCCAGCAACCAAATATGCCAAACATCCAAAGCCAATGATTCCAGCATCTATCCTCCTGTTATAACCATATTGACTAGCGCCTCATCCTGCTGTGCGATGCCCCATCACAGAATAACTTTGGGTTTTTTTACGGCAGCACCCCAGGGTGATCTCTCTTGCTGCGCAATCACCTTCAGTACGCAGAGGATCGCAGCTAAATCAAAACCCATATTAAAAACAATTAAGATTTTCCCTCTGTGTACTTCGCGTCCTTTGCGGTACAAGGTTTTGAATCGTTACAATAACACCATAATCGGTAGCTGCTACACTATAGATCAACCACTGCACTTGCACTGTTCACAAGCTGGTGGAAACTTGCCCGCTATGATCCCCTTTCGATTACTCGACACCGCCACCGAACATGGAGCCACACTGCGTTTGTACCAGCGCGGCATGGAGTTCTCTATTCGTGTAGATAAAGCCGCTGACCTAATGAATAGCCGCGTGCATCATTCTGAAGCTGTGCTGGCGAAGCTGGCGTGTACACCCATCGCCAAACGCAAAAATGCCACGTACTGGTCGGTGGCCTCGGCATGGGTTTCACGCTCGCTGCCGCCCTTTCGCATGTAGGAGAGACTGCGCAAGTCACTGTCGCAGAATTGATGCCTGCTGTGGTGCGCTGGAATTACGAACATCTGGGCATTCTGGCAGGCTGTCCACTGGAAGATGAACGCGTGCATGTGGCCATTCAGGATGTCGGCAAAGTAATCAAGGCGCATAAAAACGGTTTCGATGCCATCATGCTCGATGTTGATAACGGCCCGGATGCATTCACCATTGATGATAATGATTCCCTATACAGCCTGCGCGGGCTCAATCATGCAAATCGCCATATCCACAAGCACAATAACCATAAAAAATTTAAGTTTGAGATAACATAGTACCTGCTCATAATGCCGAAAAATTTTGGAGGACTTATCATGAAAAAACTATTATTAAGCCTTACCGCCCTGCTTTGCATGCAAGCAAGCATCGCATCGGCAACTGAAATTAAACCCTATGCCGGTGTTGGACTAGGTGTTTATGAACTCGATCCAGGGGCAAACAAAAAGGCTACATTCGGTGGTTACGGCTTCTTCGGAGCCGACCTGCATGAATATTTTGCAGCTGAATTTCGCGCTGGCTTGACCGGTAAAAAAGGCCGTGAAGAGCTCGGCCCATTAACAGAAACATTCAAGGTAGACTGGTTCTTATCCCTGTTCGCCAAACCAAAAATTGCCATCAGTTCCGATTTTGAGCTGTATGCGCTGCTTGGTGTCACCAGCATCAAAACCAGCTTCACACCGCTGGCTTCAGTCGTCCAGGCATCATCCACCAAAACAGGATTTAGTTATGGTCTTGGTGCATCGTATCAAATCATGGATCAGTTAAAGCTGGGGGCAGAATGGGTGCGCTATTCAAGCAATGCCGATGCTGCAACGAAAAACACCGCCGCTTTCAAGGGGCTCGACGTGAACGGTTTTACGGCCACTCTCGCATATCAGTTTTAAAGCCTCACAAAGACCCGTTCAACAAAGCCGCCAGCCTAAAAGCTGGCGGCTTTTTTTTATTGCTAAGTTAGCATTCAATGATTCACGCTTTTGACTTTTTTACTTATCCCCTGCGTCCTCTGAGTCCTTTGCGGTGATCGCTTTTATCAAGCTCGTAACTTACCCCCGGCTCAAAGCCTCCAGTTGATCACTGCAATCAAGCGCGGCTATTTTATAACACTCGGCCAGAGTCGGGTAATTGAACACATGCTCAACCAAGGTATCCACCGTGCCACCCAAATTCATCACCATTTGACCGATATGAATCAATTCACTGGCCAACTCTCCGACAATATGCACACCGAGTAACTGACGACTTGTTTTATCCACCTGCAGTTTCAACATGCCATTCTGATCACCAATAATCTGACCACGCGCTGTTTCACGGTATAAACCATAACCGGTGACATAATCACAGTGCAGTTCATCCAATTCGGCAGTGGTTTTACCCACCCACGCCACTTCAGGAATGGTATAAATCGCCATCGGCAAATGATTAAAGGTGATATTCGATTCGGCATGACAGGCATGCATGGAAGCAATACGCCCCTGCTCCATGCCGGTTGCAGCCAGCGATGGCGAGCCGATCAAATCACCGACGGCATAAATATGGTCGATATTCGTCTGGCAGTGTTTATTGACTTCCAACCAGCCACGCGGACTCGCTTCAATACCGATTTTATCCAGTCCCAGCCCCTCGGTGTTGGGCACACGCCCCAAAGCATAAAGCAGGCAATCGCTCTCCAGCATAGCATCATCGGTGCAGGTGCAAACACCATGATCCTTGCATGTGATCGCAGTAATCTCCTGCTGCAAATGAAAACGAACCCCCATATTGAGCATCGCCGTCTGCAATGTTTCCGATATATCCCGGCATAAAAAGGGCAGCACATGGGTGTGTTTATCGACCAGGGTGACGGCCACACCCAGCGATGCATAAATGGTCGCAAACTCACAGGCAATCACCCCACCACCCACAATGGTTAAGGTTTTCGGCAAATGCTGCATTTTTAAAATCGAGGTGGAATCGAGCACACGCTTTTTATCAAATGGAATATGATCCGGCCGCCGGGGGCGTGAGCCTGTGGCCAAAATAATAGCATCGGCATGCAATAACTTCTCACCACCATGCGGACTTTGAACGCACAGTGTATGCTCATCACGAAAGCCCGCTTCGCCCGGAATCAGGGTAACACCATGGCGCATCAACTGATTCAGAATCACCGATTCCTGTTTATCAATAATCACATCTTTTTTACGAATCGCTTCGGTCAAAAAATCGTGTTGCCGACTAATATCCGGATATGCACTGCGCATACCATGGCTGGCTCCGATGGTGGTGCTGTAGGCAATCTCCCGCAAGGCTTTGCTGGGAATGGTACCCGTTTGCAGACCCGCACCACCAATGCGGGGCTTGCGCTCAACCAGCGCAACATTCTTGCCATGTTTGGCCGCATGAATAGCCGCATGCTGACCCGCAGGGCCAGACCCAATTACCAATATATCATAATGCTGCATCAGAGCGGCTCCGTTAATCTATTTGCCAAATTCGTCCACCAGCCGAAAGCCGATAAGAATATGTTTCAACGCTGCAGGCCGGGCATGAAAAGCTGCTGGTCTGCATACACCGCCATGATCATCCCAACTACCACCCTTGACAACTTTCTTGCCCGAGCCCGCATCGGTCTCTGTCCATTCAAACACCTGGCCAGCCCCATCCAACACACCATAAGGACTTGCGCCAGCTGGGTATGAGCCAACCGGTTGCGTTGCATCTGGCTGCCGATCGGCATTGTTTAATCGCCTTGCATCATACTCACCAGACCATGGATATTGCCTGCCGTCTGTGCCGCGCATGGCTTTTTCCCACTGCGCCTGACTGGGCAGGTGAAAATCTCTGCCGCGCTGTTTGGACAACCAGACCGCATAAGCCAGGGCATCCTGAAACGATACCAATACCACCGGATGTTGATTCTTACCCAGCGGCGGCTGATCATCATGCCACAAATAAGGTCGCACATGTGCATATGGGTGAGCTAAGCCATACGACAACCATGTTTCTGCACCGACAAAAGGGGCGTGGTGACCTGTTGCCTGGATAAAACGGCCATATTCAGCCTGAGTCACCGGTGTTTTTTGAATGCGGAAACGGGGTAAAAATATCCGCCGCTGCGGTGATTCATGATCAAACCAACCAGCCTCACGTACCCCATCGTGAGCATAACCTGCGGCGCTGGTCTTATAGGCCGATTCAATCTGAGCCACTGTACTGCCCATTAAAAACGCTCCGGCAGGAATATCGACCCACTCAGCCGCATGCGCCAATGCCATCGGCAATGCCGATAACAGAGCAGCAATATATAATACATAACGGTACATCATCGCATCCTTGGTCAGTCCATCAATTCTGATATTACACAAACAATCCACCGCTAAACACTCTTGGCATTGTTTCTGCTTACAATAGAATACTGCACAAAGAACATCACACTGGAGGCACTTGAATGCTTGTTAAACACATACTGCCTCGTTGCAATAGCATGTTCATCATCTGGGCATGGGCACTCTCGCTCATGCTTCCTGCACAGGTGATCGCTAAACCGCTCATCATCACCACCACCCCGACACTGGCTCAGATTGCCGAGGCTGTGGGCGGCATAGATATTCAGGTGAAATCGTTAACCCGCGTCGGCCAAGACCCCAACAATCTCGTGCCCCGCCCCAGCCATGTACATGATCTCTCCAGTGCCAGCTTATTGTTTTCCGTTGGTTTCGGACTGGAATCCCGATGGTTACCCACCCTCATCCGCCTTTCCGCCAATGCCAACATCGCACCGGGCATGAGCGGTTATTTTAGTGGTGACGATGCCATTGAAGCCATTGGCGTACCGCTGGGCATGACCAGCACAGCCATGCAGCAATGGTCACCCGATATCAACCCATACTGGTGGCTCGATCCGGAGCTCGGCATCAAGGTCGCCTTGGCACTGGCTGTCCGACTCGGCGAAATCGATCCGGTTAATGCTGAACGCTATAAAGTCCGGGCTGCAAAGTTTGCCAGCGCCGTCAACAAGCAACTACCACGCTGGCGCGATTACATGAATATCTATACCGGCCCCATCATCACCTACCACAATACCTATGTGTATTTCATGCAGTCTATGCACATTGAGTTAGCAGGGTTTATTGAACCCAAATCCGGCATTGAACCATCCACCCGCCACTTGAGCCAGTTGATCGATACCATTCATCAAAAAAAGGTGCGCTTGATCTGGGTCGAACCGTACAACAACCGGGCCGTTGCCAGACGCTTAGCCGATGCCGCAGGTATTCGATTGATGGTATTACCCGATTCTGTCGCCGGTTATGGTCTGAAAGGTTATATCGGCATGTTTGACAGAATGGTACAACGCATTGCACGCTGGAGTCAGTGAGGAGCCCATGATTTTATTAACTGTATTAATCGCAACCCTGGTGATTGCCATCAGCCTACCTGTACTCGGCCAACGTGTGCTGGAGCGGCGTATTGTCTTTGTCGATCTGGCCTTGGCACAAGTTGCAGCCACCGGTTACGCCCTCGGCATGGCATTACACATGCCCGGCATACTCATCGCCATCATTACCACCGCCATCGCAGTCGCCTTGATGGCCTTGATGGATGAAGACACCGTATTACCCAAAGAGGCCGTGATGGGTGCAGTTTATGCTTTTGCAGCCTCGCTCGGCATGGTCTTATTATCGCTGCTGCCGTATGGCGAAGGCCAGTTGATGGGCTTGATGTTCGGCAGCATTCTGGCCATCAACTGGGAGGGCATCGGCATACTTGTGGCCTTCTCGGCTCTCGGTCTGGCGCTGGCGCTAACTCCGCACAGCAACACCTACCATGGCCGTTTACGTTTTGCCGCAGGTTTGAGTCTGATCATCGTGCCAGCCATCCATGCCATCGGCGTATTGCTGGTCTTTGCTTATCTGGTCATGCCCGCCCTCGCTGTCTGGCGACACGGACATAATGGCCCCGTCTGGCAAGCCACAGCCTTGGCAGCCCTAGCCAGCATCATCGGCACCCTCGCCGCTCACCTACTCGACCTACCTCCCTCAGCCACTGTCGTACTCACCCTCGGTCTGATTTCTGTCATCATCGGCACGATCATGCACAATATGCACCACAAAACCGACAATGAAAAAGCCGACGAAGAAGACCAAGAAGAAAGCTCAGATCAAGACGGCAACAAACAGCGCGAACGCACCAACGACAATCCATAAAGACATTATATTTTAGCTATTTGCAAGATAAAAGAGGACACCAAAAAAACAAAAAAAGGCACCGAATAAATCGGTGCCTTTTTATAATTTGGTTGCGGGGGCTGGATTTGAACCAACGACCTTCGGGTTATGAGCCCGACGAGCTACCACTGCTCCACCCCGCGTCAGGGAGGCCGAACTATAGGGGCGAGTTTGGCCATGTCAACCGCATAAAACAGAAATGTTTTTTGGAGGCAAATTGACCTCTGCGCCAGCCGCTTTAAGATGCCGTTCTAGTTCAATATATTGTCTGAGTTCAAGTTGTAAATTCAGTTTATATCTCATCAGGAGTGCTCTATTTCTTCAGAACCCGCTTTAATTTTATTTGATTGCGATGGCACCATGACCGATTCACATGGTATTATTGTGCAGGCCATGCAGGCCGCTTTTCAACAGGCCGGTCTAAATGCGCCAGAACATCAGGCTGTTTGTGATATAATTGGGTTATCATTAACACAGGCCATCAGGCGTTTAATAGTAACAGATCAAAGCAATAAGCCAGCCTTGCAACAACATATTGCCGAGGCATACCGCCAGCATTATATTCTACTGGAAGATCAGGTTGAGTTGTTTCCACATGTGCGGCAGACATTGGAGAGGCTGCGAGCATCCGGTTACTGGCTGGGGGTCGTAACCGGCAAATCAAAAGCGGGTTTGAAGCGTGTATTACAACGCTTTGATTTAAACGATTTGTTTTATGTCTTGCGCACAGCCGATTGCACCCACTCCAAACCACATCCTGCAATGGTGCTTGAATGCATGCAGGAGCTCGGCATCACTGCCGAACAAACCTGCGTGGTCGGTGATGCTGTGTTTGATATACAAATGGCCAAAGCGGCCAGCGTTCAGGCTTTGGGTGTGTCGTTTGGTGTGGCCAGCAGTACTGAGCTGATGCAGGCTGGAGCCAGTCATGTGGTGACTGATTTCTCAGATCTGTTAAATTTCTTTCCACACTTGCAAGATGCATCGCTTTCGCCGACGATGGCAGACCATACATAACACACCGGGCAACCGGCTTAGCTCAACACCTGGAGGGATCTGCATGTCCAAAATCATTCGTTACAGCCTCATTCTGTTTGCCTTGCTT
The DNA here is from genome assembly GCA_030951025.1 of Mariprofundus sp. Taxonomy (GTDB): domain Bacteria; phylum Pseudomonadota; class Zetaproteobacteria; order Mariprofundales; family Mariprofundaceae; genus Mariprofundus. Next base: position 25,289 of record JAUZQK010000007.1, on the reverse strand, counting down.
ACTGTTGCATTGCTGTCAGCACCTTTTTTTATCGACGTGAATGTTTATAAGAGTCAAATCGAGCAAAAGGTTGAAGAGGCCACCGGACGCAAATTAAGCATTGGCAATATAGAGGCCTCATTGTTCCCTTGGGTAGGCATTGAACTGGATAATGTGCATTTGGCCAATCGAAAAGGTTTTGCTCAGCGTGATTTCCTCAGTGTCGAGCGTTTGCATGTGAAACTGGCGCTGATGCCGTTGTTATCCAAACAAATTGAAATCAAACACTTTGAAATCGTAGCGCCGGTGATTTATCTCGAGCGTCGCAAAAATGGTGAGAGCAACTGGGGTGATTTGATTGCCGCACCTGCGCCCGACAACGCCACATCATCTCCGACAACGGCAAGCACGGCTGCGTCGGCACCAGCAGCTCCGGCTCTGGCCGCATTGCAGGCCGAGTCACTCAGCCTGACTGGCGGTGAAATCACCTGGGTCGATGCGGCAGCTGCACCGGTAGTATTATCTGAATTGACCGTGGCACTCAACGATGTGCAACTGGATCGGCCGATCAGCATATCGATGTCCGGCAAATTATCCGATAATGCATTTAAACTCGATGCACAGCTTGGGCCGGTTGGTGATCCAGCCACCTTGGATGTCAATGCACTACCCCTACAAGGGCAGTTTTCAGCAACTGACATCCAACTCAAGCCGTTCAAAAAAATAATCAGCGGCTGGCCTGCACAGCTTGGAGATATCGCTAACGCCTCAGTACAAGTCTCCGCACAAATCGAGCAGCGGCCGGATGGTATTCGGTTAAGCAATGGCGAATTCAACTTGAAAGCCGCCCATGATCTGGGCTTGAGCTGGAAAATTGAAATGCCAACTGCCAATCAAATGAAAATCAACCATGCTTCGCTGGCTGTTGATGGCAAGACTCTGATTGATGCCAATGGTAGCCTGAACCATTTATCTAAACAGCCGAGCTTTAAGATGCGCATTGATAGCCAAGCCATCGAGCGCACATGGTTAGAGGCCTTTGTACCTGATTTAAAAGCCATGTACGCCAATCACCCCGCGCCCTGGAAACAGCTCAAGTTTAATGCCTCGTTGGCAGGCGGCACTAAAAAATTAGACATTCGCGACTTCCAGCTAAAATTGGACAATGAACTGCTGCAGACATCGGGCAGCCTTAGCTACGCCGGCCCCGACATTCGTTTACGTATGACAGCCAAACAACTGCATCTCGATGCTTGGCTACCGCAAGGCGAAGACAACAAGACGGCTCACAGGCGTTTGCAAAGCTTCTCTCTGATCAATGAGGCAATCGCCGCTGTAAAACCGGCAAAAGAAGCGGCCGAACCTGACTTGCGTTTCTTGAAAACCTGGAAAATCGCCTCACAGCTTAAAATCGGCTCGTTATTTATGCGTGGCATGGAAATGTCCGACTTTTCTGCCACCATCAACGCGGCCAAGGGTCAATTCCGATTGCAACCACTCAGCTTCAAGCTGGCCAGTGGTAAGGTGACGGAAAAAGCCACCCTGAACGTCAACAGCTATCCTGTAAAATGGACTGAGTCAGTGCATATCTCACGTGTCCAGGCAGGCCCGCTATTGGCCACACTGGCTGATTTTAACATGCTAGAAGGCAGCATGGACATGGATACAAAATTCCATGCCACCGGCCTCACGCCTAAAGCTGTGAACACGCTCAATGGACGCGGTACGGTGCTGTTTCGTGATGGTAAATTAAAGGGCTTCGATATCGCCGGAGCACTGCGCAAATACACCAATCCAACAGCCTACAAACAAGGCCCGAAAGAAACGGATTTCGCCCAACTCTCCGGCAGTTTTGATATAAAAAACGGTATTGCCACCAATCAGGATCTATTCATGGCCTCACCACTGTTGCGTATCACCGGTAAGGGCACTATTAATCTGGTCAACAAAACACTGGATTATGAAGTGAAACCACGTGTGGTTGGCACATTGCAAGGACAAGGTAGCTCATTCTTGCGGCCGGGTTTATCCATTCCACTGCGCATCTATGGCCCTTTCGACGCACCCAAAATCATACCCATCATCAATGCCAAAACATTGATTCAGAATGCACCTGCGCTATTAAACAAAGGCGCACATAATATTGGTGGATCGTTGGGTAAATTGCTTGGCGGTGGCAAACAAGCCAATCAACCGGCTCCAGCAACGCAACCTCAAGCACAGCCTGAGTCACCCAAACAGCAGTTACTCAAAGGGCTTGGAGGTATGATCCCCGGATTTTAATCACCGCCGCATCAATCAACGACAAAACAATCAGCTGCTAAACAATGCATCAATTTGAACATCTGCGCCTGCATCCCGAACGCCCCCAGATCAGACAGATCAGGCGTGCCGTGGCGCTGTTGCAACAGGGCTTGTTTATCGTTGTACCGACTGACACCACCTATGTCATGATGTGCAAGCCGACATCTTCGAATGCCATCAATGATATGCGACAACTGCGCCAGCTGGATTCCAGCCATTTGTGGTCGGTGGTTTGTGCCAATTTATCGCAAGCGGCCACCTGTGTAGGCATGGATAATCAAGCTCACCGCATCCTCAAACGCTGTCTGCCGGGACCCTATACATTCATTTTACCGGCCAGCTCATCCTTGCCACGTCGCATCTTTGGCAAACGTCGCGATGTTGGCATTCGCATGCCGGATCATCCGGTGTGTCAGATGTTGTTGGAAGAATATGGTGATATTTTATTATGCACCACACTGCAGTTGCCTGATGAAGCCCACCCGGCTATTGATCCTGATCTCTTTGTGCCACGTTTAAAACATTTATCGTGTGCCATACTGGATGCCGGTTGGGGCGGCATGGAACCAACCAGCGTGATTGATTTATGCAATCATGAGCCTGAATTACTACGCACCGGAGCAGGTCTCTGGCCAGCCTGAACGCTGTCTGAATACTGAAAACAACACATTGGCATCAATCCTGCTGACGAATCCGGCAGAATAAACTAGCTTTAGGCCAATCAATTTGAGGGGTATGTTATGAAACGATTTTTTGAACGAATGCTTTGGAACTCACGGTACCTGACACTACTGGCGGTTTGGTCCTGTATTGTCGGCATGGCGTTATTATTTATCCTGTCCGCCATTGATATGGGCAAGTTGTTGGTTGAGTTCTTCAATGTCTATGCACTCGGCCATACTGTGCCTGATTTCCATACCAATGTGGTGAGCCATGTTATTACTGCCGTAGATGATTTTCTGCTCGCCATGGTGCTGCTTATTTTTGGCCTCGGTGTATATGAACTGCATATCGACAAACTCGATATTGCCCGTGACAATCCTGCCGCCGGTAAATTATTACAAATTGAAAGCCTCGATGATTTGAAAGATCGCTTGGGTAAAGTGATTCTCATGATCCTCATCGTGGCCTTTTTCAAAAACGTATTGCATGTCGAATTTAAAGAACCACTCGATGTACTGTATATGGGTGGTGGTATTTTTCTGGTGGCACTGGCCGGTTATTACGGTCACAAATCCGGCGAACATAAATAAACGCATCAACATTTATTCGACATGACCAAACGACTACTGCTCCAACGCGCTCTCGATGTTGCAATGTTTGTGATAACATTGGCCGCCGTTGCGGTTTCTTTCATCGATGATTTGCCCGATTGGAGCACCATGGTCATTCTCGTTTCATTTGTGATTATGTTTTTTATCCGTTGGCGCATCGCCGATGACCGCACTGCATGGATGAAATCCAACTGGTTTGATTTGGTTGTTGTGGTTTTATTGTCCTCACCTGTATTGCGCATGTTGATGGCGCTAAGGTTCGCTCACTTGTTACCGGCTTTGCGCGTGGGCGCACTGATTCGAGCCAACAAAGATCGAATATTGCGCTTGCTGGTCTTATCCGGCGAAAGTTTACCTGTGGCCATGGCCATGGTGTTCGGTATTGTATTTGTCTTTGGCACAGGTACTTATCTATTGGAACATGAGCAAAACCCTCAGTTTGGTGTCATGCAGGATGGCTTATGGTGGGCCTTTGTTACCCTGACCACGGTGGGTTATGGGGATATTGTACCGATCACTCCGGGCGGCCGTATTGTGGCGGTGATTACCATGATTTTTGGTATCGTGGTCTATTCATTGATTATCGCCAATGTCACAGTATTCATTGAAGAATATACCCACAAGCAACATGCTGCGGAGACTGACATGGAGTCAGCCGATACAACGAAAAGTAATTCGGAAAAAAATGTCTCAACAAGCAGCTCGACCAACAAACAAAGCGTCACCCCATGCATGGATCAAAACATCGATCAAAATATCAAATCATCAACAGAATAAACGCAACCACCATCAACATTGGCACAGCGCGCCTGTAGACGGCTTAAAATTGTAAGCTAGCTTGCAGCACCATGCTCCACCGCCTGTATGTATTATGCATCACCCTACTCATGCTGCCCTGCGCAGTATCCCTTTCGGCATCTCTTGCCGTGGCCGAACCGGTTGATATTACGGCTGATGAAATCAGTCGCACAGCCGATGGTGTGGTGATTGCCCGTGGTCATGTGGTGATCATACGGCAATGGGACACACTCATGGCCGATGAAGTAAAATACCGCGCCAATCAGCATGTGCTCGAAGCCAAAGGCCATGTCATCATCAAATCGGACAAAGCCACCATTGAAACCGATCAGGCCATTATGCAAACACAAAGCAAAACCGGCCACATGGGTCATGCTGTGATTACACTCGCAGGTGGCGAACGCATCACTGCCGCTCACGTCAAACGTGTTGATGATCAAACCTATGAAGCCGAAGAAGTGCTGTTTTCATCGTGCCCGATTGATGAGGAATCATGGCGGGTTGCTGCCAGCCGCGCTGTCATCAATCAAGCTGAAGGCAGCTTTACTGCCAATCATGCCCGTCTCGAATTATGGCAAATCCCTGTGATTTATACGCCCTGGTGGCAGCAGTCGTTAAAGCGCAAATCCGGTTTTTTAATGCCCAATGTCGCCACCGGCAAACGGCGCGGTAGCGAAATATCCCTGCCCTATTATTTTGCACCCCAAGCCAATTGGGATCTCACCGTCACACCGCGCTGGATGAGCGCGCGTGGCCTCATGGGTGAACTGGAGGCACGTCACGTATCCGATTATGGTCATGAAAGCATTAATATTGCTGGCATCAACGACACCATCGCAGGCTCGACACGCAGTCGATTGGGCGGAGAACTGCAATGGCGCTTACCCGCCAATATGCAATTAAGTGCCAAAGCAGATCATGTCAGCGACCGTTTGTATGTGGCTGATTATGCCACCGGCAATCAGATCAGTTCGGTATTTTTACAGAGCATCGCGACGCTATCACAAGCCGTTCAACATCAAGATTTCATGGCCAACTGGTCGCTGCAAGGGATGCATTTGCAGAACCTGTTATTGCAGAGCAATGCCACCACCCTGCAAATCCTGCCCCGATTGCAAAGTGATGCACGCTGGCAAATCAACCCCAATCTAATTGCCCATCTTGGCCAACAAAGCACCCGTTTTAGCCGGCGCACTGGTGAAAATGGCTGGCGCGTTAATATTCGCCCCTATATTGAAATGCCATGGGAGCTCGATGGCGGCGGCATATCGGCGGTGCTGACTGCAGGTGTACAACATACACGTTATTGGCTGCAACAAAGCCTGTTACCGGACAATAAACCAACCCGCACCACAGCTGATGCAAGCCTCGAAGTACGCTCGGATTTTGAACGCATTGGCGCGCAGCACGGCTGGCGACATGTTGTCTCGCCCATTATACGGTATGATTATATCAGCGCGCCCAACCAACGCGGTTTGCCCGTATTCGATTCCAGTCTGGTGTTATTAAACCAAAGCAATCTACTCTCGGGCAACCGCTTCACCGGCCTCGATCGCATTGAACGCAGCAGTCGGGTCAGTGTGTTGTTGGAAAACAGATTACAGTTCAATGATCTGGATACATCGGTAAAACGCGATGTGCTGATTGTACGCACAGGTATGTCTTATGATTTAATGCGAACAAGCATCGATACAGCCTTACAAAGCACACCGACACGGCCTTTTTCCAACCTCTTGGCTGAAGCCATCTGGCAGCCGCTGGGCAATCTGCGCTTATCCAGCAGTGGCCAATACGATACCGCCAAGCGTTTCTGGGCTGATCTCAATGCATCTGCAAGTATCAGTTCAGCCGATGGTGATCATGTATCCGCTACCTATAAGTTCACCGATGCGCGCTATACCACCAAGGTTCAATTGCTGAGCTTAAACAGCCAGATCGGCTTAAATCACCGCTGGAAAGCCACTGCCAACTGGCAATATGATATGCTGCTTAAACTCTCTCAACGCACAGCCCTGGGCTTACAATATAATCACCCGTGCTGGACACTGGGCTTTGAAGCATATCGCACCAATAGCCCGATTGGTACGGGCACAGCATCCAACTTTGGTTTCCGTTTGTTGCTCGAGTTTAAGGGGCTCGGTAGCGTTGGTTCCTAATTCGGATCCCCCATGCATCATCAGGGTCAGTTTCATCACTTACTTTGCAAGCAGGTACGCTATAAACCTGATACAAAGGTAAGCATCATTGTTGGAGGCTTCATGCACGTCCCAGTTTTTCTTATCAGCTTATTATTCCTGGTTTCACCAGCCCGCGCAGAAACAATTGATGCCATTGCCGCAGTCGTCGATAACAATGTCATCACCTGTTATGAGGTGGCCAAAGATACCCAGGAAATGCTGCTGCAATTGCGTCAGTCCGGTGAGAAAAACCTGCCCTCGGCAGAGGAGTTGAATCGTCGCTCACTCGATGCGCGGATCATGAATACCTTACAGCTCGAAGAAGCCCAGAAGCTGGAACTCTCCGTCAATCCAGAAGAAATGGGCAATGCAATCCGGGACATCGAAAGCAAAAATGGCATGTCACCCGGCCAACTGGAACAAGTAGTCAATCAGCAGGGTGGCAACTTCGACGACTTTAAAGAAAAAATCCATGACCAACTGCTCATCGGTAAAGTGATCAATATTGCCGTGCGCAGCAAGGTGCAAGTCTCCGAAGAAGCCATCAGTGAGTATTACAGAAAATACCTTGCCGTGGCCAAACCACGCCGTGAAGTACAGGTCGCACAAATATTCCTGACCATACCACCGGAGCCGACACCCCAGCAGCTTGCCAAGGTGCGCGCCCGCATACGCGATATCCATCACCAGCTCGAGCAGGGTAAAGAGTTTTCTCAACTGGTTGCTCTCTATTCAGAATCACCCGACCGCCAACAGCAAGGTATCATGGGCTGGTTCATGGAGGGTGGCATCAGCCAGCGTTTTGCGCCGGCACTGGATTTGGCGGTCAATGAAATAACCGACCCGATTCGTTCCCCGTCCGGCTTCCATATTCTCAAGGTCATCAACGAACGCTGGAAAGAAGCTAAAAGTGTCGGAGTCAGTCATGATGAAATCCATGCCCGTCACATCCTGTTACAAATCCCCTCAACAGCCGATGAAGCAACCCGTGAAAAGATTTACCAACGGGCTCGAACCATCGCCGATGATATGCAGGGTGTGAGTGATAAAGCCTTCAGTATTCGCGCCACAGAAGCATCACAAGGGCCTAGTGCCACTACAGGTGGTGATCTGGGCTGGTTCAAAAAAGGTGCCATGGTGGCATCGTTTGAGAAAGCAGCTTTTGCACTGCAAGCCGGAGAAACCAGTGGTGTCGTCGAAACCAATTTCGGTCTGCACATTATTCGCGTTGTTGAAAAACGCCACGTCGATCCCAACTCATTGGAAAGCAACCGTGATCAAATTCAAAGCATTTTAAGCAATGTCGCGATTCAGGATCAATTACCCCGCTGGACTGCCAGTCTCAAAGCCAATGCCACTGTCCATTACAAAAACTGCCCATCAATCACCATCAATGTGAATTTACCCCGGCCTGAGCAACAGGCATCGCGTCAATCGATTGAAAGCATGGATATAGCAGTGAAAATCGCCCTGGAATTATGGCGTCAAGCCTGGGTCAAACAGGATCTCAAGGCTTATTTTGCGGCCTATTCAGATGACTTCGTGCCCGGCCAAAAATTTAACAGCATCGAAGCCTGGAAAACCTCCCGACGCATGCGTATCGGTAATAAGAAGAACATTGAAATCAGCGTTCAAAACGTCGAAATCAGCTACCCGCAAGATAATCAGGCGCGAGTAATATTCACCCAGAAATACACCTCACCACGATTCAGTCAAACAGACACCAAACAACTGCAACTGCAACGCTCGGAATCCGGCTGGAAAATCACCCGTGAATTAAGCGCCCTGCCACAATAATGAAACCGATTGTTATCACCGTCGGTGAACCGGCGGGAATAGGGCCGGACTGCATACTACGCGCCTACCATGCCCAGCCAGATGCGTTTGAACACTGTGTGATTGTCGCGCCAGCCAGCTGGTTAGAGCAACGCGCCCAACAACTCGAAGCTCAACTGAAACTGGGCTCGTCTGTAATCCATGAATTTTCTGACTTGCAAGCCGCCCGCAATGCGGCCTCGACAAGCAGTCAAGCCATTGGTCTATGTTGCTGGAAACCGCAATCGCTCAGCCATACATGCGAGTCAGTCAACCCAGGAAAACCATCCGTACACACCGCATCGGCAGTCATAGCTTGCATCGAGACTGCGGCCAATGCCTGTTTGGCTCAACAGGCTGCAGCACTCGTCACAGGGCCCATTGAAAAAGCCATCTTGCGCCGTTGCGGCTTTCAGTTCCCCGGCCATACAGAATTTCTGGATCATTTATCCACCACCTCAACACATGGTAGTAAACAACAAAGTAATTTCGTCATGATGCTGGCATCGGATGAAATACGTGTTGCATTATTAACCACCCATCTGGCTTTACGTGATGTGCCCGATGCCCTCAATACAACAGACACACTCCAGTGTTTGCGCATTATTGATCATGATCTGCGTAAGCAGTTCGGCATCAGCCACCCCCGCCTGGCCTTGTGCGGCCTCAATCCCCATGCCGGTGAACAAGGCCAGTTTGGCAGAGAAGAAATTGATGTGCTGGCTCCGGCTGTGGCGCAAGCAAGCGCTGAAGGCATCCATATCGATGGCCCCTTGCCGGCCGATACCATCTTCTCAGCAGCCGTCAGGCAACACTATGATGCCATTGTTTGCTGTTATCATGATCAGGCGCTGATTCCGCTAAAGGCGCTCAGTTTCGGCGAGTCAGTCAATGTCACCCTGGGTTTACCTTTTATCCGCACCAGTGTCGATCACGGCACAGCCCTTGACCGGGTCGGGTCAAACGACGTATCGTATACAAGCCTGCTGGCTGCGCTGCGCATGGCGCGTCAGATGCGTGTTTCGATATCGACTTAAGATTCGATGTCTAAAAATAATATCACCCAGGAGGGTCAGATGCAGCTTGATCGCATACAGAGCAATCATATGCAACTCAGTCAGCTCACTGGTCAACTGCTGCTCGCCTCTCCCTCCCTGCTCGAACCCGGTTTTAAAAATGCTGTCATCCTGATCTGCCACCATGATGATAAAGGCTGCATGGGGCTGATCATCAACCGGCCACGTGATATCAGCATTGCCGATGTATTGACCGATCTGGATATTGAGACTGTATCTCCAACGGGCAAACAGCGTGATCAGTCTGAAAACAAGGTGTTTGAAGGCGGGCCAGTGGATGATTTCAGGGGTTTTGTCCTGCACGATGGCTGGCAGGTGTATGAATCAACCATGCAAATCAGTAGCGAACTGCATTTAACATCATCACGCGATGTACTCGAAGCACTCGGTCATGGTGAAGGCCCCGAACATTACATGCTCATACTCGGCTACGCCGGCTGGCAAGCAGGACAACTCGAAGCTGAACTATCCAACAACGACTGGCTCATCGCTCCCGCCAGTCATCATATTGTCTTTCAAGAACCACCCGCAGGACGCTGGGATTTTGGTGCGCGCTGCATGGGAATAGATCGCAATCACCTGTCCAGTCAAATCGGCCACGCCTAATTCCTCCCCCTGCCACCCTTGGCGAAGCAGTAAAGTCCATAGGGCTCAAACATGGAAGGATCAAACACGGTTTCTTCAAACAAGCGCCTCAAAAACTTGACAGGCTGGCTTGATCATCCAATGATTCCGGCATGCGCATTATGGCTCTTATCGCTTTTGTTGCTTTACAGCTGACGGTTTACACATGTGGTTTTGATATTCACGTGCATGCCATGGAATCAAATGTGAGCCATATTGCTGAACATGCGGATGATCACAATGGCCAGCATAATCCGAATTCTGCGCAGCATAGTTGTCATCTGCATGCATCCCATACGTTTACTGTATCGGCAGATAAACAAGCCACCATGACACCATTCATCGCTATTGAAAACTACCATGTTTTGGCTGATCTGAACCTCAAAAAGTTACCCTTTCGGATCGAACACCCTCCCAAAAACCTGCACAGCTAATTTTCCAAACAGCAGCCTGCATTAGAGCCTGAAGGCTCTCGTGCTGGTATTTTATCTGGAAAATAAGCTTCCCCGTTTATCAAAAATATCTTTCACAGGGGGAAACTGTGCGCACACTATTTTTAACGATTGGAATGTTATTATGCATTCAACCCATTCTTAGCCATGCCGATAGCTTACAACAAGCTATGGAAACTGCTGTTGAACAGCATCCCATGCTGCAAATGGCCGAGCAGCAGATTGCCGCCGCCCAAGGCAATCTAAGCGAGCAAAGCGCTTATGCCTATAATCCAGAACTGAGTCTGGAACCACAGCGTCGTCGCCTTAATGGCGGTGGCAGCAGCAATGATTATTATATTACCCTGTCACAGAGCATCGAAACAGCCGGCAAACAAGGCTTTCGAGAGCAATCGGCTCAGGCTGTGTTGAATCAAATGAATCAGCACAAAAGTAACACCCGCCAACAACTGATGATTGCTGCGGCCAACGCTTATGTGGCGCTGTATTTTACCGAGCAGGCATTGGAATTACGCAGCCAGCAAAGCTCGATGTTAAAAAAAGTCAGCCATGCTGTAGCGCTACAACTCAAGCTCGGCCAATCCAGTCAGCTCGATGCCAATTTGGCGCAATCGGCTTTTTCATCGGCTCTCAATGCCACCACCGTCGCCAGGCAAATTTTAACCCGCAGCAAACAGGCTTATTTAACCGCGCTCGGCAATGTCTCAAGCCCCTTGAGCAGCAAGCACCCCCTGCCTAAGCTGCAAACAAGCTGGCAGCCACCTGCAGATGCCTACGCCATGGCACTAAAATCACGCCCTGACCTGGCAGCCTTGCGGGCAAAGCTTAGACAATCCGAAGCACAGGTGGATTTGGCCAATGCGACACGTTTGCCTGATATCACCGTCAGCGCGATGACAGGTCGTGAAGCCGGTGAAAACCTGATTAAATTGGGCTTTACCATGCCGATCCCTGTACTCAACAGCCATAAAGGCGCTTACCGTGCAGCACTGGCTGAGCAGGAACGGGTAAGTACCGGCCTAGACTGGTCTACCCAGCAGCTACGTTATGCTGTGCAAAGTGCAGTCGATAATCATGCCAATGCCATGCTGGCGCTATCCGGCATCATCAGTTCACACATGCAGCAGAGTGCCAAGAACACCATCAGCCTGGCCCAGAAAGCCTACGATGCTGGTGAGTTGGATCTGGAAGAGCTGGTGGTGCATATCCGTCAGGGGCTCGATGCCCGCATGACGGCACTGGAAATCATACAACAGGCGTGGTTTGCACGCATTCGACTGGCCGAAGTGCTTGGTCATCCCGAATATATACTCAAAGGAATTCAGTCATGAACAATGCAGTTATGAACAATTCAACCATGAAAACAATAACGGTAGTTTTAACAGCCATGCTGGTGTTTATCAGTGCGCCAGTCATGGCCGGTGAACATGGGCATGATCAAGAAGAATCCGGTCATTCCGATAAAGGGCATGCCGGCGAACATGGTGGCCATGAAGAAAGTGGCCTGATCAAGCTAACTCCAGCTCAAATCAAACAAGCTGGCATTGTTACCGAAACCCTGACCATGCGTGCGGAAATGCAAACGCTGAGTGCGCCCGGTACAATCGACTTTAATGCCTATGCTCTGGCTGATATTACGACAGTGGTCGATGCCATCGTGCATGCACGCCATGTGCGTCTGGGTGATCAGGTGCGCAAGGGGCAAAAACTGGTGACGCTGAACAGTACCACGCTTGCACAAGCTGAAGCGGATTACCTCAAAGCCCGCGCCGAACACAATCGCAGCAAACAGGAACTGGGGCGGTTGAAAAAACTGGCGCAGCAAAATATTGTCTCCCAAGCCCGTTTGCAGCAGGCACAAAGCACCTATCAAGCCATGCATGCTAATTTAGCAGCGGCTCGGGCAAGCCTGTATTCTTATGGTTTGAATAAAGCGGATATTTCCAGCTTGTTGAGACAGGAGGTTTATGGTCTGCTGACTTTACGTGCGCCACATGCAGGCACTGTTGTCGCCGATGATTTTCGTCTCGGCCAGCATTTGGCAGCAGGTACTCGCTTGATGCAGATTGTGGATGAATCGTATGTTTGGGTAGAAGTCAAAATACCGGAAACACTGTTGCCAAGCGTTCGGGTAGGCCAAGCTGCATCGGTGATGCCGAAAGGTTCCAACGCACATTACCAAGGCAAGGTGATCAATATCCATCATCAACTCGATGCCGTCACACGCACTGCCGGCGTACGTTTGAGTATTCGCAATAATAATGATCAATTGCATCCGGGCATGTTTGTCAGCGTCGAAATTGGCACCAGTTCAGGTCAACAGGCTTTGTTGATTTCAGCACATGCTGTCCAGCGTCAGGGTAGCGAATTGATTGTTTTTGTGGAAGAAGAGCCGGGTCACTTTGAACGCCGTGAAGTGGAAACCAGCAAGGCCAGCATGGGTATGGTTGCGATTCGCAAAGGCGTAAAGGCGGGTGAATCCGTTGTTGTGCAGGGCGCATTTGTGCTCGCTTCAGAGTTGGCGAAAGCCGGCTTTGAAGTGCACAACCATTGAGGTAACAGACTATGTTTCCTAAAATGATTGATGCGGCGATCAACAATCGCCTACTGATTCTCATGCTGCTGATTGGTTCGATGGCCTATGCTTTATTTGTCGTACCAAAACTGAATCTCGATGCCTTTCCCGATGTCACCAATGTGCAGGTGCAGATCAATACCGAAGCGCAAGGACTGGCCTCTGAAGAAGTTGAGCAAATTATTACCTATCCAATTGAGGCGGTGATGTACTCCTTGCCGGATGTGGAAGAAGTGCGTTCGATTTCCAAAACAGGTTTATCTGTGATTACGGTGGTATTCAAAGAAGGAACCGACATTTATTTTGCCCGCCAGTTGGTATTTCAAAAGCTGCAGGATGCCCGTCAGACGGTTCCATCCTGGGCAGGCACACCTAAAGTCGGGCCAAACACCTCCGGCCTTGGTCAGGTATTTCAGTACATTATCAAAGCCGACCCTGAGGCTGGTTATGATGCTTTAACACTGCGTGCCTTGAACGACTGGGTGGTTAAATTGATGCTGATGCCGGTTGCTGGTGTAACCGATATCCTCTCCTACGGTGGTGAGATACGCCAATATCAGGTGCAGCTCAATGCCGAGCGCTTGCTCTCCTACAATCTGCATGTGTCCGATGTGGTGACGGCTATTGAAGCGAACAATCGCAATGCCGGTGGCTGGTATTTACCGCAGGGTGATGAGCAGTTGGTGATTCGTGGTGTGGGCTGGGTGCCCGGTGGTAAAGATGGCCTTGCGGCGATTGCGGCGATTCCGGTCAAAACCGTCAATGGCACGTCGATTCGTGTACGTGATGTGGCCGAAGTGGCTTTTGGCGGTGAAATTCGCCAAGGCGCAGTCACCATGACGGAGCGTGCTGCAGATGGCAGTGCTAAATCGCTGGGTGAAGTGGTGGTGGGTATTGTGCTCAAACGCTTTGGTGCGAATACCAAAAACACCATTGATGATGTGAAATCACGGCTTGAAATTGTGCAAAAATCCATGCCGAAGGGTGTCACCATTCAACCGTTTTACGATCAGTCGGACTTGATCAACAAAGCCGTTTGGACAGTGGAAAAAGCCTTACTCGAAGCCTTTGTGTTGATCATCATTATTTTGTTTCTGTTCCTGATGAATGTGCGGGCGGCGACTCTGGTATTATTATCCGTACCAATCTCGGTGTTATCCGCGCTCGCCGTGATGGAGCATTACGGTATTTCAGCCAATCTGATGAGTTTGGGCGGCTTGGCGATTGCCATCGGCATGATGGTCGATGGATCGGTGGTGATGGTGGAAAATATCTTCAAACATTTGGAGAAAACACCGGATGGTGATTATGGCCAAAAAAACAGAGCTGGCATCCCGTTGCGTATTACTGAAGCATCCAAAGAAGTGGCGCGGCCGGTATTGTTTGCGGTATTGATTATTCTGCTGGTATTCACGCCGTTATTCTCACTCGAAGGTGTGGAAGGCAAGATGTTTACACCGATGGCGCTGTCGATTTGTTTCGCCATGTTTGCTTCATTACTGGTGGCTCTGTTTGTCATGCCTGTATTGGCAACCTATGTGTTTACCAAGGGTATCGTGCATAAAGAAAGCCCGGTGCTGGCTCCCATTGCACGCGCTTACCATCGTCTGCTGCGCTCAGCCTTAAAAGCGCGCAAGAAAGTTGTCGCTGGTGCGGCTGTGGCTTTTGTCTTAAGCATCGCCATTGTTCCCTTTTTGGGTACAGAGTTCGTACCTGAACTGGAAGAGGGAACGCTGGCTATTCGTGTGACATTGGCTCCATCCTCATCGTTGGGCTTTGCCAAAGATACGGGGCAAAAGCTGGAGAAGATACTGGTTGAATCATTTCCGGAAGTGACTTATGTCTCATCCCGCGTCGGAAGGGCAGAAATTGGTGGTGACCCAGAGCCTGTATCCAATATTGAACTTTTTGTTGGTCTGAAAGCCGTTGAAGAATGGACCAGTGCCAGCGACAGGTTGGCTTTGCAGAAGCTAATGCGCGAAAAAATGGAGGTGGTACCTGGCTTGTTGATTGCATTCACCCAGCCTATTGCCATGCGTGTGGATGAGTTGATTTCTGGTGTCAAAGCTGCTTTGGCGATCAAGCTCTTTGGCCCTGATCTCAAAGTATTGGCGACGATGGGTAAAAAGATCGAAACGCTGACCAAGAGTGTTAAAGGCACACGTGATGTAGCGATGGAGCAGATCGAAGGCGAAGCGCAATTGGTGATTAGCCCGGATCGCGCCAAGCTGGACCGTTACGGTATCCCGGTTGATGATGTCATGAGTCTGGTGGCTGATGCCATTGGCGGTGCAACTGCCGGGCAAGTGATTTCCGGCAATGAGCGATATAATATCTATGTGCGCCTGGCCAAGGATTTTCGCAATAATGCGGCAACCATTGGCAATCTGATTCTGCAAGCGCCGAGTGGAGCCTGGGTGCGATTGCAGGATGTTGCATCGATTGGCGTGGAACAAGGCCCACCGATGATCAGACGTGATGATGTGCAACGTCGGGTGGTGATTCAAAGCAATGTGGAAGATCGGGATATGGGTTCGTTGGTGGCAGAACTCGATCAGCGCATCCAGAATGAAATTGATTTGCCACCGGGCTATACGGTGGTCTTTGGTGGCCAGTTCGAGAATCAGCAGCGTGCTCAGGCCAAGCTGATGATCGTGGTGCCGCTATCGTTATTGATGATCTTTATCCTGCTCTACTTCATGTTCCATTCCGTCGGTCAGGCTACGTTGATTATGCTTAATGTGCCGATGGCATTGATCGGTGGTATTCTGGCTTTGTGGGCATCGGGTCAGTATTTATCGGTACCATCAAGTATCGGTTTTATCGCCCTGTTCGGGGTGGCTGTGCTCAACGGCGTGGTCTTGGTTGATGCGATCAACCGCCACCGGGGTGATAGCAGAGATATTGATGAAGCCATTTGCAATGGTGCCGAGAGTCGTTTAAGGCCAGTGCTGATGACTGCCATGATTGCCGGTTTAGGGCTTGTTCCGTTGTTGTTGGCAACAGGTATAGGTTCGGAGATTCAGAAACCTCTCGCCACCGTGGTGGTCGGTGGTCTGGTCTCCTCCACCCTGCTGACGCTATTTGTTTTGCCCTGTTTGTTTGCTCGCTTCAGTGGAGGTAAATAACAAATGATGTTTTCACAATCGTATTTGTTGCATGGGCTTGGCAGAATGCGCGTTGATGCACACTAATCGATATATGTTTATCCGAATGGTCAACGCCACATGAGTCATGCTGGACACAATCATCATTCATCCTTGAACGCCGCCTTCTGGTTGACGGCGGTGTTTGCGGTGGTGGAACTGGTTGGTGGGCTCATGGCCAATTCGCTGGCTTTGTTGGCCGATGCCGGTCACATGGTTTCCGATGTCGCAGCATTGGGCTTGGCGATGCTTGCCAATCACATTGCCAATCGACCTGCCCATGCCCAGATGAGTTATGGTTATGGTCGTGCCAAAGTGCTGGCAGCTCAGCTCAGTGGTTTCATGCTGTGGCTGCTCAGCGCCTGGATCGTGTGGGAGGCCATTGGCCGGTTAAGCCAGCCACCCACCGTTCAGGGTGGCATGGTGATGCTCATTGCGGCTATCGGGTTGATGATTAATCTGATCATCATGCGCTGGTTGCATGGCAGCCATGATCTTAATACCCGTGCCGCTTACTGGCATGTACTCGGTGATGCGCTGGGCTCTGTCGCAGCCATTATTGCCGGTGGTGTGATTGTTTTGACCGGCTGGATGCCGATTGACCCGTTACTGTCTTTTCTGGTGGCCGGTATTCTGGCATGGGGTGGCTGGCGCTTATTGCGCGAAACCACACTGGAGTTAATGGAAGCCTTGCCACAGGAAATCGATATTGAACGCATCGAATCGGCCATGAAAAAAAACACTGGTATTGTAAATATCCACCATATTCATTTATGGCGTTTACCCAATACACAGCTGGCTGTTTCAGCCCACGTGCAAATCGAAGATATGTCACATTGGCCGGACATATTGCTAGCTTTACGCGATACCCTGCAAAAACATCATATCGAGCATATTACATTGCAACCTGAGTTCCACTGCTGCGAGCATGACAACACGCATTGCAGTTAAACGATTGATTCACAAAAGTGCATTGCCAAAATCAGGGATTAAATCCGCGCAGCTTCTCAATCCAGAGAATATCACACACCAATAAAAACACACTTTAAAAAACATAAGACATTGAAAACAAAGCACAAAAAATGATAAAGAACGCAGTTTTTTTATTATTTCTCATTGGCATATCTATTGCACTTATATCTCTAGAAGCATTCAGGAGGTCATCATGAATAAATTATCGCGGAAAAGTACGCCCATCATCGGCTCGATACTAATCCTGGCTCTCTTGATGTTGATTGAAGCGCTTTGATTCATCGTTAAAAACAAACAGCCATGGGAGGCAGATTTATGAAACGTTTTATGATTTCTATCGGGATGGTCGTTGCACTGAATGTCGGGGCGATAAACATATCTGCTGCAGGCATTCATGACGGTGTTCGCGAAGCACAGGGCAACATCATCAATGGCCGCATCATTTATCAGAATGGGCTCGGTGATGATGTGCCTGCATGTGCAGGTTGCCACGGCACTGGCGGCATGGGTTCCGATGAAATGGGCACACCACGTTTGGCGTATCAGGTTCAAAAATATATCTGGAAACAATTGGAAGACTTTGCTTCCGACAAGCGTCAAGACAATCAAATGTACCAGATGAACGATATCGCCAAAGCATTGACCCGCGAACAACGCCGGGATGTAGCGGCTTATGCACATGCGTTAAAAACTCCGAGTTTAGGCTCGGACCTGGATAGCATGCGTAAAAATGGCGATGACATTGGCCTGATGTATAAAGGAAAAATCATTGTCCATTTCGGCATACCGGAACGCGGCATACCCGCATGCCAAAGTTGCCATGCTTTTAATGGCCGTTCAGCGGGTAATATGTACCCGATGATCGGCGGCCAGAACTACACCTATTTAAAACATGAGTTGGAGGCTTTTCGCCTGGGAGCCAGCACAGCATCATCGGATGACGATGCCGCCCGTGATAACGATCCCATGGGCCAAATGCGCAACGTTGCAGCCCGATTGAGTGATGAAGACATTGCCAATGTGGCAGCATTCCTGACCGTGGCTCGCCCATCCACATCAGGAAATCCTTCAGCACCACGCCACTGATTGTTTTAATAAACCGGATGTTCATGCACTGGTTTAGTAAAGCTCATACTGCATTCGGCATCCATGTCCCCTTTTGCCTAATGCGATTGGCCTGGCGCCAGCAATCATGCATGTGAAACTTGTTCTTTACTCAAAGCCACCACTGCTGCTGGAATCACCAGTAGATTAACCAGCGGCACCATCATCAGCAAGATAGCCAGACCTGAAAACCCAATATAAAACCAGCGTCGATCAAGCAAATGTGCTTTGCGTTCGGCATAGTCCCAGCCTCGCCGCGATGCCGTTGTATCAATCAATTCAAAACTGAGGAAACGCATCGCACCATACGTCCAGATGGCTGTGGCCAGAGGTGGTAACCAGAAAAACACCAGTGCCACCGCACCCCACAGCAATAACACTGATAACGGTCGTACCGAATTGACCAGACTCTGTAGCATCATCGGCCACCAGCTTACCTCCGGCTCTTTCACCGGTTGACCGGAAATCGCTTCTGTACGCGTAGCCAATACATCCAGCCAGGGTGCCGACACTGCCGAACCCAGGGTAACAAAGCTGATAATTCCGCATAGCACGGCCAGTAAAAATGCCAGCCCCCCAACCAGCCATGATAACAATTGCCAATACCAGGTATCAGCGCTGGGAATCCAAAGCGCGGCAATATAATCCACCAACCAAAACACACCAAAACTCAAGATCAACATCAAGGCCAACAACAACGCCAGCATGCGCCATAACACAGCACGCAATTCAGCCCGACTGAGCAACAAACGCATGCCGCCCAACAACACCATGCCACCGTTGATCATAGATTCAACTCCAGATCAGACAAGATCAATTCGGCAGCCACGATATCCTCTTCAGCCACCAACACCCGCGCATCCATCACCGTGGGCAATGGCATCAAGGCATTCATGCCGGCGTTATCAATACGAAACAATATCTGGCGTGACTCCAGCGCGTCACTAAGAATTTGAATACTGACAGGATCAGAAATACGTATAAGTTCAATCATGTGCAACAAGCTAAAAAAAAAATCGCACAGCGTCACCCACCAGATCACTAGCCTCAAAAGCATGCACCGCGAAATTCTTGGACTTAACAGTCAATATGGAGCTGTTGATCTTGATTTACTACTGCGTTCCTCTGCGTACTTTGCGGTGAAAATCTGTTGAAGCTGTTATTCAATTCATCAGCCTTGCTTGACAGCAGCCAGCCAGCGCCGACGATTACCGCCATGCTGACAAACAACTCTCCCCCCCCCTGCCCGCTGCCTATCGCCCTTGAAACCTTACAATCTGTACTCTCCAGTCTGTTACCGGCCCATGCCGATGATGGTGATTTGTATATCGAGCACAGCACTTCGGAATCACTGGCGCTCGAAGAAGGCCGTGTGAAACATGTCTCTGCCTCCACCCATCAGGGCATGGGTGCGCGTGTCATCAAGGGGGAATCGGCCGGCCACGCCTTTACCGATTGCTTCGATCATGGTGCACTGATGCAGGCCGGAAAATCAGCTCGTGCCATTGCCGAGAGCGGCTCCAGTATTGCCCCTGTATCCATTCATTCCGGCAAGCCAACAACTAGCCTGTATCAAGCTGTAAACCCATCAGATGGCGTTGATTTTTTACAGCGAAAAACATTACTTGAAGAACTCGATGCGCTGGCACGCAGCCTCGATCCGCGCGTGCTACAAGTCTTTGCCAATGTCTCATCATCCTTTTCAGATATCCATATCATTCGCATGGATGGTTGTCATATCCATGATGCTCGCCCTTTGGTACGCTTGAATATTTCCGTTGTCGTTGAACAGAATGGTAAACGTGAAACTGGTTCAGCCGGTGGCGGTGGCCGCTTTGCTTTATCGCGTTTAACAGCTGGTGACCAAGCCAAACGGCTGGTGCGTGAAGCTGTGCGCCTGGCACTGCTGAATCTCGATGCCCACGATACTCCAGCTGGCTCTATGCCTGTGGTCTTGGGCCCCGGCTGGCCTGGCATTCTACTGCATGAGGCCATTGGCCATGGTTTAGAGGGTGATTTTAATCGTAAGGGCAGCTCTGTTTTCGCCGATAAAATGGGGCAGCGTGTGGCGGCCAAAGGTATTACAGTTGTCGATGATGGCACTATCCCTGAGCGCCGTGGTTCACTCAGCGTCGATGATGAAGGTACGGCTACCAATCGCACTGTATTGATTGAAGATGGTATTTTAACCGGCTATTTGATGGACAAACAAAATGCCCGACTGATGGGCATGCAGGCCACCGGCAATGGTCGCCGCGAATCCTATGCACATCCGGTTCTGCCGCGCATGACCAATACCTTTATGTTGGCAGGCAACGATAATCCCGATGATATCATTGCCTCGTTGGATCGCGGTATTTATGCCGTCAATTTCGGTGGAGGACAAGTCGATATCACCTCCGGCAAGTTTGTATTCACCACATCGGAAGCCTATTACGTGGAGAATGGAAAAATTCAATATCCGGTTAAAGGCGCAACATTGATTGGCGCAGGCCATGAAGTGCTGCAAAAGGTATCGATGATCGGCAATGATCTGGAACTCGATCCCGGTGTCGGCACCTGTGGCAAAGGCGGCCAGTCTGTACCGGTTGGGGTGGGATTGCCGACCATTCGCATTGATGATTTAACTGTCGGAGGCACCGAGACATGAGCTTAACAATCAATAGTATTGCCGATCAGTCCAGCCAGCTCATAGAAGCGGCTAAACAATACGGCGCTATCCATGTCGATGCGTTGGCCGTGTGCGATACCGGCGACTCAATCAGTATTCGTAACGGGCAAGTCGAATCAGTGGAGCGCGAAGATGCCCAGGGCATTGGCCTGCGTGCCTTTGTCGAGTCTCCTGCTGGCGGCTTGGCTTTTGCCACCGCATCGTCCTCTGATGTATCCGAATCAGGTCTCAAAAAACTGGCCAAACAGGTCGTCGCCATGGCGCGCATCTCAGAGCCCGATCCCGATGCCGTACCACCGGTCGGTGCCAATCACCCCGGCATGGATGAATTAAAAGCCTGGCAAGCCAAACACAACCGCAGCGATGCCGGCTGGAATCTCGAGCTAGCCAAAGCCGCCGCATTGGAATGTGAACAACTTGCACGCGATTATTCCAGTCTGATCAGCAACAGCGAAGGTGCAGATGCCTGCTTTGGCAACAGCTCAGTGGCCTATGCGTCCAGTGATGGTTTTTTTGCCGAATATGCCAAAGCTTCAGCCTCATTGAGTGTGTCGGTGATTGCCGGTACAGGTGAGCATATGCAGCGCGATTATGCCTGGCATCGTGCTTTTCATGCCGACGATTTGCATTCACCACAAACGATCGCCGAAGAAGCTGCCAGCCGTGCCACAGCACGCCTTAATCCCGGCAGCATGGAAAGTGGCGAGAGCATGATCATCTTCGAGCCACGCACGGCCACATCATTGCTCGGCCATCTGGTTGGTGCGATCAATGGTCGCTCGGTGTTGCAGCAACGCTCATTTTTAGCCGACAGCCTCAATCAATCCATTTTCCCTGATTTTATCAACATCGAAGATCACCCCGATCACCCCGACGGGCTGGGTAATCGTTTGTTCGATGGCGAAGGCACGCGCTGTACATTAAATAACATCATCAGCGACGGTAAATTAAACACCTTTTTGGCAGACCGATACGTGGCCAAACGCCTTGGCCAGGCAGAAACAGGCAGTGCTTCTCGCGGCCTGACCGGCGATATCGGTATCGGCTCATCCAATCTCATCTGGCAGCCCGGCAACAGCACTCAGGCTGATATGATCAGCAGCATCGGTCATGGTGTCTTGATCACGGAGTTGATTGGTTTTGGTGTCAATGCGGTCACCGGTGATTATTCACGTGGCGCGGGTGGCTTTTTAATCAACGATGGAAAGATCAGTCATCCAGTGCAAGGCATCACCATTGCCGGTAATCTAAAAGATATGTTTGCCAACATTGAACTGATCGGCTCAGATCTCACCTGGTTTGGCTCCAGTGCTGTTCCATCGATTGCCATTTCCGGCATGACCATCGCTGGAGAATAATTGTCATCCACCGCCACATTCAGCCAGCAGAGCATCGATCATCGACTCAGCTTGAATGATATAAGCGCCACCGAATAGATTGGCGTGATTTAAAATATGATAGAGATTGTACAGCGCTTTGCGCACCGCATAGCCCTCATGCAATGGCCAGGCCTGCTGATATGCCTCATAAAATCCGGCTGAAAAACCACCGAACAATTCTGTCATGGCGAGATCGGTTTCGCGATCACCATAATATAGCGCAGGATCAAAAATCACCGGCTTGCCATCTCTATCAAAGGCACAGTTTCCAGCCCATAAGTCACCGTGCAATAACGATGGATGGGGTTGATAATCGGCAAAAAATACATGCATATCCGCCATCAGCAGCTCAGCTTTATCTTGTAACGAGCCAGTAAACCCATGCTCTGCGGCCAAATCAAATTGCACACGCAAACGCCGTTCACGATAAAATGTCGGCCAATCAGCCATCACACTATTATGCTGTATGGTCGAGCCGATCGTATTATCACGCCACCAGCCAAACGCAGATGAATCACAACGATGCAGCACCGCCAACGCTCTACCCAAGCAACGCGAAGATTCAGCATTACCCGCTACCAGTTCAATAAACTCCATCACCAGCCATGATTGACCATCAGCCTGCCCCGAACACAGTACGGCCGGCACCCGTATCGCCCCGGCATCAGCCAGCTCTTTCAAAGCCGCAGCTTCAGCTTCAAACATCTGCAAGCGATCTGATGTATTAATTTTTACCAGGAAATGCTGTTCGCCACCAACAATGCGATACACACGATTAATACTGCCACCTGCAATACTGTGTTGTTGCTGAATGATAAAGGCACTGCCTGTGGCAAGCTGAATTGATTGCTCAATATGCCGCCATAGCGCTGTCACATTACGGCTGCCGCGAATCCAAATCACGATGACCCCGACCGCGCCAACGACGTACGACCATCCAACGCCAGAGTAATTGGATGCCGACATAACCCAACGCGCCACTGCCGACGCCGAGGACTGCACAACCCAATAAAAATGGCTCCCAAACAGTGGACATGCTTTGCGTTACCCAATCGAGGCTGGGTTCAAACAAAAAGTCCTGCTCCGGCAAGCCCATCATCCAGGCTCCCACTTTATAGGCCATATAAAATAACGGCGGCATGGTCAGCGGATTGGTCAACCAAACCAGTGCCACTGAAATGGGTAGATTGCTGCGTATCATAATCGCAACAGCAGCAGCTAAAACCATCTGGAATGGTATCGGAATAAATGCACACACCAAGCCAACAAAATAAGCTTTGGCAACCGAATGACGATTCAAATGCCATAGCGCCGGATCATGCAACAGTTTACCAAAACACTTTAATGCCTTGTGATCCCGAATGGTTCGGTGATCGGGTAAAAAGCGCTGCACCAAACGACGTGGAGTCATTAATCCATCCGGGGGAATACTGGCTGCGGCTTGGCACATTGATGGCCGGCTTTAAGTAATCCCCAGCCACCATGCTCTGCAAATGAGAGCTTACGATGAGCCACTTCGGCATCAGGTATGTCATCCATAATCTGATTCAACATCTGATGCATTTTAGCGGGCATAAAGGGTGATAGTTGCACAGCCACCAAACGCAACGTTTCAACCAGATGATAAAGCACTGTATTCAAGCGTTTCGTATCACCGGCTTTGGCCAGGGCCCACGGCGCATTATCTTCAACATAGCGATTACCATGTTTGACCAGCATATTGATGCGCTCTAAGGCCAGATGAAAAGCCTGTTTATCCATCATTTCAGCCACATCGCGCTGCATCGCTTCGACATCGGCAATCAGAGCGCGATCACAATCCAGCTCTTCACCACCCTCAGCCAGCACACCACCACGGTATTTATTCAGCATCGCCAGAGAGCGATTCAATAAATTACCCACATCGTTGGCCAATTCGGAATTGTAGCGTTGTTTTAAGGCCGTGAAGGAAAAGTCACCATCGTGCCCAAAGGGGACTTCACGCAACAAAAAGTAACGCAATACATCGGCATCGTAATCGGCCAGTAAATCGGATGGGCGGAGTGCATTGCCCTTCGATTTGCTCATCTTTTCACCTTCAACCGTCCACCAGCCGTGTGCATAAATGCGTTTGGGTAATGGCAAGCCTGCCGCCATCAACATGCACGGCCAATAAATCGCATGAAAACGCAAAATATCCTTACCAATCAAATGCACATCGGCAGGCCAGTATTTGGGTTCATCGTGTTCAGGGAAACCGAGTGCGGAGAGATAATTGGTCAGCGCATCAATCCACACATAAATCACATGTTTTTCATCACCCGGCACCGGCACACCCCAGGAGAAGGTTGTGCGCGACACCGATAAATCACGCAAGCCGGATTCAACAAAGCTAATCACTTCATTGCGCCGCGAGGCTGGTGCAATAAAATCAGGATTGGCCTTGATATAATCAAGCAGCTGATCCTGAAAGGCACTTAATCGAAAGAAATACGATTCTTCCTGAATCTTCTCCACCGCCCGTTTGCAATCCGGACATGTGGATGATTCCCAATGCTCGGCTTCCTTGAGCTGTGTTTCCGTCCAATAGGTTTCGCACGGTACACAATACCAATCTTCATAAAAATCTTTATAAATCGTGCCGGCATTTTCCAATCGTCGCCACATCGCCTGTGCACCTGCTTTGTGTCGATCCGAGCTTGTGCGAATGAAATCGTCGTTGCTAATGCCCAGCTCCGGCCACAACGTCTGATAGCGTGCCACCACCTGATCGGCCAATTCGATCGGTTCAATGCCGCGCTCTGCTGCCGCCTGTTGCACCTTTTGGCCGTGTTCATCCACACCGGTCAAAAAGAACACATCACGACTGCTCATACGCTGATAACGCGCCAGCACATCGGCAGCGATGGTGGTGTACATATGACCCAAATGCGGCTCATCATTGACATAATAAATGGGGGTGGT
>JAUZQK010000069.1 GCA_030951025.1 Mariprofundus sp. | reverse complement strand
ATCATCAAAGATCAATGGCACATAATCGAGGATATAAGGCCGGTCAGGATGACGGGATAGCTGGCAAATCTGTGAACGGCTTGCCTTGCTGTAAATGTCTTCGATTAAACGGTCACGCTTTTCATTCAGGCGTTCGACTTCTTCGGCGATGTTCAGGCCGGAGCCGGAACCCATGCCGGATAAATCATCAATTTTTGATGTCAGTTCAGCAATGGGGCGTTCAAATTCCAGATAACTATAAGCCATCATATCTCCTTTCATGTCTGGGCAAGTTTGCACGGCTGATCAAAAGATACCGTTTACTTGCTAGACGATCATTTGCTAGACGGTTATTTATTAGACCAACCGCCGCGTTTTGCCTGCTGTTTGCGTGGCGGTTGCCATGCTTTGCAGCGTAAATACACCGATTCGGGTGAAAATCGTGTATCGAGTTGTGCTTTCAACTCATCATCCCAATGCACACACGGGCCAGTTTGTAAGAGGGCAAGACTAGCGTCAGGCAGGCGTACATGGAATGAAAGACGTGTTTTGCCATGTCCGGCAGCAGCTTTAAGGCGTGCCAGTGTCACTTCATCCCAGGCAATACTACTGGCTGAAATTTGAATTTCACTCACCAGTTCAGGTAAAATATCTTGCAATGAGGTGATAGCTTCGGCCACCAGTGTGGGTTCATCACCTCTGGATTTATCCACCCGAACAGCCACCAATAAAGGTTTATCCGCTTCGAGCAGTTCCGCTGCTTCACCGTATAAATCTGCAAATACAACCATTTCCGCCTGTCCGTGCAAATCTTCCAGCTGCACAAAGGCCATCGTGCCACGGCCGCCGTGGTAGGGGCGAATGCTTGATACACCGACGGCCACAACAATTTGGGCATCGTTTTCAAAGTTTGCCAACTGGCTGAGATTACAATCGCTCAAACCACTGGCACGATTCAAATAGGCTTCCAGTGGGTGACCAGTGAGATAAAAGCCCAGCACATCGCGTTCTGCCTGCAAGGCTTCACCCGGACTCCAGATCGGTGTTAAAGGAAAGCCCTGATTGCTTTCAGACTCGGCCATTTCAAACAGGGCGGATTGATTGGATGCAAATTCTTTACGTTTGCGGCTAAGTTTTTCGAGGGTTTCGGCTAAGCCTTCCAAGGCCGCGCGTTGATGGGGAATCAAACCATGCAAGGCTCCCGCCTTGATTGAGGCCTCTAAAATACGTTTGTTCAAGCTGCGCGGTGGTGCGCGCATGATCAGTGTTTCAAACGTATCAAAAGCGCCGTGATCAAGGCGCTCTTGCACTACGGCTTTCATCGCTGCTTCACCCACGCCTTTGATCGCACCAAGGCCGTAACGAATGGCTCCCTGCTCCGGGCGAAACTCCCACTCCGATGCATTGATATGCGGCGGCAATATCTCGATGCCCATATTGCGGCAATCGGTCACTAGTCCTGCGATTTTATCGGTATTACCCATATCGCACGAACAGGTCGCGGCCATAAAAGCGATGGGGAAATGGGTTTTTAGATAGGCTGTTTGATAGGAGATCAGTGCATAGGCGGCGGAATGTGATTTGTTAAAGCCGTAACCGGCGAACTTTTCCATCAAATCAAAAATCTGTTCGGCTTTATCGAGATCGACTTTTTCTTTTTCAGCCCCGGCCATGAAAAATTCGCGCTGTTTGGCCATCTCTTCCGGTTTTTTCTTACCCATGGCTCGACGCAACATATCAGCTTGCCCGAGTGAGAAGCCGGCCAGCACCTGCGCGATTTGCATCACCTGCTCCTGATACAGGATGACTCCATTGGTTTCTTGCAGAATCGGCTTGAGTTGCGGCAACAGATAAACAATTTCCTGAGCGCCATGTTTGCAGGCAATAAAGGTATCGACCATGCCCGATTCCAAAGGCCCCGGCCGATACAGGGCGACAAGGGCAATAATATCTTCAAAGCAATCGGGTAATAAGCGGGTCAGCAAATCGCGCATGCCGGAGGATTCCACCTGAAACACGGCCGCCGTCTGGCCGCGCTGCATGAGTTCGAAGGTCGGCTCATCATGCATGGGGATAGCGGTGAGCTCAAAGCTCTGTGCTTCAGGGCTATCATCGTATTGCTTGATCAATTTGCAGGCGATGTCGATCACGGTGAGCGTTTTCAGACCCAGAAAGTCAAACTTCACCAGCCCGACCTTTTCGCTGTTGCCCATATCCCACTGTACCACTTTGCCTTCTTCACCAGCGACTTTGAACAGCGGCGCAGTTTCGGTTAAATCACGACTGGCAATAATCACACCGGCTGCATGTTTGCCGGCATTGCGGTGGCAGCCTTCCAAGCGTCTGGCCAAGTCAAACAAGCGTGCTACATCATCATCTTTAGCCAGCATCTCGGCCAATTTCGGTTCTTCAACGAGTGCTTTATCGAGCGTCATCTTCATGTCATTGGGGATCAACTTGGCAATCGTATTGACCTTGGATAACTCCATCGCCAATACACGCCCGACATCGCGCACCACAGCCTTGGCTTTCATCGAACCATAGGTGATGATCTGCGCCACTTTTTCTTCGCCGTATTTATTGGTCACATAACGAATCACTTCTTCACGCCGGGTCATGCAGAAATCGATATCGAAATCGGGCATGGATACGCGTTCAGGATTCAGAAAACGTTCAAATAACAGGCCGTATTTGATCGGGTCGAGATCGGTGATTTTCATGGCATACGCCACCAGTGACCCGGCTCCGGAACCGCGTCCGGGCCCTACGGGGATATCCTGATGTTTGGCCCACAGAATGAAATCGGAAACGATGAGAAAATAACCGGGGAATTTCATTTCAATGATAATATCCAACTCGAATTTCAGCCGGGCATCATAAACTGAGCGATCCGCATCGGGAGAGCCGGCCAGAATCGCAGGCCAGCGAGAATCGAGCCCTTCTTGTGATTGCAGACGCATGTATGCACTTAAATCCATATCAATGGGCGGACGGAAGTCGGGCAGTTGATAATGCCCGAACTGCAAATCGACATTACAGCGGTTGGCGATATGCATGGTGTTTTCCAGCGCTTCGGGAATATCGGCGAATAGTTCAGCCATTTCTTCATACGATTTGAGATAATATTCCGGTGTAAAATGTCCCGACACATCATCATTCAAGGTACGGTTTTGCTGCAAGGCCAGCATGGCTTCAAAGGCTTGAAAATCTTCACGTTGCGGAAAATGAGAATTGTTGCTGGCTACCAGCGGAATATCCAACTCATGTGCCAGGCTAATGATTTGCCGATTGATGTCTTCCTGGCCGGCTGCGCCATGGCGTTGTAACTCCAGAAAAAAGCAGTTCTCATGAAACAGGTTTTTATAGGCCAGCGCCGCCTCTTTGGCCGCCTGTCGATTACCCTGCTGCAAACACTTTTCGACTTCCCCATTCCAACCGGAGGAGAGTGCAATCAAACCATCGGCATGCTCAGCCAGAAACGGTTTGCCTACACGCGGTTTATAATAAAAGCCTTCCATATAGGAAACGGAAATCAGCTTGAGTAGGTTTTTCCAGCCCTTGTTGTTGCGCGCCAACAGCACCAGTTGTGGAAACTTTGGCCCGCGCGGCCCTTCAGCCACGCGCTTGTTATGATCATCACACAAATATACTTCGCAGCCCAGAACCGGCTTGATACCGAGGCGCATGGCTTTTGAATAAAATTCAATCGCACCAAACAAATTACCATAATCAGTCAGCGCCACCGCAGGCTGCTTGAGCGCTACAGCCTGTTTAAGCAGGCCATCAATGGATGTGGTCGCCCCCAGCAGAGAGAAATCAGAGTGATTATGAAGGTGAGAAAATGGAGCAAAACGCATGCCGCGAGCTTAACTGTAGCGACCTTTTATTGCATCACCTTAAACACAACACGGCGGCATGGAAGTGAAGCTGTCGCGTTGCTACTTAACGAAACAGATGTTGCCGGTACCAGCAGAGTTCTTCGATGGATTCGCGAATGTCTACCAGAGCCAGATGGGCAGCCTGTTTGCGTGGTGGGCGCATTTTGGGGTACCAGCGGCGTGATAATTCTTTGATCGTGCTGACATCGATATTGCGATAATGCAGATAGGCTTCCAACTCCGGCATGTAGGGCAATAGAAAACGACGATCCTGATGCACCGAATTACCACATAAGGGGGATACACCTGCAGGCACATATTGTTTGATGAAATCGAGTGTTTGTATTTCAGCCTCACGCATGCCGAGCTGGGATTTTTTTACACGGGCGGTTAAGCCGGATGCACCGTGATGGGTGGTGTTCCATTCATCCATAGCATCGAGCCTGGAATCCGGCTGATGAATCACCAGGCTAGAGCCTTCGGCCAGGATATTCATTTCGCTATCGGTGATGATGGTGGCGATTTCGATAATGGTTTCTTTGTCCGGATCGAGGCCGGTCATTTCCAGGTCCATCCAGACCAGATTGTGTTTTGAAATAGTCATGAGCAGACGCTAAACAATTTTTAAGCCAATGGCTTGCGCCATCTGCAATGTCTGCTGCAATCTATCTGCATCGGCATCGTTTAATTGTATTGCAGCATGATGCCATGCGCGTCTGGCAGGGTAGTTGCGGCGGTAGCCTGTAAACGATTTGGCCAATTCTGACTTACTTAAATCTGCCCATGAGCGCATGGCTTTGTCATCGTTGTGTATGGGATAGAGCAGCTTGCTGGCGGCATGCAGTGTCTGCCAGATGTCGGTTTTTTGGGATGATGTTTGCACAGGTGCTTCGATTGATAGTGAAACCGGAGCTGGAAGCTCGGGTAAATGATCGGCCATATTCCATGTGGCCTGAATATTCAGAAACCGGCACAGGGCATTATAAATATACTGTGTGTTGGCGGCCTTGCCTTCGACAGAATGGCCGGCGATATGCGGTGTGGCAATGGCGATGCCGCTATGCTTGAGCAGACTATTTAATGGTGTGGGTTCATTTTCCCAGCAATCGAGCACTGCAAAACGTGCGTCTCTGCCATCTTGCCCTGCCCCCTCATCCAGCCAGTTGCATAGAGCGGCATTATCCAGACAGCTACCGCGTGCGGCATTGATGATGCCCTTGCCTTGAAACACATCCATTTGGCTTTGCGCCAACAAATGCACCGTACTATCATCTTCACCATGATGAATCAGCGGCGTATGCAGGCTCAAAATATCAGCCTGTGCCAGCAACGCATTCAGGCTATGAAAGCCTTCATCACCTTCTTGTCTCGCGCGCGGCGGATCATTACGCAACACTGTCATACCCATCTTCTCACACAGTGTGGCCAGGGCAGAGCCAATGCGACCCACACCAATAATGCCGATGCTGGTTTGAGGAAGATCAATCATGCCGCGTGCATGCAAATCAAATAATACGCTCAGCATATATTCCAGCACCGAGCCTGTAGATGATCCGGCCGCATTGGCCCAGCCGATGCCGTGCGCATCCAGCCATGCCTTGTCATAATGATCATCACCAATGGTCGCTGTGGCGGCGAAGCGTACGGGTGTTGTGGCCAGCAGGGCTGCGTTGACGCTGGTAGATGAGCGCGTCAGCAGGATATCGGCATGATTGAGACTGGCTGGATTGATGTGTTTGTTTTCCAGCAGACGCAGATCGACATCGAAACCGGGCAAGGCCGAAAAAGCAGATTCGATGCCCCAGATATGATTGTCTGCGGCGATGTTCAGTTTTTTGGCCGTGTTCAGTTTGTTGCCCATGTTCAGCTTGTTTTCCATGTTTGGCTCCGTGCCCATGTTCTATTCACTCCAGATATCTCTCAACAATAACTCACAGGTATCAGCCCCTTCAACCAGATGCAGTTGCCGGACAAATTCACGGGCGTTGTCGATCTGATGTTTTTTACGTTCATTCAGCACAGATCGCAATGTTTCCTGTTCTTCAAACAGGCGTTGATAGACTGCCCCATCGAGTTTGAGCAACTGGCAATCTGAAATGGCGCGTGCGGTGGTTGCTCTCCAGCCCTTGATGGCGATACTGATTTCACCGATCAATGCACCTGATTTGGCCGTTCTGAATAAGCGTTCCTGACCGTTTATGTTCAGATTTATGGCGATAGAACCACTGCGCACCAGATAGACATCGTTTCCAGTTTCACCTTCTTTATAAATCAAGCTGCCTGCTGGCACTGCTTGCAGCTGCATGTGAGAGGCCACATGCTTGCGGGTTGTCGCATCGAGCTGACAAAACACTGGTGATAAAGCCAGTTGTTTGATCAGAATATGGGCGCTGTACAATGCTTCCAAACGGGCGCTGAAATCGGCTGATTGTTGGCATAAGCTATCGATGATGCTGTAGGGCAATTCAAGCAATTCGGTCTTTTGGCTTGCAATCATCTCAGCAGAGCGCCTGCCGCCTGTGAAATAGGGGATAACACTGCAAATATCGCCTGGGCGATTATAACCCAGCTGGGTGCGTTTGCCGGCCAGAGTTAAAAAACTCTCTAATCGTCCATGTACAATAATATAAACGGATTTGGCTTGATCGCCGCTGCGCGTGAGCATATCGCCACGGTTTAATTGTCGTCCGGTCATGGCATCGAGGGCAGCATCAAAGGTTTTATCATCAAACATTTCAAAGATATCTTCAGCCCGCAAGATATGCTGGGCTTTATCTTTTACGGATAAAAACTCATACAAACCGCTGGCCACATGGCCATGCTCTCGACAGATATTAAAAATACGTTTTGGCCCCTGATGTTCGCCCGGAGCCATCTCATGGTACAGACGCAAGGTGGCAATGGCCTGTGTCATTTGATGCATCAGGGCATAACGTTCGGCTGATTCAAGATACCAGCGCGCTGCATGGGCGCTTAGGCCTGCTTTGTGATAACTGCGTGCAGCTCGCATGGGTAGATGTTGATTTTGTGTCGTATAATGAGCCAGAGCTGCGAAATATATGCCGGCCTGCTCGTGCTCATTGTTGGAGCTGGACAGGCGTGCGAGTTTAAACATATCCGCTACGGCCAGCTTGGCGTTAGCGTTGCGCATATGCTGCTTTAAGGTGGATAGGCATGCTGTTTCGCGGCTGCTAAGGCTTGCCATTGCTGACCTCGGCATGATTGGCTGCGATATTGTTGTTTGTGATGCTGTCGTTTGTGATATTATTGGGTCGGACAGCGTTGCTCTGGCGCAAATACGTTTCGATACGACGCACGCCCTCATGGATATCTTGAAGCCCCGTAGCATAAGAAAACCGCACATGCTGATTGGCCTGGTTGGTGCCGAAATCTTCACCGGGCGTGATGGCCACGCCGACCTGCTCGAGCATATCCCAGCACAATGCGCGTGCATCATCTGTAATGCGACTGACATTGGCGTAAATATAAAAAGCCCCTTGCGGTTGCATCGCAATATCGAATCCAAGTTGGGGTAGGGCGTTAAGCAACACATTGCGGCGCTGCTCATAAGCTGAGCGCATGGCCTCAGTCTGTGCGGTGGCTTGTAAAGCACTGATGCCGACATGCTGGGATAATGTTGGCGCGGCTATAAAGATGTTTTGCATGACCCGGCGGCAGGCATCGATCAAGGCTTCGGGCACAATGAGCCAGCCGATGCGCCAGCCAGTCATCGCCCAGCGCTTGGAAAAACCATTCACCACAATCGCGTCGGCATCAAATTCAAGTGCACAGCGCGCTTTTCGTCCGTATGTCAGGCCATGATAAATCTCATCGGAAATCAGATAACCACCCTGTTTTCGGCAACATGTTGCCAGTGCGCCCAGCGCATCATCATTGATCAGGGTGCCGGTTGGGTTGGATGGGTTAATCAGCAGTGCGGCACGCGTTTTATCTGTCCAATGCTGTTGCAGCATGCTGGCCGACAGATGGTAATTGCTGGCCGGGCCGACCGGGATATTGATGGCTTCAGCACCAGCCAGACGGATGAAATTGCGCTGGCAGGGATAACCCGGGTCGGGCAACAATACCGACTCGCCAGGCTCCAGCAATACTGCATAGAGCAGGTTAAACGCCCCTGATGTGCCGGGTGTGATCAGAATGCGTCGGGCAGCAATATTCAGACCATATTCCTGTTGATACCAGGCTGATAAGGCTGCTTGCAATTGTGGATTGCCGGTCGACGGGGTATAAAAATTATCGCCCTGATCCAGGTGCTCGTGTGCAGCTTGAATGACTGTGGCTGGTGTGGGAAAATCCGGTTCGCCGATTTCCATATGGATAATCTGCCGACCAGCAGCCTCCAGCTCTTTGGCTCGCTCAAGCAACTGCATGACCCGAAAAGGCTCGATTTTATCTATCCTGCGCATGCAGGGATTATAGCAATGTTGCCGAAAAATGCTGCCAGCGTTGTTTTCAGGTGATTATTCAGCAGTCGTGATTCGATTGTGATTGCTTTCGAGCCGTATGCTGAGTTCATAAAAAGAGCCTGCCCTTATAAGGCAGGCTCCTTGAACGGATGTGTTTGGATTCAGCCCATCCTTAGAAAATGGAAGTGGCGAGTCCTATGACTCCAACCATGGCTGAAACCGCGATGACGATTTCCAGATTACTTTGTTCATCATGCATTAATTCTAGTTTTCTGCTTTCTTTAATCATGTCAGACTCCTTGGTCTTGCCTTGGAGGGAAGTCTGTCGTCGGGAGGGGCGAGTAAATGTGATTCAAATCACCATGTGACTAATTGCATCAGTTGTGTGGCATATTGACACTCAGCGATTAAAGCAGTCATGCATAGAGGACAGTACAATGTTGAGGATTAGCGACCCTTGGGCCATTTTCAAAGTCATGTGCGCGGCCTTAAACCCCTTTATTTTTAAGACTTTTAAACGCTATTTCCTTGACCGCTTGGGGTGTGGGGTGCAGTTTTCCCAGCCTTTTTAAAATCTTTTGAGAGTGCAATGAATCGACTATGAAATTAACCGGTGCAGAA
>JAUZQK010000068.1 GCA_030951025.1 Mariprofundus sp. | reverse complement strand
TCCAGCACCTGCAGCCGCACCCAAATCAACGATATTCGTACCCACCGCGCCAACCGGATTACCGGGGCTACCAATGCCATGTGCAAAACGATTGCCCGTCGCCCTGAAACCACCGCCCCATTTCACACCCAGATCACGCGAAAATGAATCGGACGCTTCCACAATGCGTGCTTCAATCAGCACCTGTTGAGCTGGTTTATCAATCACGGCAATGAGTCGTTTAATATTATTCAATCGCTCGCGTGTATCGGTAATAATCATCGTATTGCTGCGTTCATCGAGCATGATAATGCCCCGATCTGATAATAGTTTAAGCTCACCTGATGATTGTGATGATGCAGCGCTGGCTGCTGACTGACCATTTGCACCTCCCGCATCAACCACGGCAGTGCCCGCAATATTCTTTTTCACCGAACCACCTTCGAGAATGGTTCGCACATCATTAACCGAAGCATAACCGAGTTGAATAAACTCCGTTTCCAGCGGTGCAATTTGTTCGGCACTCTTCTTGGCATCTTTACGTGCATCGGAATCGGCTTTCAACACTGCTAACGGCGCAATGCGCACCACATTGCCATTTTTCTCTTTGCCTAAACCTTTGGCTGAAAGAATAATATCCAGAGCTTGATCCCAGGGTACATCCACCAACCGCATGGTTAATACACCGGTTACATCATCAGACATAATAATATTCAGCTCGCTCATTTCAGCGATCAATTTCAAGGCATTGCGAATATCAATATCCTTATAGTTAAAGGTCACCTTCTGACCATTATAAATGCGTTCATCCCGCACCACTTCATCATCAGCCTGACGCGCTGCCACCATATCTGCCGGCTTTAATGTTACGGTTAACACATTGCCTGTCTGATACGATGTCACAATCGATTTCTGGCGCAAGCGCGCCACAATGCGCACATCTTTATTCAGAGTATAACTATCGATTTGTTTCACCGGCCCCGGAAAAGCACGGACATCCTGGCTGCGCTCCTGACCATCAGCCAGCTGCGCCTGTTTCAAATCAATGATCACCTTACCATCTTTTTCCTGCAAATTAACGATAGGACTTGAGCCATTGGTACGAATCACCAGATGCGCAATACGATCATCCGGCTGAAAATCAACCGCTTCAACAATCAATGCACCTGCATGTTTTTTCGCTTTGATTTTCCCGAAACGAATAATCATTTCACTGGCACTGGCATCAATTTGGTGATGCGCGCCCGCATCGCCGCGCAGGGCAACAACCAAACGCATACGTCCTTCGGCAGAGCCAATCGCAACATGATTCAAACGCTGCGCACTATACGCATAATATTCTTTTGGCAGACTGGATTTCCCATGCCAGAAATCGAGCACCATGGTTGCGCCATCGTTGCTTACCAAGGCATTATGATTGGCATCCATGTGCTGACCACGCAGGACAAGCTCCGTCACACCATTCCGATCACGCACTTCGATATCCTGCAATAATGCACCGCTCTCACCGGTTGATGGCGCAGCTTGCGCTGTAAACTTCACCAGCAGATCATTACCCTTTTCAACAATCTCGTACTGTGTACCGGCAAGCAAGGCGATTTCGATGCGCACACCATGGCTATCCTGCGCCGGTACGATATTTTCGATACTACCCGCCCCAGGCATCGCAGTGACCAGCGCAGCCATCTTGGCATTGGGGAAACTCACCACCAGGCGATCCGGTGCTGTCAAATTAAACACCTGATATTCAGCCGCCTCATCCATACCAATACGCAGACTTTCACCGGCCTCATCAGAGAGTAATTGCAAGGTTTCAATGGTGGCGGCTTGCGCCACCAGCGCCGGAGCACAAAGCAAACTGATCAGCACACAGCCAGCCAACACATAACGCCCGACAGCCCGAAAGCCGGAGCCCATCATCGCTGCAATATTATTCATCATTGGTACCATTGATGTCTCCCGGATGCGCAAACAATTCAACACTCTCATTATCTCCGCCCTCTAGATCCCTTTTTAGCTTGTGCTTCGACAAATCGATACGTCACCGCCTGACCTTTAACGGACAATGTGCCCGCCGTTTTGCCACGCGATAACTGCATATTTTTCACATCCACAATGCGTGACATTTCACCCACCCGTTTCAAAAAAGTCAGCAATTGGCGAAAACTACCGGAGATATTGAATGATACCGGCACTTCTGCATAAATCTGTTTGCTGACTTCGCGACCGGGTTTAAAGGTCTTGAAGACAAGGCCGGAGTCTTTACCTGCCCATGATACATTTTCCAGCAAATCCGGAATCTGTGATTTCTTGGGTAACATGTTCAGCGCTACCTTCAGCTGTTTCTCAAGCGTGGCGTACTCACGCTGTTTGCGTGGCAAATCATGCGCCAAATGTTGATTTCTCAGCAATCTTGTTTGTTGCATTTGCACCTGTGCCTGTTGCTGTTCAATGGATTCCTGCAATGGCATCCAGCCCATATAAAAATAACTGGCTGCAATCAAGCCGAAAGCAGCCAGTAAAAACAACATTTTATGCCACAATGGTACCGGCAGAATAGGCCGCAGCGACTCATACATGGAGAGCTTCATCGATTCGAACATCAAGAACCCTTCCTTTTTGACGAGATCGATGTCTGGGCTTTTTTCATTTCCTGGCGTGCCAGCGTCAGACTAAACTGACGCAAGGGTAAACCATCCACCATCACCCGATTGATCACCCCCAAACGCACATTGGAAAAAATAACCGACTGGTCGAGTTTGCGCATGAACACAGCTACCGCCTTATTACTCTCCGCCAGACCGGAGATTTCAATATCATGGCCTTTGTCAGCCATGGAACGCAGCCAAACATTCTGTGGAATCAATGTGGCAATGGTATTAAGCGTAATCAAGGAGTGAAAACGGCCTTCCTGCAGGCGATCAACAATATCCAGTTTACGCTCAACATTGCTGCGCAAACTATCCAAATCCTTGATCTTGCCGATTTTCTTTTTCAAATCATTATTCTGTTGCTGCAATACAATGGTTTGTTCTTTCAAATCAGAAAGCTGCAACGATGCCATGGTCTGCGCCGCCAAAGCCAACAAACCAGCCAATACCACAACCGCCACAAAACTACTGACATGCTGCACAATTTGATTTTGACGACGGGCTGTGCGGTAGGGAATAAGATTAATACGAATCATGTGTCAAAATTCCGTAAAGCCAAGCCAATCGGCACCATCATCATCGGCCCCAGATCACGCTGACTTTGTGAATTAAATTTACGTGCCGGTACCTTAATATTCTGGAATGGATCGAGGATGAGCGTATCAATACCGAGACGCTGTTCCAGTTCCATCGCAATATTGGGCAACAGTGCGCAGCCACCACTCAGAAACAATTTACGCACCGGAAACTCAGCCCGACTGGCCGAATAAAAATCCAGCGAACGCACCAACTCCGATGTCAGCCCGACATAGAAATGTTCCAAGGCCTCAGGCTGAATATCAGAAAATGATTCTGTTTTTAACTGCTCGGCCTGCTGATAACTGATGTTATGAGCCTTCTGAATTTCTTCAGTCAAGTTTTGACCACCATAAAACTGATCCCGCACAAAAGCCATACGTCCATTGATCAGCACATTGATATTCATCATATTGGCACCGATATTGACCAGCGCATGTACCTCCGCATCCTCATCCGGCAAGAGATAATCATCGCCTTCTGCCAATACATGTTCATCCGTAATTTCAGCTGCATTTTCCAGCGCAAATACACCGCAATCGATACACTGTGCATGCAGACCTGCTTCACTCAACACCAATTGATAATCTTCAACCACTTCGCGTTTACAAGCCACCAGCACTACATCCATCTGCTCAGGATCATCGGCTGAAATACCCTGAATATGAAAATCCATGAATACATCATCGACATCATAAGGCACATGTTGATCTGCTTCATATTCAATCTGCGCTTCCAGCTCAAATTCAGTTGTCGCCGCCACCTGAATGGTTTTAATGATCACGGCATTGCCTGAAACGGCCAAAGCGACGTTTTTGGTTGAAGGTTTAGCCAGCGCCACCGCTTCAAGCAACGCATTGGCAACAGCCGTAGAATCAATAATCGTATTTTCAACAATCGCATCACGTGGCAAGGCCACAACAGCCATCGAGGCGAGTTCATAACCGGAACGGGTCTTGTTCAGCTCCACCAGTTTAATGCCGGTCGAACTGATATCGATTCCCATCACACCCTCAGACTTATTTGAAAAAAAGGACACTTACCCTCCGCCGCTTAAGCATTACTGACACAAACTCGTGCAACTTACCTTATTATAAGCAATAAAGTCAAGTTTAGCACTGCATAAACAAGCGTCAAATTCAAATCGCAACACAGCACCATTTGATTCTGAACACCGGCTTTAAAGACACACTCCCAAACACTAGCAAAGACAAAGCCAACATCTCAGCCTCAATCATCAAGCCGATCAATGAAGGTCAATGAAAACTGCTGGCAATACGAAAAAAAGCGACACCCAATGGATGCCGCTTTGTTTATTAGCCTATTATTACATGCTGCAATCAAGCTCTGCCTATGCGATCAGGAACCGCCAAAAATCGAACGCAAACCACCCGGCACAGTCGAAGCACCAGCGTCACTGCTCGAGCCAGGTGTTCCATCAGCACAGATGCAAGAACGCACACCCGGTGGACATTCACAGCTGGCATCAGCAGCATCATTATGAGTCGCATCGCTGTCGTGAGCACCATTGCTATCGTGATCGCCACGATCACCTCTATCAGCATCATCGCGGTCATGACCATCTCTATCTTCGTTGTCATTAGCATCGTTATTATCATTACGGTCATGATCATCATCCCGCTCATCATCGCCAGCTACAGCTGCAGCAACACCAAACGAAAAGCCTGCATGCTGGATGCCTGACTCGCCATTCACTGGACTGGTCAATGAAAACATGAAAAACACCGCGAAACTAATCGCAGATAATAAAAATTTATTCATCACTACCTCCTAACGTTAAATGCCTGAAATCAAGCCCCTGGAATCAAGCGCCTAAACTCAAACCCAAACCGAATTAGCCTATATCGGCAAAAAACACCTGTACTTTAATTTTTTTCATTACCCGGCACTGTGTAAGGAGCTGCTAATACTGCTGCTGGCTCTGTCTGTCTTTATTTATTTATTTAATGGACACTTTCTGCAATTAAACCGTTTTTACCCTTGGAGTATTTCACGGCAATGCGATCACCCACAGCGGGCAACACAGCTTGTTTTTTATCATCAACTGTAAAACTGATCGGGCCACCGCTTTGTGCATCGCGAATGGTGAATTGATTACCCTCCGCACTTAACACCTGCCCAATATGGGTATTCTCACCTGCCGCATCACAGGCCAGCACATAAGCAGGCATGGCTGTCGCCGCACTCAACATCGCTGCAATATATATTGATTTCATCACTTTTATCGATTTCATATTTCCTCCAAAACGCTGCCCTGCAAAATTTATCTATTCATCTTTGTGTGCCGAAATAAGCGGAAACACATGCTGATATTCAGATCGCCGCCCCAGCCATAATCGTGCCACAAAAAATGATACAGTTTGCAGCCGAAAAAGCACCCCTACAAAAACCATACTGGAAATGACCATCAACCACAACACCGTCATCAAGCCCTTATCAACCACCATCGCATAGGTGAAAAAATAAACCGACAACATCACAGCCAAGAACACACCAATGGTCAAAGCGATATTTTCCTGTGTTTTTCGAATCGATGCAATAATACTGTTTTGTTCATCATCAGACATGAGATCCCTCCAAAAGAAATATAATCAATTCGATTTTTTAACGAACTGCGTCAAAATAACAATCAACTGACCACTGACTCGCCCTTCGATATGTTCAGCATTATCACCCACCAGAGAAATACCGCGCACTGCCGTACCGCGTTTGGCTGTAAAACCACCACCTTTCACATTCAAATCCTTGATCAGGGTAACGGTATCGCCAGCCTGCAATACAGCGCCATTACTATCGACATGTTTTACCACGTCGGTTTCATCCTCATTGTCACCATCCACGCCATCACCAGCAGCTTCCGCCCATGTCTTCACATCATCTTCCATATACATCATATCTAGCAGATCCTGCGGCCAGCCTTCGCCCTTCAAACGCGTCAGCATGCGCCACGCCATCACCTGCACCGCAGGCACAGCACTCCACATGCTATCATTCAGACAACGCCAGTGATTAACATCAACCGTGTCCGGCGCATCAATCTGACCACGACAATCATCACACAGCAGCACACATGAATCGGCGCTGCTATCGGCACTCGATGGCACTGCGTATACCGTCAAATCATTTTCTGCACCACACAGTTCACATTTGGATTCACTGCGCTCTAATAACTCTTTTTCTATACTCATTGGTTTTACCCCATTATTTTTGCCGATGATCAAACTCCCCCATCATAAAGTCAATTCCACCCACCACTACCAACAAACACGCCAACAGCCCGCAGAAATGAATGGTGAACTGAGGCTTAACCTGCAAGCCATACTGGGTTATAGTTTAGTCATGAAGGATGTTTGTGAGCATAACGAGCATATCCCCTTTCATGATTCCGCCCTCGGCACACTCGGTGTGGAAATGGAATGGATGACAGTGGATGCCGATTCCGGCCAGCAAGTGGCTGCGGCTCCGCATGTATTGTCGAGCATCGCCGATTCTCCGCGCATCAAAGCTGAATTGTTTACCTCCATTATCGAAATCAATACCGCCATCCATCATAACACCCCCGCAGCCATGCAAGAGCTACAAGCCTTGTACGCTCAGGTGAATGCCAGCCTGCAAGATCTCAACGCCGCCCTGCTCAGCTCCAGCACCCACCCTGTCTCACACTGGCGCGATCAAACCATTAGTGATGATCCGCGCTATCATGCCCTGCTGATGCGTTTATGCTGGGTGGTGCGGCGCTTCAATATCTGCGGCATCCATACCCATATCGGCATGCCCGATGGTGATAGTTGCATCCATGCCATGAATCAACTGCTACCCATCATGCCGATGTTTCTGGCCATCTCGGCCAATTCCCCCTTCTGGCATGGGGAAGCCACAGGCCTTGCCGCCAGCCGCATCAAGGTCTTTGAGGGATTGAGTCAGGGTGGTATGCCATTCTATTTTAACGACTGGCATGATTTTGAGCATTGTGCCAGCCGCTTAAAAGCTACCGGCAGTATCGATTCGGTGCGCGATATCTGGTGGGAAATGCGCCCTCACCCCACCTTCGGCACCCTGGAAATCCGCATCGGCGATATGCCCGGCAATCACGCTGACAGTGCCGCATATATTGCCTATGTACGCGCCGAAGCCATCGCTGCAGCAACCAGCAGTCAAACAAGCCCCCGTGTTCACCCATCGCTGATCCGTGAAAACCGTTGGCGTGCCTGCCGTTATGGCATGCGTGCGATTATGATTGATCCGGTCAGTGAAGAACTCATGCCCTTGCTCGACTGGTTAGAGCAACGACTCGATCAGCTCGCGGCTCAAGGTGCCGACAACACGGAACTAACACTGATCAAAAGCCGCTTACCATACTGGCGCAAGCATGGTGGTGGTGCAGATATGCAAACAAAGTTATATGATCACAACAAGGATTTTGCAGCCCTGGTGAAAGCCATGCGGCAACAGGATGGTTGGCATGCATGAATCAAAACACGACACCATATTAAATCAGACCAGCGCTCTTGGTACTGATCGATTGACCGAAGCGCTGGCCAAACAACTGGCAGCCGCAGTCGATACTCTGCTAGCCGATGTCATTCGCAGGCGACGCTTGTTTCATCAACGACCCGAGCTCTCCGGCTCTGAAAAAGAAACAGCGGCAATCATCGCCCAACTCTGCCGCGATGCAGGTTTAGATGTACGCGAAGGCATCGGCGGTTACGGTGTGCTGGCATGTCTGCATATTGATAGCAACAAAAGCTGGATTGCATTTCGTGCCGATATGGATGCCTTACCCATCCACGATAGCAAACAACAAGCCTACAGCTCCACTATCGACGGTGTATCACACAGCTGCGGCCATGATGCTCACAGTGCTATTCTGCTCGGCACCATGCAGTTACTCAGCGGCTTCAAACATGCCCTGAACTGCAATGTCGCGTTCATCTTTCAACCGGCTGAAGAGACTTGTCAGGGCGCGGCAGCCATGCTCAAGGATGATCTGTTCAAAGACTTCCAGCCTGAAAAAATCTATGCCCTGCATGTTTATCCCTACCTGCCAGCCGGCTCGATTGGTTTAAGGGCGGGGCCTATGTGTGCTGCGGCCGATATGTTTGAGGTTGAGATTCATGGTCGTGGTGGTCACGCAGCCCGTCCGCATGAATGCATCGATGTGATTCTGGTGGCCAGCCATGTCATTCAAGCCCTGCATCATATTGTCAGCCGGCGCATCAATCCCTTGCATCAGGCTGTATTGACCATTGGTCAGATTCACGGCGGTCATGCCGGCAATGTCATCCCTGATCAGATTAAATTTTCCGGCACCTTTCGCAGCCTGCATCCAGAGGTGCATGAGGAAATCCGTGCCTGCATGGATCATATCATCCGCCAAACCGCAGAAACCTGGGGTGCAACCAGCAAGTTTTTGCTCAAGCAGGCCACTCCGGTATTAAACAACGATGCTGAATTATTAACACAAGCCAGTCATGTATTGAACACACTCACACCAGAGATCAAATGCATTGATATTCAAGAGGCATCCATGGGCGGTGAAGATTTTGCAGAGTTCTTACACCATATTCCCGGCTGTTTATTTCGCCTCGGCACAGGCAGTAGCCCGGAAACACGTTACCCCTTACATCACCCCTGCTTTGATATTGATGAATCATCCATGCGCTCAGGCATCGCCACCTTTGCTGCGCTGGCTTTATCAAACAAGTAAACAGATTATTTTTTAGCTGCCGCCACAGCATTGAGCAGCATCGTCTGCAACGCCTCGGGTGAATATGGCTTTTGTATAAACCCTGCCAAACCCTTACCGGCAAAACGATTGGTCGCATCCTGTTCATTGTAACCGGAGGATAAAATCACCTGCACATCTGGCTGCATAAGTCTGATTTCACGGAATACTTCCGCCCCGTTCAAACGCGGCATGGTCATATCCAGCAACACAGCACAAATATCAGTCTGATGCTGACGAAACATCTGCACACCTTCTTCACCATCTTTGGCGGTAAGTACCGTAAAACCGACATCTTCGAGTATCACCGATGCTATTTCCCGAATCGTTTCTTCATCATCAACAATCAGTATCACACCCTGCCCCTGTAGCAGCACAGGCTCTGCGACTATATCTTTCTGCTCCTCCGGCAAACGCTCCGAACAGGGGAATAACACCTTGAATGTTGTGCCCTTATCCAGCTCGGAATACACCTTAATCGCACCCTTATGACCGCGCACAATGCCCAGAATAGCACTCATACCCAAGCCACGCCCCGTAAACTTGGTGGTAAAAAATGGATCAAACATTCGTTTTTGGGTATCCGCATCCATACCACAGCCGGTATCCGAAATTTCAAGCACAATATAACGCCCGGCAGTCAGATTCTCATCCATATAGGTGGTTTGAATATATGCCTTATCAATCGCCACCACACCTGTATGAATGGTGATGATGCCACTCTTGCTATCAATCGCTTCGGATGCATTAATCACCAGATTC
Organism: Mariprofundus sp.; assembly: GCA_030951025.1. Classification (GTDB taxonomy): domain Bacteria; phylum Pseudomonadota; class Zetaproteobacteria; order Mariprofundales; family Mariprofundaceae; genus Mariprofundus. Next base: position 2,702 of record JAUZQK010000068.1, on the reverse strand, counting down.
ATAATCACCTGCTGCATCTGGGCAGCGTCGGCTTCAATCGGCAAAAGCTGCTGCGAGAGATCCAGACGCATCACAATGTTTTTCTGAATCGACACATCCAGCAGGTTAATCATTTCCTCAATCATTAAGGTCAAATTGAGCGGCTCAACAATAAACTTGCCCTTGCCTGAATAGGCCAGCATCTGTTTGCATAAAGCCGCCGCGCGCTCGCTGGACTTCTCGATATTTTCAAGCATCTCGATAGCCGGTGATTTCTTGTCCATACGAGACCGTGCCAGCGCTGCATTGCCCAGTATTGCAGTCAGCAGATTATTGAAATCATGTGCAATACCTCCGGCCAATACACCGAGTGACTCCAAACGCTGGGTATGTTCCAGTTTTTCACGTTCGATTTTTTCTTGTTCAATATCCCGAATACTGCCAAGGAAAAACACCTGCTCACCGACATGCATTTCATTGAGCTTTAAAGCCAACGGGAATACTTCTCCTGACTTGCGTAAACCTTCCAACTCAGCCGTCAAATGAATCGGCTCTGCATCCGGTGTATTTAAATAGCGATTAAACCCTTTTATATGCCCCTCTCGATACGCTTCAGGCATGAGCATGGTCATCGGCTGCCCTATTAACTCTGCCTCACTATAAGCAAACAAATGACACAGCGCCGGATTGACACTGTCGATAAGTCCGGTCTCAGTCATCGTGATAATACCATCGGCAGAAAACTTCACGATAGCCTGGATATGTGCGGTTTGATCCGCCACGCGTTGATCCAGCGTACGATTACTCTGTTCCAGCTCTTCAAGCATGGCTTTTAATTCGCTTTCCGAGCCTTCTACCCGCGCCAGCATTGCAACAAAGGCTCTGGCCAGTGCGCCTGTTTCATTGTCGATTTTCGCCAATGCATCCAGCTGGATATTTTCCCGACCTGTTCCAAAATCAACACTAGCGGCTGTGAGTTTGCGTAGCGGGCGTGTAATGCGCCGCATAAAGAAAAACAGCAATACATAAACAATCAATAAACCCAACGCTGCATAACCAATCAAACCAGACTGTACCTGTTGCCAAAAACCAAAGGCCTCATCGGTATCAATTTTGACCACCAAGCCCCATTTCAAAGCTGGCAAATATTGCCAGACCCCCAACACCTCTTTGCCCCGCCAATCAATGAATTTCGCCGAGCCTGATTCACCGAGCGTGCTCATTCTGATGGCCAATGCATTTTCATCATCGCGTGCAATGGTGCGTTTAAATGCCGCATCGAGATCATGGCGCAAGGGTACCGTAATAAGAATATGATCACCGACCTGTTGTCCGGCTACAATTTCACCCGTCTCACCGAGCCCGGCCAAGTTGTTGATCGTTTCATACAATTTTTCGACATCAAATTGCATCGCCACCACACCAATCACAATGTCATCTTTAAAAATTGGCGCAGCAATAAATCCCGCCGCTTCTTTGGATGGCGCATAATAGGCCATCGTGCTATTACTGGTTTGCAACATTGTCACCGCTTGCCTGAATACCTGAGCCAAACCGGTATCGCGATATGCCCCGGTCTTTAAATTTGAGGCCAAATCACTTTCATGTTCGATGCTGAATACAACATCACCCTCAACATCAATCAAGAATAAATCGTAATAATTCCACAGTGAATAATAGCGCCCAAACGTCTTTTCATAACGCTCACTGACCTGCTGATAGGCTGCTGAATTGATACCATTCTGATGAAACACATCAAACATATCCGACATCGCCTGTTGGGTCACCGGCATGATTGCCAAGGCTTCAGCACGCCGAATATGATTATCAATATATAAATTAATTGCACTGGCTTTTGCCTCAGCCAAGTTCTCCAAACCATGCAGATATACTTTTTCGGTTACCTGATTAAAATTATTTAAAACATAAACGCCAATAATAAAAAAGAACGGCAACAAGATCATGGTGATGAGCAACATGAACTCACCAAACAACGAACGACTGGCCTGCGGCAACACCTTCATCTGCATATCAAGGCCTGCTACCTAAGCTTTTATTACTCGAAGCAGGTTTCGCCCATTGATTACCCCAAGCTTGATAGAGCTGTTCGAGTTTAAGCGCAGCCTCTGGCTTGGATATAAACGGAGGGAATGGATCCGGTCGCACCGGCTCTGCCGATGTCCATAATATATCAAACTGACCATCGGAACGAATTTGCCCTATGCGCACTGTTTTCCAGCTATGGTGGCTATGATGATCGATTGAAACAATACCTTCCGGCGCAACAATGCTTTGATGGCCTATGCTTGTCCGAATAACACCGACATCATCAGTTTGTGCAGCACGAACCGCCTTTGCCCACAATTTCACTCCGAGCCAGGCTGCCTCCATCGGATCACTGAGTGGAATATCTGATCCAAATCGTATTTGAAAAGCCTGAATAAAATCACGGTTTTTCTGATTATCAATGCTTTGAAAGTAATTCCACACAGCATAATGGCCGGTTGCATCTGCATCGCCATGCATTTGAGCCAGCACCGTTTCACCCATACTGAACGAAATCACAGGGATTTCTTTGGCACTGATACCTGCATCTTTCAGAGCATGAAAAAAAGCAATATTGGAATCACCATTGATGCTGTTCAGCACCACATCAGGTTTGAGGCGCTCAATCTCAGCCACCACAGCTTCGATATCATGATCACCCAAAGGGATATAATGTT
>JAUZQK010000067.1 GCA_030951025.1 Mariprofundus sp. | reverse complement strand
TTTCTTTGTTGGGAAAGGTCGCGTTTGATTGGCCCCAGCATATCAATGACATCGTTAATACTGGCGAGGGTGAATTTTAGATCACCGACCAATTCCAGTTTCGGGTGATAATATTCATCCGTTTCAGCGGCTTGATCATCGCTATTTGCGATGTATGTTTTTGACTACTTGATCGCATTTGATTAATTGATTGCATCGGAATGGATGACGATCATCTTTTCGATTTGCATATCGTGGATGGTATAGGGGATGCCACCAACACCGAGGCCGGAATGTTTCAAACCGGCAAAGGGCATCCAATCGACCCGGAATGCAGTGTGATCATTTATCATCACTGCCGATGCATCCAGCTGCCTGGCAATGCCGAGCGCTGTGTTGATATCGCTGCTGTACACGGAAGCCTGAAATGCCACTTGTAAGCTGTTGGCCTCGGCGATTGCTGCTTCAACATCTGTAAACGGGTAGATGCATACCACAGGCCCGAACACTTCGCGGGTGGAAACACTGGCATCGTATGGTGGATCAAACAGAATGGTGGGTGCGTAACAATGGAAATCGAGTTTATCTCCACCACATAATAGTTGAGCGCCGCCAGCGACTGCTTCCTTCACCCATAAATCAACGCGATCCACTTCAGTGGAGCGAATCAATGGACCGACTTCGGTGCGGTCGGACATCGGATCACCCACCACCAATACTTTGGCTTTATGGACCATCTGGCTGGCCAGGCTGCGTGCAATGGATGCATGGACAAAAATGCGTTGCACCGATACACATACTTGGCCGGCATGATAAAAACAGCCTTTCATCAATCCGGGCAGTGCTTGTTCCAGATCGGCATCCTGGCATACGATGACAGGTGCTACACCGCCATGCTCCAGCGCACAGCGTGTGCCGGGCGCTAATCGGGAGCGTAAATGCCAGCCGACTTTTGCACTGCCGATAAAGCTGAAAAAGCCTACCCGCTTATCCGTCACCAGTGTTTCAGCCAATGTTCGTGTTTCAGGCACAATGCACTGCAAATATGCTTTTGGGATGCCCGCCTGATGAAACAATCGAACCAGCCTGAAACATGATAACGGGGTATCTCCAGCCGGCTTGATAATCACCGGGCAACCCGCAGCAATGGCCGGAGCAAGCTGGTGAGCAATCAGATTAAGTGGGTGATTAAAGGCACTCACCGCCACCACCACGCCTATAGGTTCCTGCTGCATCAGCACGGTACGGTTTTTTGAAGCAGTATTCAGACCCATCACAGGCGGGCTGCTTGTATCACTGCGCAAGGTGTCGATACAGATACGAATACTGTCGATACAGCGCGTCATTTCGATGCGCGAATCGATCAGTGGCTTGCCGCCTTCTTGAGCTGCACCGCGCGCTAAACCGTCAGCCTGTTCTGTTAATAAATCGCTCATACGCTGCAATATGCTGATGCGCTGATCACGTGGTATCCAGGCCGCTCGATGGGCAAAGACATCACTTGCCTGCGCCAAAGCCAGTTCCACAGCGGTGGCATTGGCTGTGGCTACTGTGGCAATCAGCTGATCATCATAAGGCGATGTCACTTGCAACGGTACTCCTTGCAAGTTTTTGTGATCTTCCTTTCCGGTATTTGCAATCATCAGTGGGAAATGTTCAACGTGGTTCATGGCTTACTCCTGTGCTTTTCCATGCGGAAAGCCGCTGTCTGTTTCCGGCTTTGGATAGTCTCGGTGAAAAACCAAATAACGACCCATAGTGGCAGTATTGTGAGTGTGAACAGCAATACGATAGTAAATCCATGATAAGTATTTTCAATAAGTTCAGGCAAGAGCATGTTTACTCCATGTATGCGGGCTATGTCGTGAAGCCCTAATGCATACTTACATGGGGCTGAAAAATAATGCCTGTGTGCGCAGGCCGCCTGTGATTGGACCGGCTTAATGGGCATCATCAGGCTGTAATAAGATTAGCTTTTCCACGACCTGTACCATTATGACCGTTTATACCGGTTTATTATCACTGGAGGAAATAAATGAAAAATATTATAAGCCTGATCGCGGCAATGGTTATCAGTGTCGGCATGGTTTCAGCGCCTGCTTTTGCAGGATCTAACCCGTGCAACCCATGTGCCATGAAACAACATATGAATCCGTGCAACCCGTGTTCGATGAAAAAACACATGAATCCGCGCAACCCGTGTTCGATGAAAAAACACATGAACCCATGCAATCCATGTTCGATGAAAAAACACATGAACCCATGCAATCCGTGTTCGATGAAAAAATCCATGAACCCATGCAGTATGAAAGCTAATCCTTGTTCCATGAATCCTTGTTCAGCCAACCAGAATACCCCGATCCGTAAACATGCGTTTGATAATTTTCAGCAAGCTGTAGCGCTGGGTAAAAAAATGTGGAGTGATGAGAGTCTCGGTACATCTGGAGTCGCATGTTTATCGTGTCATGCTGAATATGATTTATTGCATTTGGAACGTAACCAGAATTTCCCGCATTTTGTGAAGATGGTGGGGGATGTGGTTAGCCTGGATCAAATGATCAATTATTGCATGCTCAATCCGATGAAAGGCAATCAGTTTGAGAAAAACTCAAAAGAACTCACTGCCATGGCGGCCTATTACCGTTCATACAGAATGCAGTATTTAAAAGAACAGCGTCATAAATAATCTACAACAGTGGAAAAGGCGATCCTTGTATAAGGGATCGCCTTTTTATTGCATGCATGAGAAACTCATGGATATTCTAAATATTGATGCTGAACAGTGATTTGCAACCGTGATGGAGTTGGTGTGAAAAAACAGATTATTTTGGCTTTTACATTGCTGTTGAGTGGTTTGTTGTTGATGGCAGCAGCAGCGACAGATCCCGGTTTGCCGGATGATTATTGGCAAGAGCCATCTGCCACCACTGCTACAGCACCACATGATTGGTCAACGTTGGAAATTGATCTGCATCCTGAAGCCTGTGCTCAATGCCATGCCGAGCAATTTAATGTTTGGAAATCCAGTAAACATGCTCAGGCTTATTCAGCGGGGCTGGTGGGTCAGTTTCCGGATATGGGGCATGCTAATGCCAATGATTGTCTGATCTGCCATGCGCCGTTGAAAGAGCAATTATATACTGATCCTAAAGTCATGGATGCATCGATTGCACTGCGATTGAAGCACGCAGAGGGTTTTGATTCCGATGCCAATATGGATGCAACAAGCACACTACCTTTGCGCCATAGCGGTGTTAGTTGTGCTGTTTGCCATGTGCGCGGCTGGAAGCGCTTTGGGCCACCTTTAAAAACAACAGCATCGCTTGGCCAACAGAATACACCCGCACACGGTGGCTTTACCGCCACCAAGGCTTTTGAACAATCACAGTTCTGTGCATCCTGCCATCAGTTTCCAGCCCCGATGGCGATTAATGGAAAGCCTTTAGAGAACACATTAACCGAATGGAAAAATAGTAGTTTTTCAGATCAGGGCGTAACTTGTCAACAGTGTCACATGCCGGATCGCAAACATGAGTTTCGTGGTATTCATGATCCTGAGATGGTTAAAAAAGGGCTGCGTTTTAGCTTGTCTCAATCCAAAAATACGGCTTCACTCTCGATCAGCTCTGTCTGGATTGGCCATGCATTCCCAACCTATGTTACACCTAAAGTCATTGTTGAAGCAGAAGCTCGCGATGCAGATCAGAAGGTCTTACAACACTGGCAATGGGAAATCGTACGGGAAGTGGCATACAATAACGGTTGGCAGGAAATGCGCGATACACGTTTGATGCCGGGTGAATCGCGTCAGTTCACAGCAACACCATTACCGTCCACAACTGCCAGCCTGCATTACCGAGTCAGGGTGATACCTGATCATTTCTATAAAAATGTTTATCGTAGCCTGCTTGCCGACCCGCTTACGCCAGCTGCATCTGCACATCTGCGCCAAGCCAGCCAACAGGCTGAGCAGAATGATTATGTGTTGTATGAGCAGGTGTTGGAGATTCGCACAGATCATTAATGCTGTGTGGGCGGGTGTGCTTGATTGCACACATTTTGATTTATATGTTTGAGTTCATATCTTGATTCACAAATTGATTCATATTGCGATTTATAAATCGATTTATATTGCGATTTACTTGCGCTTTGCTAAATAACCATCAGTGTGCGCCACCTCCAGATGAGAGGTTCCCCTTTTATCTTCTACCCGGCCAAGCACTGATGACCGGCGATTCAGGAAAATTATAAGCATCCAACACATTCAGTGATTTCTGCCTTTTCAATCAAGACAAGCAGATATGGCGGATGCAATGGACTAATACAAAATGAAATTTGAACAACTGGGTTTATCACCCGAGCTGCTGCGTGCGGTGAAGGATCAGGGCTATACAAGCGCGACACCGGTACAGGAAAAATCGATTCCGGTGATTCTTGAAGGCCATGACATTCTGGCTGGCGCACAAACTGGTACAGGTAAAACAGCCGGTTTTACCCTGCCGATGTTACACATCATGCAAAAAACACATCCGGAACGCAGCAATAGAAGTCGTCCGGTACGGGCGCTGGTTTTAACGCCTACCCGTGAGCTTGCTGCTCAGGTGGCTGAGAGTGTGGCCACCTATGGTAAATACCTGCCTTTGCGTTCGACTGTGGTATTTGGTGGTGTTGGTATCAACCCACAGATTGAAAAGCTGCGCCGTGGCGTGGATGTGTTGGTAGCGACTCCGGGTCGTTTGTTGGATCTGGCCAATCAGCGCAAAGTGGATTTATCGCAGGTTGAGTTTTTTGTGCTCGATGAAGCGGATCGCATGCTCGATATGGGCTTTATCCATGATATTCGGCGTGTCTTAAAGATGCTGCCACAAAAACGTCAGAACCTATTATTCTCTGCGACCTTTTCCAAAGAAATCAAACAACTGGCCAGTGGCTTTTTGAAATCTCCGGTCTTTGTTGAAGTGGCGCGCAATCAAACTGCGCATCAGGTGACACAAGTCATTCATCCGGTTGGCAAGCTGAAGAAACGTGCTTTATTGTCGCAGTTGATTTCGCACGGTGATTGGCAACAGGTGCTGGTATTTACCAAAACCAAGCATGGTGCCAATCGCTTAACCAAGCAATTGGAAAGTGATGGCATTCAGGCTGCAGCGATTCATGGAAACAAAAGCCAGACAGCACGCACCAAAGCCTTGGCAGCATTCAAGGGTGGCAGTATTCGGGTGCTTGTAGCCACCGATATCGCCGCACGCGGCTTGGATATCGATCAGCTGCCACATGTGGTGAATTTTGAATTGCCCAACGTGCCGGAAGATTATGTGCATCGCATTGGCCGCACTGGCCGGGCGGGCAATAGTGGTGAAGCATTATCACTGGTCTGTGCTGAAGAGAAAAAGCTGTTGGCAGATATCGAACGCTTGATTAAAACGAGTATTCCGAAAGTCATTGTACCGGGTTTTGAGCCATCGGCAGAAGATGAAAAGGCTGAGATGGAAGTACGTCGTCAGCGGCCTGAACAGCGTCGTCATAATCCCAGCCAAGCGCGTCGCCCGCGTAACAACCGCAACCGCCGGCCTGGCCGCAATGCGAGGCAAGCCAACAAGGATTGATGGTCTTGACGATGCGAGCGACTATGGATGCTTCGAAATTCAAGCAAGTTGGTGTATGTCATGGGCCACGCTGTGCTGATTATGGTGGCAGGGCATTGGCTGATGAGTTGATGGCATCGGGTATTTCGTATGAAATACTCGAATGCCAAAGCCTGTGCCCGCATTCACCGGTTGTGCGCATCGATGGTATTGTGAAATTGAAAGCCAAGCTGGATAAGGTGCTTGAATCATTGATTTGATGCTAATTATCCAGCTCACAACTGATGTATAAAAGCATTCAACAAGCGCCACCCAAAGCAGCA
>JAUZQK010000066.1 GCA_030951025.1 Mariprofundus sp. | reverse complement strand
TAGCGAGCAGGTGGGGAAGTGAGTCAAAAACAGCATGATTTTGAGAATCATAGTGGCAACTATGTGACGATAAATCAGGATATTTTAGGCCACTTACCCTGCCGCGCAGTAGATTTCTCATAAGTCCGACAGACTCCTAGCGCCATATAAACTTGGATCTTGAAACCGCCCTGTTATATACAAACCAGTGCCATTTTGTTTATAATGTGCAATATAGATGCATGTTTATCCATGGAGGTAACATGAAACGTTCAGGCAAAGCCCCTTATATAAGCAACCACCTTCAGCCATAACATGCAAACAAACGAAAAAATTAAACACTTTGAACAACAGCAGAATATCATCCGCAGCTTGAGCCTGGATGCTTTGTCCGGCATGGGTCTTGATGAATTGTTTCAAAAAACCACCACACTGATTGCCGACAATTTAAAAGTGGAATATTGCAAGATACTGGAGCTACAGGCCGATGCTAAGCGATTACTGCTGCGTGCTGGCATTGGCTGGAAACAGGGGCTGGTTGGCCATGCGCTGGTAGAAGCAGACACAGGCTCACAAGCCAGTTACACACTGCAATGCAAGCAGCCTGTGATCATGGAAAATTTACATACCGAAACACGCTTTAGCGCCCCGCAACTATTGCTTGATCATAATATCGTCAGCGGCATGAGCATCGTGATCGAAGGCGGCGCTCATGCATGGGGTGTACTGGGCTGCCATAGCGCAACATGCAAATGTTTCAGCCACGATGACACACGTTTCATACAGCTTATCGCCAATATGCTGGCTCTTGCCATCAAGCGTCAGCAAAGCGACGATGCCTTCAGACAAAATCAACAGCAACATCAGGAAGCACTGCGCATTGCCCATCTGGGTTACTGGCAACACGATGCTGACAGCAATACAATCCTATGCTCAAAAGAAGCTCGCCATATCTTTGAACTGGAGCCGGATACAGAGCCCATCACCTATGCATCTTTATTGAACATCATTCACCCTGAAGATCGGGACACTGCGCAACATGCCTATAAAAACGCTTTGAACACCCAGCTGCCGCACAATCTCACCTACCGATTACTGATGCAAGATGGACGTATCAAGTGGGTGCATGAACAATATGAAAGTATCTATAATCCAGATGACTCAGCCTCCAAATCAATGGCTATCGTGCAGGATATCACCGAACGCAAACGAGCTGAAAAAAGGCTGCAGTTGATTTCTCAATTCTGCGCCACAGCTTCCGGTGGAGCGTTTTTCCCGGCTCTGGTCAGCTCAACCGCGCAAGCACTGGACTCAAAGATTGTCTTTGTCGCAGAACTATTGCCCTGCGATATCCCCACAGCACACACACTGGCCATCTGCATCGATCAACAGCTAGTGGAAGATATTGAATACCCGCTTGCCGGCACACCATGTGAGCAAATCATCAAAGGTCAGACCTTGAGTTATGCCCAGGACTTGCAAGCCACCTTTCCTGAAGATCACTGGCTGGTCGATGTTGCAGCTGAAAGCTATGTCGGTGTACCCATGCGGGATGATGATGGCCGTGTTATTGGTCACATGGGCGTGATCGATGATAAACCTATCCGGGAACAGCAACAAATCATCAATACACTGGTGATCTTTGCCGAGCGTGCTGCCACCGAATTAAAACAACAACGCACCGATGCATTATTGCGTAAACTATCGCAAGCCATTGAACATGCCGGTGAATCGATTCTCATCACCGATCACAACGGCATCATTGAATACATCAATCCGGCCTTCACCCACATCTCCGGTTATAGCGCCGACGAGGCCATCGGCCAAACTCCCCGCATTCTCAATAGTGGCAATCAGGACAAGGCTTTTTATCAATCGATGTGGAAATGCATTACAAACGGCAATATCTGGCAAGGTAAAGTGATCGATAAAAACAAGGATGGCAGCTTTTATCCAGCCATGTTGACCATCGCCCCCATCATCAATACTGAAGGGGTAATCACCCACTATGTCGGCACCCATGCCGATTTGACTGATTTGGATCTGATGGAAAAACAATTCCAACAAGCTCAAAAAATGGAAGCCATCGGCACACTGGTCGGCGGCATTGCACATGATTTTAATAATATGCTGGCTGGCATTACAGGTAACATTTTTTTGGCCAAAAAAATGCAGGATAATCCTGACGCATTGCAGAATCTGGATAATATTGAACAGCTTTCATTTCGTGCTGCCGATATGATCAAACAACTGCTTACCTTTGCCCGAAAAGACCGGGTGGACATAAAACCATTGCCATTCACACCGTTCATCAAAGAAACACTTAAATTTCTCAGTACATCAATTCCAGAGAACATTACCGTCGAGCAAGATATCTGTGCAGACACATTATCCATTCAGGGTAATGCGACACAGTTACATCAAATACTGATGAATTTGATCAACAATGCCCGCGATGCTGTTGAAGATGTGGCCGAGCCATGCATTAGCATCACCCTTCAACACTTTCAGACCGATCATAAGTTCATAAAAAAGCACAGCTATTTCAAAGCCGGAGAATATGCCCGATTAAGTGTGAGCGATAATGGCTGTGGCATTCCTGAACAGCAGCTCGAACATTTATTTGAACCCTTTTTCACCACCAAGGAGCAGGGCAAAGGTACAGGACTGGGGCTAGCCATGGCTTTTGGTGCAATCAAAACGCACCACGGCTTTATCGAAGTTGAAAGCCGCATCGGCAAGGGCTCCAGCTTTCATATTTTCATTCCCTTGTTCAAACAAGTCGAAAGTGTTCCTGAAACCCTGCCGGCGACAGCGGACATTCAGGCCACAGGAGAGCTCATCCTGCTGGCTGATGATGAGCAACAGCTGCGTGAAATCACCGCCGAAGTATTGGAAGTGATGGGCTATCGGGTATTGCAGGCAAAAGATGGTTTAGAGGCATTTGAGATATTCAAAACCCACCAACACGAACTCGACCTTGCCCTGCTCGATGTAGTCATGCCCCTTTGTGGCGGCATGGAACTGGCCAAGTGGATCAGAGAAACATCTGCGGATTTACCCGTCGTATTTTTAACCGGTTACGACAAAGAGCATGTTCTGGACGATGCCAAGCTCATCAAGAACAGCTGTATTTTAAGCAAACCCATTCACTTCGATACACTCAACCGCATCATCAAAGAGCAACTGGGCTAGCATTGAGTTTCTGATGAAACTCTGGACTTCTTTAGCTCTTTTTTACTTGAGCTATGATTGGCAGAGCTAGTCGTGTTGATGAGGTACTGGCATATAAGCGCGGTCTATCCTTAAAGATGATCAGAAAGCTGAACCGGGATGTGGAAATCCCTACCAGATTCCTGCCGAAGTTCGGCTCAAAGCGAATACGGTTTTTCAGCTTGATCATGGCATGCTTATTACTCCACAGATAACGCAACATTACTTCTTAGACTTTTACTTTCGCAGAATGCTATGATCGACAGGGGACAGCAGCCATGCCGCAGAAAAACATCAGTTGTAATGTGTTCGTTTGCGTCGAAGCAATACATAATATGCACTTAATATCAGTAAACCGGGTAATAATGGGTCAAATGTGTTGCCGGGCGATAAGCTGCAGCCGCCTTTTCCATCACCGACACCTCCATTCGCTCCCAATACCTGCGGTGCTGTGCCAAAGGCAATGGGGTCAACAATGACACCATTTGCAACACCATCCAAGTCAAATGCACCTCCGTCAGTGAGAGTTAGGCTGATGGTGTTAGCTCCGATTTGAGTGAGATTGCTAGCAGGAATCAGACTATAATTTCCAGCTGCATCCACTTTGTAATACTGTGCATTTGCTCCAAAAGGCTGGGATGAATTGATTTGAATCGTTGCTGTCCCTCCAATGGATGTGAGTACATTATATGATAATACACCGTAGCTACTAATGATATTTACAGGAGCTGATCCGATTTGATTCACTGCGACAGACTGGATAGGGCTGCCGTTACCACGAATGGTAAATGTGGTCGCACCTGTGGCCGCTGGAATGCCGGTAACAACACTAGCATCCAGTACACTGGCGTTATCTTCTAATATATCGCTAATACCGTCATTGTCGCTGTCACTGGGATTGTTGAGGAATACTGCATCTTTTAAATCGGTGCTTGCTCCAGATATATTGCTGTTCACTGCTTTGGGATTGGTGCCAAGAATCCGTTCCACCGCATCGGTGATGCCATCCAGGTCAAAATCAGTGCCCGCAGCGGCAGTAATAAGGTTACCAAATACTTGATTTTCCCATGCATCGGGAATGCCATCAGCATCAAAGTCAGTCGCTGTTCCAGGGTTTTGGGCAATGCCTGTAACGGTGATTACTGCATCGGCAGTGCCTATGTTTCCTTGAATATCTTTGGCTGTGAATGTGATGATGGTTTTTCCGACCGGGATGGTGGCAGGCGCATTATTACTAATCGCTCCAGCCAACCCTATATTATCAACGGCAGTGACTGTTGCTGCTGCAAATGTGCCAAAAAACGCATTTAAACTTGGGTCACCTTTTGCAATGCCAGAAAAACCAGTTGAAGCAACCAGGATATCAGCTGGAGGTGTGACGGTGGGTGGTAAAAGATCTACTCCGGCAATGGGCGCGACTACATCGACAGTGCGAATGATTGATGCACTATTACCAGCAGCGTCAGTGGCTTGATAGGTCAGGATCGTGCGGCCTACGATGGAAGTATCAATGCTGGTGGTTGCAGGAATGGGGGCTGGTGTTGCGCCATCAAAACTATCTACCACGATTGCGCCAGGATCGACAAATAAAGCTCCGATAGCTGTCTGCAATACTTTCATTTGTTTGCTACCCACCAGTTTGATTCTAGGAGGGATTTGATCGATCCCATTGGCAACAGGAATTGTGGTGCCAGCAGCGATAAAAGCTGTGATGGTAATATTGCTGTTTGCTGTGGCGGTGTTGCCAAAATTATCTGTGGCTGTATAGGTTACAGTCGTGACACCAACAGGGAATATTGTTGGCGCATTGTTCGTAATGGATCGAATACCGCCTGCATCTGTTGCGGTGACGTTGGCAAGGTGTGCTGCTAGAACGCCATTGTTGGCGGCAAGCCCAGCCGATGAACTGGCTGCAAAATTGGCCGCAGTTGGAGGTGTGAGTATAGGGGGGGTGATATCACCAGTGATCGTGATGATGGTTGTTGCCGTGCCAATATTAGCGGCTGCATCTGTAGCACTGATGATGACTGTGGTTGCCCCGGTTGGAAACCCTGCTGCGGGAGCGTTATTGGTGATCGGTAGAACGACACCAACAATATCTACTGCTGTAGCGGTGGCCAAGTATGCGGCGATATCCGCATTCAGTGTTGGCGATGCTCTTAAAAACGCTTTGGCAGCGGGGGCTGTAACAACAGGCGGGGTGGTGTCATTGACAGTGACCGTTTGGGTGACTGTGCCAACATTGCCAGCGGCATCTATTGCCGTCCAGGTAACCAGACGTGCACCAACAGCATAGGGGCCAGATGGTACGGGGATCGCTTGTGGTAATGGGCTTGGTGGTGTGAAGTTATCCGTGACAGTGACAGCTCCTAAATTAACAGGTGTTAGCAGGGCGGTTGCTTCCTTGGTGATCGCTGCTCCGACGGCAGGGTCTAGTGTGATGACGGGTGGAAAAATATCGCCAACCCCCATGCCGCCTTGCGGGCTGGTGATAGCTCTGAAATTGGCCACTATGACAGCAGAGTCGCGTAGCCGATCAATACTGTCGGCAATGGCGATTTTAATACGGTGGGTGATTAAATTAGGGTCAAGGGTTGCTGTTACAGTTTGTGTTTGAGAGACGTTATTAAAGCCGCTAACAATGCCGGGGGTGCCTGCAACCAGAATACCGGCCGTTTGATTGTTTAATAAACCACCATTATTTAATTTGGCAAAATTGACACCATCAACCATGACAATAGCTGTGTCGGGGTTGGCAGCACCAATGGTTTCATTGCTGGCAAATACAAGTTCAAAGGTGACCGCTGTTGGAGCTGGATTACCTGTAACTGTGAAATCAAATTGAAGCGATGCAGCATCAAAGTTACCTATTCCAGAAGCCGTCGTGATGTTTGCATCACCTTGGCTGCCAATATTACTGCCCATGCCGCCTATATTGGTGGTTCCGCCAATATTACCATTGGTTAAGATAATACTGCCGGTGAGACTGTTGGGGGCAATCGCTGTCCCGATCATGACTGGAGTGGCTGCGGCAGGTGCTGGATTAACCTGTATTGTACCCAGATTGGTTGTGCTTACTAAGCCTATTTGGTTAGCAACTCCAATGGCAATAGATGTGGCTGCGGTAACATTGATTGTAGTGGCATTTTGAACAAATTGGTTGACGAGATTGTTGGCAGCAGTGTCAGAGACAACTGTCGTTGCTGCAAATGTCTGGATGGGCCATGCATATATTGCAAGCAGTAAAAAAGATAAAATAAATCGTTTCATGTCAGGTATGCTGTGATTAAAAATCAAACAATTTACTGACGGACAGACCGAATCCGCCAAATGATGCGCGTGAGCGACCTGCAGTTGTTATTGACATATCGACATTAGTCCAATACTGAACCCATTCGATGCCAATGGAAAAGTCAGTCGTAGGTTTGTATTCAGCACCAAGACCATAGGTTAAACCTGTCTTGGTGGCACTGGAATTGAGTAATACGGTTGTTCCAGTTGGAGTAATGGTGAAGTTGGCCATTGTGCCACCAAGCAAGGCATAGATTTTGAATGCATCAGTGAAAGGATATTGCAATTTACCTAGATAAGAAAAGAAAGGACTGGCTTGTATGTTGATCGTGAAAGGGCTGGCACTGCCCAATGTGCCAATAGCAAATTGATTGCTAGTAACGCTGCCCATTAAACCAAGGCGAAGTTCTGCACCCCAAAATGGCGCATCAACACCTACCTTTAAAAGGCCTGCTGGAATGCTGGATTTTTTAACTGAGAGCGCACTGTTTGGTCGGCTTTCAGTGTATTCCACAGTATATGCACCTGCACCTAACGCGGCATAATAGAATTTTATTTCTTCAGCCTGCAGCGTTTGAGCACTTAGCAATGCCATGAATGCAGTTATATATAACAATATTTTTTTCATACAATGAATAGCCCCTACCTTTATTCGATCAACATTACATGTTTGCGTGTGTGTTTGGCAATAAACGATCTAGTCATAAAAGAAAAACATCACAGGCAAAGGCTTTTGTAACTTTATATTTAGCACCATCCAGATCAAGGCGAATAATATCACCCTTGGTGGCAAGCTGAGTATCAAAAGCTTCGCTTTCTTGCGCATTCCGACGCATCCGCCCCATGCAGCGGCTTTAAATTCATCGCTGTGTTTTGTTCACGAACCCGCAGCACGGGCGGCGGCAATGGCTGCCATGTTGACAATATCATCCACCGATGCGCCGGTTTGCAATACATGCGCTTGCTGCGGCAAGCCCAATAAAATCGGCCCGATTGCTGTGCCTCCACCAAGTTCACGCAACAATTTATAAGCGATATTGCCCGCCTGCATGGTCGGGAAGACCAGCACATTGGCTGGCTCTTTCAATTTACTGAACGGATATTGGGCAAGGATTGTGGCATTGACCGCCGTATCTGCCTGCATTTCACCATCGACCACCAAATCCGGCCGCGTTTCATGCAAGATACGCGTCGCCTCAGCCACTTTACGGGTTTCGGCATGATCGGCGCTGCCGAAGTTCGAGAATGACAGCATCGCCACCCGCGCTTCGCAACCGAGTGAAACAGCCGTACTGGCTGCAAGCTCGGCCAGCTCCGCCAACTGCCCTGCATCCATATCCACATTGACCGTACAATCGGCCATAAAATAGGCGCTGTTTTCCATGATCATCATATACATGCCATACACATGATGGCGTTCACCCTGCCCATCATGACCCAATACCTGCAGCACCGGCCGCAACACATTCGGGTAATGCGCTGTACGACCCGACAACAAACCATCAGCAAAACCCTGACGCACCATCATGGCCGCCAGAATATTCACATCGCCACGCAATGTTTTGGCGGCATCATCCGGCAACACGCCATGGCGTTCCCGATCTGCATAATAGGCTTCGGCCAGATTGGTAAAGCGGCTATCTTCGCTGTTGGGATCAATCAATTCGATATCATCCAGATCCAACTGGGCATCATCACAGATCTGCTGCACTTGCTCTTTACGACCAATAAGCATGGGTATCGCAATGCCCGTTTCACGCATTTCAATGGCTGCCCGCAGCACCGTCTCATCTTCACCTTCCGGCAAGACCAAACGGATCGGATTAGCCTTGGCCTTGTCGGTAATCATGCGCATAAACAAACGCGATGAATCAATGCGGCCGGCCAGCTCGTGCGCATAAGCTTCGGCATCTTCCAGCGGCTTACGTGCCACCCCGGTTTCCGTAGCAGCTTTGGCTACAGCCACTGGCACCACTTCAATCAAACGCGGGTCGAAGGGTTTGGGTAAAATATACTTCGGCCCGAAACGTAGCTCATTCACACCATAAGCCCGCAATACCGATGCCGGCACATCCTTACGCGCCAATTCAGCTAGCGCGTGTACTGCTGCCATTTTCATTTCTTCATTGAATGCTGTGGCACGCGCATCGAGTGCGCCACGGAACAGGAATGGGAAACCCAATACATTATTCACCTGATTGGGGTGGTCGGAACGGCCTGTGGCCATAATCAAATCGTTACGGGTACCCATGGCCAAATCGTAATCAATCTCCGGATCGGGATTGGCCATGGCAAACACCAACGGCCTTGCCGCCATTGATTTCAACATCTCCGGCGACACCATATTGCCCTGCGATAAACCGACAAACACATCGGCACCGTGCATCGCTTCGGCCAACGTGCGCTCGGCACGATCGGTGGCAAAATAAGCTTTGTGCGGAGGCAGCTCTTCATCACGATCCTTGCTGATCACCCCTTTACGATCGAGGAATAGAATGTTTTCACGTTTTGCGCCGAGCTGTTCAATCAGCTTCATACAAGCAAAACCAGCCGCACCGGCTCCCAGACAAACAATGGTCACTGCTTCGATTTTTTTATTCTGCAACAATAGAGCGTTTAAAAAAGCCGCTGCCAGAATCACTGCCGTACCATGCTGATCATCATGCAACACCGGGATATTCATGCGCTTTTTCAATTCTTCTTCGATGATAAAACATTCCGGCGCTTTGATGTCTTCGAGATTGATGCCGCCAAAGGTTGGCTCCATACGCGCTACGGTTTCCACAATGCTCATCGGATCAGATTCATCGAGTTCAATATCAAACACATCGATATCAGCAAAGCGTTTGAACAACACGCCCTTACCCTCCATCACCGGTTTACTCGCCAACGCTCCGATATTACCTAGACCCAATACCGCAGTACCATTGGTAATTACGCCGACCAGATTGGCGCGGGCAGTGAATTCATCGGCCAGCTCAGGATTCTCTTCAATCGCCAGACACGGCTCCGCCACACCCGGCGTATACGCCAGCGCCAAATCGCGCTGGGTTAAACACGGTTTTGTTGGCCGAATACTGATTTTCCCCGGAGTCGGTAAGCGGTGGTATTCGAACGCATCCTTACGCAGCTGTTCTTTTGGCATCTCTAACCCCTTTTCTGCATCATCTTTGTCGCTATATTTACCAGCGGACAGCATCATAGCGCCGTATCGATGCGAGGTCATGGAGGTAATCATGAAAATCGGATTTGCAGGTGCGGGAGCCATTGGTTGCCACTATGGTAGCAAGTTACAACAAGCCGGTTTTGATGTGCTATTACTGGCACGCGGCAAGCATTTGAGTGCCTTGCAACGCAACGGTTTAAGGCATGAATCTGACGGTGAAACGCAGATCATCCCGATCAATACCTGCGCCGATATAACGCATTTAAAACCCTGCCAGATCATAATCATCAGCTGCAAAATGACTGGGCTCACAGCCATGCTCAGCGCCCTGCAAGGCATCATCCAGCCTGATACGATGCTGGTAAGCTTGCAAAACGGTGTCGAAGCCCCCGATCGCATTGCCGCAGCTTTTGCCCACAACAGCGTCGTCGCAGGCACGGCATTTATTGGCGCACGATTAGAGCGCCCCGGCCATGTTATTCATTCTGCCGCAGGCGGAATACGATTGGGCTTATGGCAACAAGGCTCGAGCGATCATCTGCTAGCCTTATTGATTGAAGCCTTTCAACACGCCAATGTAGCAGCTCGCATTGATGCTGATCCGGCCGCCATGTTATGGCGCAAGCTGTTATGGAATTGTGGTTTTAATGCTATCACCGCCATCACCCGCCGCCATGCCCGCGACATGGCCGCCCATGCAGATACGTTAATTACCGTACAACAGGCCATGCAGGAGACCGTACGTCTTGCCCAAACACGTGGCATCAATATCGGAGCAACAGACATCAGTAAACATATCGAAATCACCCTCGCCATGGGCCCCGTTAAAACCAGCATGTGGCAGGATATTGAAGCGGGTAGGCCTACCGAAGTAGATTACATCAATGGTTACGTGGCCACTCAAACTACACATGCCCAATCCACTGCGCCGGTAAACCAGACCCTAACCAGCCTGATTCATGCCATCGAAGCTCGCCATGATTCATAACTCGCAGTATAGGTGACACGAATCACAGTATTACTTTGTTTAATCGCCAAAGTCGCCCTTCAACAACGAAGGAGATTCAATATGATCATAAACGACCCTTATTACACTGATGACACCCGCACATCCGTTTACCACGATAAAGTTACATTTGCATTCATCGTATTATTAAGCATGGTGAGTTTTTCACTCTTCACATTTCTGTCGAGCTTGTCATAAACACTAGTCCAACGGCTGTGGTTCACCCAGATAATACCCCTGCATAGCATTGATTCCGATGCCTTGCAGGCCATTAAAATCAGCCTCTGATTCTACATGTTCAGCAATCACCTGAATGTCCAAGCCATGGGCGATATCGGTGACTGTTTGCAAAAAGAATTGATTATCACTGTGTTCAGCGATGTGACGGGTATAACTGCCATCAATCTTGATATAATCCAATTTTAACTGACGCAGACTCTGGAATGAACTCAGTCGTGTCCCAAAATGCTCCATGACCACTTTACCACCATGTTTATGCACCAGCGTAATAAAGTCATTGGCCGCCTCATCATCTTGTAATAACGCATGTTCAGTCACTTCAAAATACATCTTACACGCCACATCGCCATGCTCGGCAAAATACTTATCCAGCCATCTCAGCAAGACCTCATCCCGCATTGAAGATGCTGCGATATTTACCGCCAACGGCATCGCCGAATCGACTTTGAGCAGCTGAACCACACGCTCAATCACATGACGATCGAGTTCGCCATTCAGACCGAGCCGTTCCGCCATTGATGTGAATGCACCCGGTGATATATATTTACCATCATCACCTTTCATGCGAATCAACACCTCGCTGTACATACCCTCACGCCCTGTGCCCAGCACCGGTTGAGATTGCAAACGAATGCGTCCATCTTGAATCGCATCTTCAATCAATGCCTGCCATTGCTGATTACCGCCAACTTCACTGCTTTTATTCTGCAATGCGTAAGTATTCACACCGGCCTGTTCAGCCAACGATAAGCCAGTATCCGCATCAGCCAGCACATGACCGATTTGTTTGTCATGATCAAAACAGGCAATGCCAATTTGCGCAATTGCATCCAGTTTCAAACGATCCGCCAGAGCATCGAGTTTGGCCGAGAATAAAAGCCCAAATTCATCAGCAATATCAGCGTCCGCCAAGGGTAAAATAATTGCAAAATCAGTGCCGCTTATTCTGGCCGTGGTGGAGGCCGGATATTGATCACTTATTTCATTCAATGCCTTGCCCACTTCAACCAGCAAATCATCACCGGCCTGATGACCATGCTGCTGATTATAATCGGCAAAACCACTCATACGCACCACCGCTAAAGCACCCGATCCCCCCTTTTCATGATCCTTGATAATATTGTTCAGCTGCGCCAAAAAAGCACGCCGATTAACCAGACCGGTCAACGCATCGTAGTGCGCTTCCTGGCGCAGGAGTTCCGCCCGCTGCGTCAATTTGCTGATAAATCCTTCCACCTTGGCTGACATCTTGTTCATCGCCAGCACCACCCGTTTCAACTCACGTGTACGTGGAATATCCTCAAGCACAGGAA
The DNA here is from genome assembly GCA_030951025.1 of Mariprofundus sp. Lineage (GTDB taxonomy): Bacteria > Pseudomonadota > Zetaproteobacteria > Mariprofundales > Mariprofundaceae > Mariprofundus. The sequence continues at coordinate 23,576 of JAUZQK010000066.1, read as the reverse complement.
ATTCACGTTGACTGATCGCCAAGGCTTGCTGCTCCACTGCATCCAAAGGCCTGAGAATAGCTCTGAGAATTAGCAGTACAGCCAGCAGCGAAAGAATAAAAGCCAACAATGACCATTGCAGCATATCAACACTGGTCTGCCACAGTTTTTGGTATGCGAAACCTGGATGCGCACTAAGCTGCAAACGGCCAGCTTGAGTCCAGCCGGTGGTAATAATTGAATCAGCCGTTGGTGTCAGCAGCGAAAGCTGCTCAATAAACCATTGTGGCACAGCTTCCTGCTGTGATGTGTTTTCACGCTCAATCAACGTCTCTCCAGACATATTACTCAGCTTCAGCGATTTATAATAACCGCTGTCGAACATCGCATTGACCATGGTATCCATGGCCGCAATATCTTTGTTTTGCATATACGGCACCAGCGATAAACCCAGCGCATCGGCTGCACTTTGAGTCTGTGTGGCCAACTGCAGCATCAAATAAGAACGTGTGTTTTCTACACTGATCCAGAATGTGCCTGAAAAAATAAGCACAAATGTCACAAAGATTAAGCTAATTAACTGGCGAGATAAGGTCATTATTCCATCCTCTGTTCATTTCAATCATGTTTAACAAGCTATTGTAGCGGTTCATTTTATCATGCTCTCTATGGTATAACTTAAACCAAGATTGCGTTCTTTTTTCATACGCACATTCAAATCACGCCACAAATCGATACGTTGCGATCCACCTGCGAGCTTGCGCCCCTGGCCTCTTTCTTTTGCTACCCACAAGTCTTTACCATTAAAACTGTAAACCGGCAACAAATCATTACGTGTTGAAGCTCGGCGAATTTTTTTGATCAGATTATCCAGAATCAAGGGATCACTTTGCGATGTCGGGTAATATGCCAACACCATATGCGCCTGATTCAGCCTCAAGGCTTTTACATAGGTAATGCGTAGCTTTTCATCCGGCACACCGAGTTCGCGTAAGGTGAAATACTTGGCAATCGAAAAGTCTTCACAATCACCACCATTGGTAGATAAAAATTCCACTGGTGTTGCCCAATAGTCATTACGAGCCCAATGTTTTTTATCCGAAATAAAACGTACTTTATTAAAGAAGCGATTCACCGCAAATATCTTCTGATAATCATCACCAGCCTGATTTTTTTCAATCAACTCTTGCCATGCTACCACACGATCCTGCGCTCTATAGCCGAACTGCGCGGCGATCTCTTGCAAAAACTCCGGCGAAAAGCCGAATTTCCCTGCTATGCCAACAGAGACAGACAATAGCATTAACAGAAACACACATTGTTTAATGAAGCTGATCATATCGCGGCACAATACTCCTTTGCTCAGCGCTCCGCAGATGCAAAACGCCAAGCTAACCTGCTTAGCATGATGCAGGCCAATTGGCTCAGGAGTCGGCCTCGATCAACAATACTTTCAGCATCAGCCCGGTTTCCCATCAATGCGCGGCTGCAGCAACATTAAAATATAATGATATAAAAACAACATGAAGGACACGATCCATAATACCTGTGAAACAGCCATCAGAACCACATCATTGTTTATAAATACGAGCGGCAACAGCACTCGCACGAATACAGCTGACATAAACAACGCACACATCCAGCCCAGACCTGCTGGCGGCTGCATAATATTGCGGCCAGTATGCCCCAGAGAGATACGCGCCATCATGCCAAGCGTCATCATACCGATACCACCAACAGCAAAAGCGTGGGTGGCCAGAAAAGGTGAAACACCAAACAGCAACACCGCCCACTTCAAGGCGAAACCAATCACCATCCACCCATAAGCCAGATACAACACCCACAATAACGGCTTCTGCCACAGACCTCTATGGTACCAACCACTCAAGCGCACCGCATGCAACACGGCCAGCCCCCCCGCCAGCCACGCAGTCAAGACTGGCGCTACAAAAAAGATATCACTGATGGCAAACATCAGAAACACCAAAAAACAAGCCATATCGACACGGAAATCATTGCGCAATATAATGTCTCCACCAATACCACGCTGAATAAACATCGGAATCACCCGCCGCGACAACAGCAACAACAACGATAAAATCATGTACAAACCAATATACAAACCAATGCGTCGACCATCCGCAAACAGGCCGAATTGATCCAAACTATATAACACATGACCCGGCAGGAAAAAATACAGTTTGCTAACCACGCCCATATTTTTCCATAACCGCGCCTGCACCACCGGTACGGTTAATGCGATTGACAATGCAATGATAAACAACCCGTCACACACCGCTCCAAGCAACATAGCCTGTTCAACCGGCAGCAATGAAAGCGGCACAAACGGAGCTAGCCTTGCTACCACCCATAACAACACCAAGGCTTGTAACGGAGTCCCATGCAAGGTTGGAATACCTGTCCAGTTTCTGACTGCGGTAAGCAAAAAGCCGGCTATTACAGCCAGACCGTAACCATAAATCATTTCGTGAGCATGCCACGATGAAGCAGATAAATGCTCAGGCAGCAATGCCAACGAAAAAACCAGCTGCCCCATCCAGATCAGCATGCTCAAGATTGCAAACACTGTGGCCGCTATAAAAAATATCCGAAAGCCTGAGCTAAATAAAACACCTCCGACACTCATCGAAGGTGTGTGTTCTACATTTGTATGCATTCATTACCATCCTTTTAAAGCCCATTAAACGAGCTCTACACTCCATAAAACTGTAAAAATGGGGCTATCGCTAACATGCAAAAGAGCCCCCAAAAAAAATATGTACAACTATAGCCGTATAAATAGTATCCGGCATGCATTTTAAACACGAGGAGGTGGAGACTGTGGTTGAAAAAGCCCCGGAAAACCCCAATTACAATATGGCAATCGTCAAGGCATTTGCAGTCTGTGCAGTGGTTTATCTGGTTGTCGGAGCCCTGGTTGGCGATCTCATTGCATGGCAATTATCCTTTCCTTCGCTCAACTTTAATGAGTATCTGAGTTTTGGCCGTTTGCGCCCCTTACACACCAATGCCGTGATCTTCGCCTTCGGTGGTTGCACGCTGATGGCAACAGCCTTTTATATCGTTCAACGCACCTGTGCAGTTCCCCTGTGGAGCAACAAAATGGCCTGGTTCACCTTCTGGGGCTGGAACCTGGTCATTGTCGCAGCGGTCATTTCTTTCCCCATGGGTTGGACACAAGGCAAAGAATATGCCGAACTGGAATGGCCGGTTGATATCCTGATCGCCGTCGTCTGGGTCTCTTATATGTTCAATTTCATCATGACGATCGTGAACAGAAAAGTGTCTCATATTTATGTGGCCAACTGGTTCTTCCTCGGCATGATGATCATGATCACTTATCTACATGTGGTGAATTCATTGGCCATTCCCGTCACCTTGACCCATTCCTATTCCATCTACTCCGGCGTACACGATGCCATGATTCAATGGTGGTGGGGTCATAATGCGGTGGGCTTCTTCTTAACGGCCGGCTTCCTCGGTATTATGTATTACTTCATTCCCAAACAAGCTGATTTGCCAATCTACTCCTATCGTTTATCTGTGTTGCACTTCTGGGCTCTGATGTTTGGTTATGTCTGGCTTGGTGCCCATCATCTGCAATATACTGCTCTGCCTGACTGGGCTGGTTCTTTGGGAGCAGCGGTGTCGATTGCCATGATCATTCCATCCTGGGGTGGTGCAATTAATGGCTTGATGACCTTATCCGGTGCATGGGACAAATTGCGTGACGATTATGTACTGCGCTTCATGGTTGTCTCACTCGCCTTCTACGCCATGTCCACCTTTGAAGGGCCGGTGATGTCGCTCAAAACCGTCAATGCTCTGTCGCATTATACCGACTGGACCATTGGCCATGTGCATTCCGGTGCTTTGGGTTGGGTCGCCATGGTCTCGGTTGGTGCGATTTATCATCTGGTGCCACGCTTATGGAAAACCGACATTCACTCGGTATCTATGGTCAATACACACTTCTGGATTCATACCATTGGTACGGTCATTTACATTTGTGCCATGTGGGTATCCGGCATTATGCAAGGCTTGATGTGGCGCGCTACCGATGACTACGGCAATCTGGTCTACAGCTTTGCTGAAACCGTTGTGGCCATGCATCCTTATTATGTATTGCGCTCTGTCGGTGGTCTGCTTGTACTGCTTGGTGCATTGATCATGTTGTACAATGTGGTCCTGACCATCAAAAAAGCTGGCAGCCAGTCTGCAACTGCTGCGGCACGGGCATAGGAGGCGAGCATGGAAGTGAAAAAGAAAAAATCATTCCAAGAAAAGATGGAACAAAACATTCTGGGATTGATCATCATGGTCGCCATTGTGGTGTCCATCGGTGGTATCGTGGAAATCGTGCCGCTGTATTATCTGGATAACACCATTGAGAAGCTGAGCAAGGAAGAAGACAGCATTCGTCCCTACACCGCTCTGGAGCAGGAAGGCCGTGATGTGTATATCCGTGAAGGCTGCTATCTCTGCCATTCACAGATGATTCGTCCATTCCGTGATGAGAAAGAACGTTATGGCCACTATTCACTGGCCGCTGAATCGAAATATGATCATCCGTTCCAGTGGGGCTCCAAGCGTACCGGCCCTGATCTGGCGCGTGTGGGTGGCAAATACTCCAATGCCTGGCAACGCCAGCATATGCGCGCACCGCGTTCGCTCGTGCCTGAATCGGTCATGCCTAACTACGCCTTCTTCGAGGATCATATTATTGATGACAGCCTGACCGAGAAGAAATTACGCGCCCTCGCCATGGTCGGTGTACCTTACAGCGAAGCAGATTTCGCTGGTGCAGCGGCGGCAGTACATGGTAAAACAGAAATGGATGCCATCATCGCTTATTTGCAAGTGCTCGGCACCATGGTCAATTTCGAAAAGGGCAAAGATTATCGTGAATAGTCTGCGTGAATTCTTTGCTACCGACTGGGAAGCCATGACACATGCAGATTGGAGTGGCCTGATCATCGTGGTTGTGCTCACAGTACTGATGATCGGCCTCTACAGCTGGATATTCAAACCATCCAATCGCGATCACTTTGAACAGCATCGTGATTTTGTAAATGAAGATGCTGAACTGCATGCGAATGAAGATCATGCCAATGACGATCATGCTAAATATAAAAACGATGCGGATATGAACAGGGAGGCTGCTCATGGCCAAAAAAGATAAAGCACCACAGGTTGCCGATACAGGGCATGAATGGGATGGGATTCGCGAATTAACCAACCCACCACCACGTTGGTGGATGATCTCGCTTCATGCCAGTTGGATATTTTGCCTTGTGTATCTGGTTCTCTACCCTTCCATTCCTTTATTGCATGGCTCCACCAAAGGACTATTGGGCTGGACCCAAATCAAAGAGTTCAAAGAGGCTGTGGCTGAAAACGATGCCATTAAAGCACCCTATCTTAAAAAGGTGGCGGATATGGATGGGCAAGCCCTGATGGCAGACCCTGCCATGCGCAACTTTGCCGAATCCTCGGCCAAAGCACTCTTCGGTGACAACTGTGCAGCCTGTCATGGTGCTGGTGGCCAGGGGGCAGCAGGCCTGTTCCCCAATCTGGCCGATGATGACTGGCTGTTTGGCGGTGATTTCGACACCATCGTTGAAAGTATCACTGATGGTCGCGAAGGCTCTATGCCAGCCCATGAAGGCATGATCGAGGATGCGCAAATCAACCAGATGGCTGATTTTGTACTGGCTGCAGCACAGGGCAAAGCAAGCAAACAAGGTTTTATTCGTTTCGATGAAAATGGTTGTTCAGGCTGCCATGGTGAAGATGCCAAGGGCGGTGTCATCAACGATCTCGGCAGCGGCGCAGCCAATTTAACCGATGGCATCTGGCGTTTCGGTGGCTCTCGCGAAGATATTTTGCGCACCATTCGTTATGGTGTAAATGAAGATCCGGCCGATGTGCCCAAGACACGCATCGCCATTATGCCTGCTTTTGGTGAAAAACTCAGTCCGGAAGCGATTAAAATGCTGGCCGTAAAAGTACATCAATTCGGCGGCGGTAAATAAGCCTTACAAGGGGATAGATATGGATGAAGTAGTCATCGGAGTTATTCTGGCAGTGAGCGGCACAGTACTTGTCGGCGCTTATCTGGCTTACCACTTTTTCAAAATCATTGGTGGCAAGAAAGATTCCGAATAAACACAATACATTTAAAAGGAGGGGAGGTTCATTAAGAGCCTCCCTTTTCTTTGGCTAACAAAGCAGTATCTCGCACAATCTAATAAGGAGCGCACATGTCAGAACAACAGCAACAGCACCATGTAGAAGACCTCTACGCCGATGCCAGCCACTGGCATGTCAATGCCGGTGATGAAACCATCCATGCCAAGCGCATCGGCGGTCGCTTCCGCAACTATCGCTGGTATGGCTCCAGCTTATGGATCTTATTTTTCATTACGCCATTCTTTCGCTGGAACGAGCAACAAGCCATTCTATTCGATATTCCGCATCGCCAGTTCCATTTGTGGGCTTTGACCATCTGGCCACAGGATGTCTGGATGTTATCACTGATTCTTATTTTGCTGGCCATCACCCTATTCGCGGTCACCGCCATCGCAGGACGTGTATGGTGCGGTTATTTCTGTTTCCAAAGCGTCTGGACCGATTGGTTCACCTGGTTAGAAGATAAAATCGAAGGTAATCCCATTCAACGTCGACGACTCGATGCAGCAGCCTGGAGTATGCGCAAAGTTAAACTCAAAACCTATAAACACAGCTTGTGGTTAGTCATTTCATTGCTTACCGCATTCTCCTTTACGGCTTATTTCGCCGATGTCTATGCCTTGTGGCAAAGCTATATCAGCCTCGAAGCGCCACTGATTGCCTGGGTAACACTGGGCACGATTGTATTGTGCACCTATGTATTCGCAGGTTTCATGCGCGAACAAGTATGTTTTTGGCTCTGCCCTTATGCCCGCATCCAGAGTGTGATGATTGATAAAGACACCGAGCTACCCACGTATGATGTGGCACGCGGAGAGCCTCGAGGCAAATTGCGGGCTCAAGACAGCGCCAGCCACGGTGACTGCATCGATTGCCGTTTATGTGTTGGTGTCTGCCCAACCGGCGTGGATATCCGCGAAGGCTTGAGCGAAGGTTGCATCACCTGTGGCCTGTGTATCGATGCCTGCGATAGCATCATGGATAAAGTCAATCGCCCTCGTGGCCTGATTCGTTATGCCTCACAAAAAGAGATGCAGGGCATTGACCTCCCCCCCCTATTCAAACGACCACGGGTGATCACTTACGCTATTGTTTTATGCTTGTCGCTGGGCGGCATCATTTACGGCCTCAGCCATATTCCGCCAGTTGAGTTGTCCGTCATACATGAACGCCAACCATTATTTATCCAAATGAGCGATGGCAGCATACTCAACAAATATACCATCAAAGCGGTCAATAAAACGCCGCACACACTAGAGTTTCAATTGCGCATTACTGGTCTTGATGCTGTGAAAATAAAATTACCTGATGGCGATAGCATTAAACTGGAAGCCAAAGGCACCATCCCCTTCCATGTTTATTTACGTGCCAAACCTGATCAACTGAAACAGGCAAGAACAAAAATTGTTTTTATACTTGAGAGCAACAACACCAACGATAAGATTAAGCTTAAAAAGAAATCCGTGTTTATCGGACCAGGCAGGTAAACATCATGTTCAGTGAACAACTCAAAATGGATCTGAAAAACCCGTGGTTAAGAAGCATTCTCGCAGTGGTCGGCGTAACCTTGGTCGTCAATATCGCGTTTATTAGCTATGCTTTTATCTTCCCACCCAATCTGGTGGTGCAGGATTATTACGAGCGTGGTAAGAGTTATTTCCATGATGCTCAACTGCGTGATCAAGCCGCAGCCACAGCATGGCGTTTGCAACTGTTGCTGCCCAACACCATCAAAGCCAACGATAGCATCACCTCGCGCCTGTATGTTATGGATCATAGTGGTCAGCCGATTCGCACAGGTCAGGTGCTGCTAAGCGCCTATCGCCCCAACGATGCCAGCCAGGACTTTACCATCGTCTTGCCACGCACCGATGCAGGCACATACGCTGCTGCGATCAGCTTTCCGCTACCCGGTCACTGGGACTTGCTTGCCCGCATCGATGCCGGAGAACACCACTTCGATACCGCCCAGCGCATCTTTGTACAACGCTAACAGCAGCTGCTTTCACTGCCATTTACCAGCCTCTGGCTCCAGTGTCTGCCGAGGCGATATCGCGGGTGAAGTACAGCTATTCTGCTGCTCGGGCTGTTTAAGTGTTTGTCAGGTCATTCACGGTGCAGGTCTGGATAGTTTTTATGAGCGTGTGCAAAAACGGCAAAGCAGCATCGCACCTCCGCCACAACCACCCAGCGATATCGATCAATACGATTTACACGAAGTACAGCAGGAATTCACCCGCAAGCTTGCCGATGGATCCATGCAAACCCGTTTCATGGTTGAAGGTATTCATTGCGCGGCCTGTGTCTGGCTGATCGAAAAGGCCTTGGCCAGCATGGATGGCATCATCAAAGCTGAAGTCAATCTGGTGCATCACCGCTTACTGCTGCAATGGCAGCCTGATCACATCGGCTTGGCCACCATCATCGAACGGCTGGCCAAACTCGGTTATGCCGCCGTGCCCTTTAATCTCGAAAGCGTTGATGGTGTGTTACAAAAACAAAACCGACAACTGTTATTTCGTTTGGGTTTCGCAGCTTTTGGTGCCATGAATATCATGTGGATTTCAATTGCCCTCTATGCCGGTGCATTTTCTGGCATGAGTGCTGAATACCGTCAGTTTTTTCACTGGATCAGTGCGGCCATTGCCACACCTGTATTGCTTTATTCCGGTGGCCCTATCCTGCTTTCTGCTGGCCGTGCTTTAGCTCAAGGCAGATTGAACATGGATTTACCCATCAGCATCGGTGCCTTGGCCACATTCAGCTATTCTTTCTGGCAAACCCTACAAGCTGGTTCGCATGTCTATTTTGATACCGTGGTCAGCTTTTTGTTCATCATTCTGATTGGTCGTTATCTGGAGGCCATGGCACGGCGCAATGCCTCTTCAGCGACACTCCGCCTGCTCGAATTACAACCGCGCATGGCCACACGCATCAATAACGATGGCAGTGATGAACGTATCGCTGTGCGTAAGTTGCAAGCAGGGGATCTGCTGCGCATCAAGCCAGGTGATAAAATCGCTGCTGATGGTGTGGTTGTTGAAGGCCATTCGCATATTGATGAATCCATGTTGAGCGGTGAATCCAAACCGGTTCATAAACAAGTCGGCAGCCACGTTGCCGGCGGCACCATCAATGCCGAAAGTCCGCTCATCATGGCGGTCGAAAAAACGGGTTCGAGTACTGTATTATCGCGCATTATTCATCTGGTCGAATCAGCTCAAGGTTCAAAAGCACCTATTCAACGGCTGGCAGATCGCATTGTGCCTTGGTTTGTGGCCATCACTCTCTCACTCGCCAGTCTGAGTTTTTTATATTGGTACGGTCAGGCTGATTTTGATACCGCCCTATTGGCCGCAACCGCAGTGCTGATTATCACCTGCCCCTGTGCGCTGGGCCTGGCCACACCCATGGCTGTTGCTGTCAGCACCGGCCTTGCAGCCAAACACGGTGTACTGGTGCGTCACGGTGAAGCACTGGAAAACCTGTCCGATACCAGCCATATCGTATTTGATAAAACGGGCACCTTAACCACCGGCCAAATGCGCGTCAGTGATATCATTCGGAACGGTAACAATGACCAAACCGATCAAACCGAACACTCGCCCGATGATATCTTACAACTCGCAGCCGCATTGGAACGTCATTTTTCTCATCCCTTAGCTCAAGCCATTTGTGCATCTGCAGCCGAGCTGCCCTTGATCGAAGCTCAGCAGCCCGAGTTGCTGCCCGGCCTCGGCGTTGCCGGCAAGGTGGATGGGCAACAACTTCTGATCGGCAATCAGCGTCTGATGCAACAGTGTAATATCATGCTAGCAGACAATATTATCGATAGATGCCAAAGCATCGAATCAGCCATGGCGGTGCCTGTACTGATTGCAATCAATGGCAGTCTGCTGGCTTTATTGCGTATCGAAGATGAATTGAGAGAAGATGCCTGCGAGCTCATGAATAGTCTGGCTCAACGCGGCATCGGCATCACCCTGCTCAGCGGTGACTCCATAGCTGCCGCCCGGCATTTGCAGCAATATTTATCGGCTCACACAGATTCAAATATCAACGTTATTGCCGAAGTCTTGCCCGCCGATAAAGCCAATCACATCAAAACTCTGCAACAGCAAGGTGAGCATGTGCTGATGGTCGGCGATGGCATCAATGATGCGCCGGCACTGGCACAGGCCAATATCAGCATCGCCATGGGTAGCGGCACAGATGTATCTATGGAATGTTCCGATATTGTATTGATGGGTAGCGATTTGAAACGCATCCCCTGGGCCATGGATTTGAGCCAGCGCGCCCTCAAAACCATTCGCCAGAATTTAAGCCTGTCGTTGGCTTACAATCTTATGCTTGTGCCGATAGCCATGGCCGCATGGATTACCCCTGTGTTTGCTGCTCTGGCCATGCCTGTAAGTTCATTGCTGGTGATTGGCAATGCGATGCTGATCAAAAAACACATGAATGGTAAATAGTCAGCGACTGAAAGCATCGCCGCACAAAAAAACTCCGACACCGATAAGGGGGGAGGGATCGGTGTCGGAGGGTCTTAGACCAGATGCTGCTTGGTGTTATTTCAGTGTATTCAGAAAGGCCACAACCGCAGCTGCATTTTCACCACACTTCTTCTGATTACCCATCTTCGTTTTGGCATGATCATCACCGCTCAGCGATTTAATCGCATCTTTCGACTTGCAAACCCATGCCGCCATTTTTTCATCATCCCAAACCCAATCGCCGGCTTTTAATGATTTACCATATTTCTTATAACCTTCGACAGAGCCTGCCTTGCTGCCCATAATACCAAACAGATTCGGACCCATTTTATGTTTACCGCCCTGCTTGAACGTATGGCATGCCTTGCACTTACTTTCAGGCCCTGCGACCGCCTCACCAACTGTCAGCCCGCCGATCATCATCGCTAGAGCACCTAAGCTTAAAAACACTTTTTTCATGTCCATCTCCTTAATGTATATCTAAAATGCATTTTAATGCCTTATGAAAATCATGTCAATAATTAATGTGTTATTGTTCAGCTTCGACAGGACGATTACCATCGCTTTTACAGGAGACAGCATGAGTGTAATTTATGGTTTGATTCCGGGCATGATTGTGCTCGGACTGGTCGGCGTATTGGTGTTTTTCTGGGCTGTGAAAAGTGGCCAGTATGACGATATGGAAGGTCCTGCCCACCGTATTCTCGATGATGATGACATCGCCCCGAACAATCAGCAGCACAAAAAGAACTCGAATGCACCCAACTCAGACATACACAGCCCTGACCAAAGCAGCACCCACAAACAACATTGAACGAATCTCTGCCATCGACATTATTGTTCATGTTATCACTCGGATTCATGGGCAGCCTACATTGCATTGGCATGTGTGGCGGCCTGATTTCTGCAGTGAGCATGTCGCGGCCAAACATCTGGTGGAACGGCCTGTTGATTTATCAAAGCGGCCGCATCACCACCTATAGCCTGCTTGGCATGCTGGTTGGCTTGAGCGGGCTGGGCCTGAGTGCTATCGGTGGCGATGTGATACAACAAACGCTGGCCATTTTGGCAGGCAGTCTAATGATTATCTTCGCCCTGAATTTAGCCGGATGGTTACCCGATCCGCTACAACGCTTGAGCACATGGGCTAGCCGGAAAACCGGTTTAGCAAACCTGGCACGCAATGCTGCCGCCCAAGCCCGTGCTGGTAGCTGGTTTGCACTCGGTCTAGCCAACGGATTTTTACCCTGCGGCTTGGTTTATGCTGCCTTATCATTGGCTTTGGCTGTCGGCAGTGCAATCGATGCCAGCCTGATGATGTTAAGCTTCGGTCTCGGCACAGTGCCTGCCATGATGTTGATACCATCAGCCTTAAATAAGATGACGGCAAACAAACGCAGCGCAGCCATGCGAGTCGCTGCAGTTTTGATCATCATCATGGCCATCATCACTATATCACGCGGCAGTATGAGCATGCATGGCCAATAAACCCATGTGAAAAAGGCTCCGCAGATCAGGATGAGCCATCATACTTTCAGCAATGCGAACCCGCTATCGAATCTGACTGTCCATTTTCACAATCCCGCCAAGACTCCTGAATACTTTCTAGCGCAGAATACGCAAGAAATACATGGGAGAGTCAAAAACTACTTAAAATAGATTCGTCACCTGCGCTTCCCCTCACAACAAAAAAACCTTATCTCTTACGCAGCGTTTCAAGGAATGAATGGATACCTTTCTGCACGTCCACCGTACGTTTCGACATGGAAACGGCTACCGCAATCATATCATCGGAGGATTTATCCACCCCTTCGGCAGAGCCTACCAATTCACTCACCGCCATACGCGCTTCACCCATACTCATATCCGCCTGCTGCGCCGCATCAGATATTTCACGACCGGCCTGAGCCTGTTGCTGCATCGCTTCTGCCACCCTGGTTGTAAAGCTGTTGATATCATCAATGGTGCTACTGATGTTATTGATTGCCGTTGTCGCATTCTGGCTTTCGCTCTGGATGCCTTCAACCTGTTCACGAATTTGACTGGTTGCACGCGATGTCTGGTTGGCCAGCTCTTTCACTTCACCTGCCACCACCGAGAAACCACGCCCGGCATCACCTGCTCTGGCCGCTTCAATACTGGCATTAAGCGCCAACAGATTGGTCTGCTCTGCAATTTCAGAGATGGTGCCAACAATCGAACCAATTTCGTTGGCCACACGGGTAAGCTCTTGCATCATTTTAGTTGCCGCATTGGCCTCTTCCACTGCCTGCGCAGATACGCCCTGAGTATCAGACACCTGGCGCGAGACATCGGCAATCGTCACACTCATTTCCTCAATGGCTGCTGCCGTACTATTGACATGCGAGCTACCTAAATCCACACCTTGCATGGCAGCCTCGCTCTGTGAAGCCAGCGCATCAGAGATATCATCCATCTCTTTGGCTGCACTGCTCACTTCCTCAGTCTCAGTCGCCAGGCCTGAAATCAATGAACCAACATTTGCTTCAAAAGCATCAGCCAGTGCAGTTTCAGAATCGGCCTTATCAACTGCAGCTTGTTGCTGCTCCTGCTGACGCTGAATAGCCATATTTTTACCTTCAAAAATTTCATATTGCAAAATGGATTGCATGGTTTTCATGTCGTCAGTAATTTCACCCAATTCATCAAACGCATGTTTAACCGGCATGGTGCGATAATCGCCTTCTACGATACGCTGCATGCCATCGACAATCTCCTGCAAGGGTTTCAATGTTTTCTGCATCATCAACAACGACAACAGCAATGCACCCAACACGCCAAAAGTTATCAACAACAGAATAATGTAATAGGTGTTCGATACAGCCCGCATTTCCGTATTGAGCAATTGCACAAGGCTCTGATCCATCGCATCATACAAGCTGAGTGATGCAGAAATTGCCTGTGTACCCGCCTCAAAATAGCGGTCACTGCCGATTGAAACCTGCGCAGCATCCAGCAAGTCATGTTTGACCAGTTTAAAATACTTATCGGTGTTTGAGCTTAGGGTCAGCATCTGTTGCGATAACGGCGCTCTCAAACTCGGATCGTATTTACTCACCACCTGATCAATCTCGGCAAGCAATTGATTGCGTTGCAGCTTGGCCAATACATACAGCTCCAACAAGGTATCACGCTGTTCATCCGTAATGGTCCCGGCTGCAGCAACGCCACTACCGAGTCCCCGCAAACGGCCCATGTATTCATTCAAGGTAGGCACTTCCTTGGCCATCAATTCAGCCAAATGTGCAATTGCAGGGCTTGCATCCGTGGTTAGTTTGCCTTCATGCAACACATTGGTAGCCAACAGCAACAAACGATCAATCACTGCAGTATGCAAGCGAAAACTCTCGTTCGCTGTGCCGCGCTCCCATTGGCTTTTTACACCCGACCACTGACGCTGAAGCCCCGACACATCCTCCTGCAACTGTGCAAAGGGTGCGCTCTTGGCTGTATCGGCCAAGGATTTGAATAAGCCGTCAACTTTTTGTCCATTGGCTGTCAATTTCGCTGCGAGTGCTTTGTTGCCACGCAAATAGGCATTACCCATGCCTCGATGTTGCGGCACAAATTCCAGCACCTGCCGCACCGAGGTGATAAAAGGTACTGCCGCCACACGCAATTCGATATTTTCCTTTTCCTGCATCAAGCTCTTCACAAACATACCACCGACAGCAAACAAGGTGATCAACGATACAGCAGCCGCCATCAGCATCACCGACTTAAGCTTGAGACTTTTGATCCAACTGCATTTAATGCTTGAAGGCAATGTCGCTTTACCGGCATTGACATCGCGATAGAGCTGCTCGGCAGCATCTGTCTCGGCCTGTGTTGGCGCAGTGCGCACCGAGATAAAACCGGAATGATGACCTGCAGCATCGTATTCCGGTGAAACATTGGCGATAACCCAATAATAATCGCCATTTTTGCAACGGTTTTTGACCAGCCCAGTCCATGGCTTTTGCAGCACGATGGTATCCCATAGATCCTGAAATGCCGCTGCAGGCATATCGGGATGGCGTACAAGGTTGTGGGCTTTGCCTTTAAGCTCCTCCGCTGTAAAGCCTGCTATATCGCAAAACGCCTTATTGGCATACACAATATGCCCCTTCAAATCCGTACGTGAAACCAGAATATCATCTGCTTTCATCTTGTGTTCAATTTGAGTGACCGGCTGATTATTGCGCATAACTACCCCATTAGTTTCTTTACAAGAGAGAACTGCCCGACTAAAGAAAGTTCCATGCCAATAACATATAATAATAAGGGTTTTTCTATTCTAAGCAGCGCGAATGCACAGCTTGGGTTTAAAACGCCGCTCTATCCGCTTGTTTCAACCATCCAGCTGAGTCCGCACAGCCTGAAAAAAATGATCATGCTTCATTCAGGCCGTGGTACAGGCATTGCAAAATGCAATACAGGTGGTTCATCGTCATGCAATACAGCCTTCAGGCCTATGGCATCATAGATATACTGATTCTCACCTGTGGGCAGTTTCTGTACCCTGTCCGGCTCGCCGAAACGGGCTTTCAGGGTATCCAGCGATATCACCAGATTCGGAATCAAGGTGAGCGCGCTAACTGTTGCATCACGCGCACGACTCACATCATCAACGGCCAAATTCATGCGAGCCACCTGATCCGGATAGAGGTGCGGAATGGTGGCGCGTGATTCAATTGACTTGAGCGCAGCAGCATCGACATCCAGCAACAACACCACTTTGGTATGATCGGCAATGGCTGGAAAAAAGGCTTCCAGCTTTAAACCGGCCTTGGCATGGCCCTGCGGATAAATATATAACGCCACATCACTTTTACTTTTGAGGATTTTTTCAGCCTGCTGCAAATTGGTTTTACCGAGAGTTACACCGAGTACATGCAGATAACCCTGCGCATCCACTGCGGTTGCGGCCATATTTCCATCAGCTTGCTGGTAACGACCGCTGCTCCAAAAGAAAACAGCTGCTGTGAGTAATACCACAGCCAATAACATCCACAAGGCGATGCGGTCATTCGATTTGGTTTTACGTTTTGATGTCATAGTTCCTCTGCTTGCCTGCCCATGCTGCCACCGCAATATAGCCCCGCTTTATATATAGCCCTGTTTTATGTGCAATGATTCACAGCCATTGCAAGGGTGCTTCCTGCATCGCCGAAACTTGCTCTTTCAAGGTCAGTATATGACTTTCCCAGAAATGCTGCGTATTAAACCAGGGAAAAGCACGCTGAAAAGCAGGATCCTGCCAACGTTCTGCCAGCCATGCTGCGTGGTGCATGATACGCAATGTACGCAAGGCTTCAATCAAGGCCAGTTCGCGCCGATCAAAATCATGAAACTGGCTATACGCCGAGAGCACCGTATCCAGAGCACGCGTCATTTGGCCACGCTCACCGGAGAGAAACATCCATAAATCCTGCACTGCAGGCCCCATGCGCGCATCATCAAAATCAACAATATATGGAGCACCATGTTTCCATAGGATATTGCCCGGATGGGCATCGCCATGCAGGCGGATGTATTGTGGTTTGATCACATCAAACAGCTGTTCAATGCTATCGAGTAAATCTTCCGCCAGACGCTCATAAGCCGCTTCCAGTTCGATGGGAATAAATGAGTGCTGCATCAAATATTCGTATGCATCATCACCAAAGCTGTACACATCCAAACGGGGGCGATGCTCAAAGTCCTCCACCGCACCCAAGGCATGAATACGCCCGAAAAAACGCCCCAGCTGCTCCAGATGCAAGCTGTTCTCCAAATCAGGCGCACGCCCTGCCTGCAAGGGATAGAGTGCAAAACGATAACCTGCACAATGATGCAGACTCTCACCTGCCACCAGCAATGGCGGCACGACAGGCAGATCCAGCGATTCCAGCTCTAGACTAAAATCATGTTCCTCCAAAATCGCCGCATCCGACCAACGCTCAGGACGATAAAACTTGGCCACCAACGATGATCCACCTTCGATACCAATCTGATACACACGATTTTCATACGAATTCAAGCCCAATTGAAAACCATCACATAAAAAGCCCAGACTCTCGATCGTCTGCAATACTTGTTCAGGATTAAGGTTATAAAAAGAGGCGGTTTGATTGGCTAAAGGCGACATGCCGACAGCGTATCGGCAAACACCAGCGTTGTCTGTTCTAGTGAGTCATTCCACAGGGCAATCCCATTAAACCCCTCAAAGCAACATTTAAAGGAAAGAGGTCTGAATGTTCTCCCCGATCCAAGCTGCGCCGCAGTATTTATCGTTTAATGGGCATAAGCGAAAAGAGTTTTCGCCCCATGAAATCAACCTGCTGCAAGCAATATAGTGAGCCACATCACAGCCGCACACAGCGCCGTTGCACAAGCTGCGCCGATGAATAATTTTTTTACATGTACGCCCCCGCTAAGCTTGCGCACCGGTTTCACCATCGTTATCTGGCTCATCGCCTTGCTGGTGATGGCAGCCTGTTCAACCGCCATTTCCCCTGTTTCCACTCAATCTGAAACACAGACTAGCCCTGCAAAGCGTGTAAACTCAGCATTATCAGCCTCCTCCGATGCCACGCCAATCAGTCATGTGTTGCAGAAGAAACAACAGTTTTTTAATTTCATGAAACCCATTGTGATAGCTGAAAACAACAAGATATTACAACAACGCCAACACATCATGCGTTTAAAGAACAAAACACGTTTAAATACCGATGAGCAAACGCTGCTGCGCCATTTAAGCGCCCAATATCACCTGCCCATCAGCACCCAGGCAAGCAATGCTCAATGGCAAGCACTGCTCAATCGCATCGATATCATTCCACTGGATTTGGTGCTGGCACAAGCGGCCAATGAATCGGCCTGGGGCAAGTCTCGTTTTGCGCGTGACGGTAACAATTATTTTGGCCAATGGTGTTTTCGCAAAGGCTGCGGCATGGTGCCCAGCCACCGCTCGAAAGGTGCATCACATGAAGTCAGACGCTTTGCCAATGCGACTGAATCGGTGCATGCGTATATGAAAAACATCAACACATCCGCCGCCTATCGGGATTTAAGAAAAAAACGCCAACGCTTGCGCCAAACAAAGGCCACCATTCAAGCCGATATATTGGCCAATGAATTAACACATTATTCCGAACGCGGCACAGCCTATGTTAGCAGTATTCGCTCGATGATTCGCAGCAATCGTAAATTGGTCGCCAAGGCAAGCTCAGGCTCAACAATTCAGAACGACTGATTCGGTCCAACGATCAAAACAGATTCAACATATTCCACCGAGCAAGATTCGAAATCTTAAGCCAGCTCAGGGTGATGCCAGATCGACTTGCCATCACTTTCTTTATGAATGCGCTGCATCATGGAGAGATGGGCTGCATGTTCATGATCGGCAATCGGCAAGGCAGCCCGCTGCATCATGCTGGCTGTTTCAGCCTGTTCATCACGGCCACGCGACAACTCCGGCAGTTGCACAAAACTGGAGGCTGGTAGACTGGGAATATCCATACCCAACGAAAACTGTCTGCCACCGGTCATGCCCAAATACACTTCAGCCAGCAATTCCGAATCCAGCAATGCGCCGTGCAATTCACGGTGGCCGCGTTCGATATTGTAGCGGTCACATAAGGCATCCAGATTGTTTCTCTGATTCGGATGCTTCTTGCGCGCAAACGCCAGCGTATCAATCACCTTCACATCCTGAAGATTGGGGAAATCATGCAAGCGTAATTCATTCATGATGAAGCCCAGATCGAATGAAGCATTATGAATCACCAGGGTCGCCCCGGCGATAAAATCTAAAAACTGCTGGGCAATTTCTTTGAATGTAGGTTCGTTTTTTACACGGGCATTATTGATACCATGAATTCGCACCACTTCGGCCGGAATATCACGTTCCGGATTGATAAACTGGTGGAATACATGTTTATCACCCGATAACACTTTACGATTGAGCACTTCAATCGCACCAATTTCAACCATGCGATCCCCATTAAGTGGTGAAAGCCCGGTCGTTTCTGTATCCAGCATAATCAATCGCATAGCGCCACTATAGCCCGCTATCTATTTCTGCCAATACCGAACATTGGAAGCGCTGCTCTGCCAACAAAAAGTTACCGCTGAGGACGCAGAGTACACGGCGGAAAAGGATAGAGCCTTGTCACTGTGGATAAACCCATACCATAGAATGTGTGCTTGTTTGATTTGAGCGTTCTACAATTACGTTGCCTTGATCGCAAAACCTAAATAATTCACAGATAAATCATCCGAAAGCGTGAAATGATCACTCAGCATGGCGTAACTCATGCCACGCAGATCTTTAATCTCCAGACTGGCCGCCCGCAGGGCGCTGTTCATTTCAGAGGGTTTAATGAATTTGGCATATTCATGTGTGCCTTTCGGCAACCAGCCCAGCACATATTCCGCGCCCAGAATGGCTTTGATGTAAGACATCGGATTCCGATTCAACGTGGCAAAAAAGAAATGCCCCCCCGGCTTAATCATGGCCGCACAGGCAGCTACAGTGCGCGGCACATCAGGCACATGCTCCAGCACTTCAAGGCACGTCACCGCATCATAATGCTCCGCATGTGATTCAGCCCAAAGTTCAGCATCATTTTCGATATATTCAACCGCCACACCCGATTGCTCACTGTGCAATCTGGCCACATTCAATGCCTTGGGAGAACGATCAATACCAGTCACGCTTGCGCCGCGCACAGCCATACCTTCAGCCAACAGGCCGCCACCGCAACCCACATCGAGAATCGTTGCATCAGTCATGTTTAACTGGCGTGCAATATAATCCAGTCTGAGCGGGTTGATTCTGTGTAAGGGTTTGAATTTCCCAGTCGGATCCCACCATTCTTCAGCCATCGCCTCAAACTTGGCGATTTCTTCCGGATCAAAGTGATTTTGTGTCTGCATAAGCGAAATGCTGTCCACACCGGCTGATGATGGCAAGGTGTATATGGTATACGGCATGGCATCATTATTGCTCACGACCGACTACAAATACAGCCCAACTGCAAGATCTGAGGAGAAGCTATGTCGAATGAAATCATTATCGGTCGCCAACCCATTTTTGACCGTGATTTTCGTGTTTCCGCCTATGAAGTGTTGTATCGCGATACCGATACAACAGATGACGCTGCCATGACTGCCCAGGTGATCGTCAATACCCTGATTGACTTAGGTTTGGAAAATATCGCCGGTTCATTGCCTGTGTTCTTCAATATCGATGAAACTTTTTTGCTCAATGAAACTGAGCTGACACAAGCCCTGCCTCCCGAACTGATTTATTTTGAATTGTTGGAAACGGTTCAACCCACCGCCGAAGTATTGGCTGCATGCCAATCGTTAAAAGATAAAGGTTACAAACTGGCTCTCGATGATGTGATCGATATTGACAGTGTGCGGCCGTTTATCGAATACTTGAATGTGATCAAAATCGATTGGCTGGATGCTGCCGATCCAGCAGCCATCGTAAAAGAGTTCCGACGTTACCCTGTCAAATTCTTGGCAGAGAAAATTGACAGTTATGAAAGTATGGAAGCCGCCAAACAACTCAATGTCGATTTTTATCAGGGGTTCTTCTTTTGCAAACCGGACACCGTCTCCGGCACCAAGCCACCAGAATCGCGCATGTCTATTCTACGCGCCATGCAACAGGCCATGACCGCCACATCCATTGATGAGATGTTTGAAGTGGTACGCCAGGATGTCACCTTATCGTACCGCTTACTCAAATACATCAATTCAGCCGCCTTCGGCTTAAAACGCGAAGTACAATCGATTGAACAAGCCTTGAGCTTGCTCGGTTTGAATAATATCCGCCGCTGGTTAACGCTGTTGGCCATGACCTCACTCGGCGAAAACAAGCCGCCGGAGCTGATTCGCCAGGCCTTGTGGCGGGCTCGTTTCCTCGAATCGTTGGCCAGACACATGGGTGAAAACATTGTCGATGATGATTTCATGATGGGTTTGTTTTCAATCCTCGATGCCCTGCTTGATTGCTCCATGCAAGAATCATTAAATGAACTCAGTCTGGTTGATCATGTGCATAATGGACTGATTGATCTGCAATCACCGATGGGCAAGAAGCTGGCATTATCATTCGCCATTGAACAAGGCGACTGGGATCTCATCAAGAATTTCACCGATGATGGGCGGCGTATATCCTATACCGATCTCACCCGTTTACAGGTCGAAGGCATGCATTGGGCTGATGAACAAATGGCAGCCCTCACCTCGCTGTAGCTCTTAAATAACAGATTCAAAAGCATTCACCACGGAGTACACAGAGTTACGCAGAGGAAGACCTTAACAATCATTAATGATAACGATTTTGATCTTGATTTACTCTGTGCAACTCTGCGTACTCTGTGGTAAAAAGCAGTGTTATTCTCGGACTGGGAGCCGCGCAGCGGGGTGAGGCGCTATTCAGTCCACCACTGAGGTTTACTTGTTAACGGGTAAATCAGCGGCAACCTGAACAGCTACAAGTTATTGTATAACCGAGTTGAATGGTTACTTCAGACTAATCGCTGCTAGTCTGCCGCCATGTTTGGGCAGATTATATTCATGCGTTTATTGCAAGCCATTCCGACGCTGCTCGGCGTGGCTACGCTGGTGTTTTTTTTGCTACATCTGGTGCCCGGCGATCCTGTCGATGCCCTGCTCGGCGAAACAGCCATGCCCGCTGATCGTGAAGCATTACGACTAGCACTACACCTGGATCAACCGATTCTCTACCAATACGGTAATTATTTGACTGGCCTCGCCTCAGGCGATTGGGGCACCAGTCTGGTCGATCACAGGCCTGTATTGGAACGTATTCTGGAGCGTGTGCCTGCCACCACCAAGCTGGCACTGGTTAGCCTGCTGCTGGCTATTTTACTGGCCTTGCCGCTGGGTTATTGGGCTGCTCGCCATGCCGGCAAGGCGCAAGATGTTGCAGCCATGAGCTTTTCATTGATCGGGGTTTCTGTGCCCAACTTCTGGTTAGGGCCAGTATTGATGCTCATCTTTGCTGTCGGTCTCGGCTGGTTACCCGTATCCGGCATGCATCAACCGGGCTCCATGATACTCCCGGCCATCACACTCGGCACAGCTTTGGCCGCTATTTTATCTCGCATGGCACGCTCATCATGGTTGGAGGCAATGAGCATGGATGCCATTCGCACCGCGCGTGCTTTCGGCCTATCCGAGCAACGCATCTGGTGGCGACATGCTGCGCGCTTGGCGGCTGTGCCCGTGATCACCATGTTTGCGCTGCAACTCGGTGCTGTGCTCGGCGGTGCAGTCATCACCGAAACCGTATTCGACTGGCCGGGCCTCGGTTTACTCACCATCGAAGCCATTCAGCGCCGCGACTATCCCCTCGTGCAAGGCTGTGTGCTGATCATTGCCACCTTTTATGTGCTGGCCAATCTGGCTGCTGATCTGCTCGGTTTATGGCTGGATCCACGCCAACGCAATGTCTAACTCCAGTCTCCGGCTAATCGCCCTCTGCCTCTCTTTACCCTTGTTGGTATTGTTGCTGGCGCTGTTCAATGGACTCGATGGCCACGCCATTGATCTCGATAGCGTGCTGGCAGGCATGAGCAACGCCCATCTACTCGGCACCGATGCACTCGGACGTGATGTGTTGGCGCGTTTATCCGAAGGCCTGCAACTCTCGCTCAGTGTTGGCATTACCGTTGTATGCTTAGGCGGCATCATCGGCATCAGCATTGGCATATTGGCTGGTTGGGTTGGCGGCTGGCTGGATGCGTTATTAATGCGCTTGGCTGATATTGTTTTGTCATTTCCCGGCATTCTGCTGGCTATTGCGCTGGCTGCCATGCTCGGCCCCGGCGTTGAAAATCTGGTCATGGCTCTGGTTGCCGTCGGCTGGGTTGGTTTTGCGCGTTTATCTCGGGTGCAGGTATTATCATTCAAATCGGTGGCTTTTGTTGAAGCTGCCATCGCCAATGGTTCAAGCGCCGGCTACATCGCAACACGTCATTTGTTGCCCAATATTGCTGCGCCATTATTGATTGAAGCCAGTTTCGGGCTAGCCGCTGTGATTATTGGTGAAGCAGGTTTATCGTTTCTCGGGGTTGGTGTGCAGCCACCTGATGCATCGCTCGGCACCATGATCCGCGAAGGCACCCGTTTAATGCTGATTGAACCATGGCTGGTACTGTGGCCGGGTCTGATTCTATTCGCATTGGTTATGGCTGTGAATCTGCTCGGTGACGCGCTGCGTGATAAACTCGATGTGCGCATGGATGATCGTTAGTCCGAGTATAGTTCACCGCTTTAACGGCGCAGTTGGCGCTCGATCACATGGCTCATTTCGATTATGGAAAAAGGCTTATTCAGCACGATTTCATCTTCCATACTGCATTGAACGTCGCGATCATAACCGGTAGAAAAAACAATTTTCACTGCCGGATCAAGCTGTCGAATCGCTTCTGCGGCTCGATCACCACCCATCACCGGCATCACAATATCCATGATAATAAGATCAATCGCATCGGCATGTTTCACGTACAAATCAATTGCCTGCTGCCCATTGCCGGCTATCTGCACCTGATAACCCAATGCAGCCAACACCTCTTTACCCGTCTCGATAATGCTCACATCATCATCCACCAGCAGAATCGTTTGCCCATCACCGTGATGGACATCCATCGAGTCAGTGGCAAGCTCGATTCTATCTCCCGCTTCAAGCGTGGGCAGATAAATACTGAAGGTTGAGCCTTCACCTTCGGTGCTTTTCACACCCACGCTGCCGTGATGGGTCTTAATCGCACCAAACAACATGGCCAGCCCCAGTCCTGTCCCCTTACCCTGCTCCTTGGAAGTATAAAAAGGCTCAAACAAATGTTGCATATGTTCCTCAGCAAT
>JAUZQK010000065.1 GCA_030951025.1 Mariprofundus sp. | reverse complement strand
GCCGGACATGCAGGGCATGACCATATCCAGCACCGCCAATTTGATATCCTGTTGATGTTGATCAAACAAACGCAATGCTTCATTGCCATCGGCGGCCTGAACCGTTTTGTAATTAAGCATGTGCAGTGCTTCAACGATGAGTTTACGAATGGTCTGATTATCATCCGCCACAAGGATGAGCTCCTGATTGCCTTGCTGGCTGTCATGTTTTGTGCCCCTATCTTCGATGGCGAAATGATCTTTAATCAAGGGTAAATAGATGTGAAATGTGCTGCCGACACCGGCTTTGGATTCAACTTCCAGTATGCCCTGATGGTTTTTGATGCAGCCATAGACCATGGAGAGCCCGAGCCCGGTACCTTGACCTGCGACTTTGGTGGTGAAAAACGGGTCGAATATGTTGTCAATGATTTCAGCTGGAATGCCGCAGCCATTATCATGCACGCTCAAACGAAGCATGGCATCTTCATGCAGATCCGGATGCTGATCTGCAAAGCTTTGATTGATGACAAAATATTCCAGATCAATGCTGATCTGGCCGCGCAGATTTGTTTTGAGGGCATCGCGGGCATTGTTTAATAAATTCATTAACACTTGTTGTAATTGTGTGGTGTCGCCGCAAACAGACATTTTTTGCGGGCACAGATTCAGTTTCAGTTGGATGTTTTCAGGGATGGATATTTTTAACAGGTCGATGCTGTCATGTAACATGGTATTGAATACCAAGTCTTTCATTTCAGTTTCATCATCACGGGAAAATACCAACAAGCCTTTGATAATCTCTGAGGCTTGAAAACCCAGTTGTTCGGCTTTATCCAGTCTATTGAGGGCCTTTTCGTGTTCGTTGATGTTTTGTCTGAGCAAATACAGGTGCATTAGCAGGCCTGCCAGCATATTGTTGAAATCATGGGCGATGCCACCGACCAGCGTACCGATGGCGTCCATTTTTTGAGCTTGTCGAAGCTGGGCTTCCAAGGCTTGATGAGCGGACATATCTTGCTGGATGGCGCTATAAAATTCAATTTTACCGTGCTGAATAATGGGTACAATGGTCATCAAGGCAGGGTATTGTGTGCCATCCTTGCGCTGATTGATGATGGTGCCTTCCCAGACCTGACCGGCGCGAATGGTGTTCCAGATATCATGAAAAAAGTCGGCGTTATGTTTGCCGCTGGATAATATGGATAATGTGTTGCCCAAGGTTTCATTGCTGCTGTAGCCGTTGATGTGTTCAAAAGCTTTGTTGATATAGGTCACCCGGCCGGAGCGGTCGGTGATGATGAAGCCTTCGGCTGATTGTTCTATGGCTTGAGATAAGGTTTGTAATTGCAGGTTTTTTTCTGCCAGTTCGTCTGTTCGTTGGGTCACACGAGATTCAAGTTCATCATTTAATGTGCTTAATTGTTGTTCCAGTGCGACGCGATCAGAGATATCACGCAGCAAGCCTTCAATGCCAATACATTGCCTGGTATCGTCAAAAATCATGTGTGCATTGGTAGAGATATGGATGGTATGCCCTTCTTTATGTAATAGCTCCAACTCATAGTCGGTGACAAAACCCTGTGTGTTTAACAGCTTGAAGAATTGCTGACGGTCGCTCGGGTGTTTGTAAAAAAAAGTAGCGGCTTGGCCGATCACATCGCAACACTGATAGCCCGTCAGCGTTGCAATAGAAGGGCTAACCTCAATCATATCACCATTCACATCGGCATAATAATAGACCTCATGAATAGCATTGAGCAGGCGCTCGTATTTCATATCGGCGTTTCTCATGCGCCGGTGTGACCGTTGTGATATGTCGATGTGCTTTCTATGTGTCGTGTCAATGTTTTGTGATCCTGTTGGTTGCGAAGTCGGTTGAATAACAAGTGATTGGGTAAAGCAAGATACGTTCCAATAGATGTATTGGCAATGCGGTGATGGCTGCAATGCAATGGTAAGGGGAGATTAGGAATATCTGGCAAGCATCTTGCTGATTGTTCCGCAGGAAAAGGCAAGAGGAGGATTCTTTGATTTCCCATGATCGTGCTTTGAAATACCATCATCTGGAATGGGTGTTGGCGCATCCGCGTTTTGGATTCTTTATGATGGGGCTGATTGCATTCTCCTTTACCCATAATCAAGCGCTAGCGGCTATACTGTTTGTGATTTTTGCCATTGAAATCATCTTCCGTATTATTTTATTTGGCCGTAAAATAAAACTCAACCCGTACCGTTCTTCGACCAGTCAAAGGGTTGATTTATTGTTGTTGGTGATTGATGTGGTTGCGGTGTTATCGTTATTGATTACGGTGTTTGATATTCAAATTGCGGCTGAGAATATTGCTGTGGCTCGTTTGTTGCGCGGTGTTTATTTGATGCGTTCGTTGCGATTTGTACGTTATTTTGACCTGCATAGTGCGATGTTTTCGCCGACTTATGGCATGGTTATTTCGCTGATCATTCTGGTTTCATTCTTCGCGCAAGGGGCTTTTTTAATTGCGATTATTATCTTTTTCTTTGTTGAGCTATCGTTGCGTTTGATCGTGATGCGCAGTATGGATTTTGAAAAACCGCGAGATAAATATATGGAATGGGGCTTTTGGGGGCTGGATTTGGTGGCCACGATCTTCATGTTACCTTTTGTAACCGGTGTGCCTTACAGTGGTGGCTTGCGTATGTTGCGTTTGGTTCGACTGCTCAGACCATGGCAAATTATTATTCGCAACTTGAGAGATGTGTTGCGTGAAGGGCAATTCATGCAGGAGATCAATTTGATCGTGCTGTTTCTGGCGATTTTATCGATTGGTGGTGGTGTGGCAGCCCATTTTATGTTCGGGGATTTTGATTATACGATGGGTTTGTATAACAAACCGATTGAGCATGAGATGTTATCATCGATCTGGTTTGCTTTCCGTTTATTAACCGATCCCGGCAACTCAGTGGTATATCCGGATGATATGGTCGTGGCAGCATTTTCAATTACAGGCGTGATTCTGGGTGTATTCATTTTTGCTTTTTTCATTGGTATTGGTGCCAATATTGTATCGGGCTTGATGCGTCGGTTGCGCAATGAAGAGCTGTTGGTGAAAAATCACATGGCTATTTTGGGCTGGACACCGGCTTCGCCTTTTATTGTCGATCAATTGCGTATTATCTCTGAACGCACATTTACACGTTTGAAGGTGGTGCTGCTACATAATGATGAATATCCGCCGGCTGAATTGATCAATGAAAAATGGGTGACCTATCGTCAGGGTAAGATTGATTCCAAGGTGGATTTGCAGCGCATTAATATTGCCGAGGCCAAACAGGCGCTGATGGTATTGCCGATAGGTGAGACTGAGGGTGTTTCATTATCACACTCTTTTTATAATATGCTGGCCGTGCGGGCGGAAAATAAAAACATTAAATTAAGTGTCGCAATTCCGGGCATGGATTATCCACGCCTCGATACCCATCAGCATATGTTACAAGTTGGTTGGGATAATGTGGGGCATTATGATCAGCCGACCGTGGTAATGTCGGAAGCCGATTTCAGGGCGACAGCGCTGTGCAATATTCTGCGTTACAGTGATTTTGATCAGGTCTTGCAGCGTTTAATGATTCCAGAACTGATGGATGAGTCTTCGACCCATTTGGTCAGTTGGGAATCCAAGGTTCAGCGTGATGAAAGCAACGCATGGCAGCTGTTTACACCGGATGAAAAACACAGTGCTAGTCTGTTTGGTGTCGAGGCACAGTTGTTTTCGCGTGGCGTGGTGCTGTTCGGCCTGATTACCGACGATTGGGAAGTGATTCCGATGTACAGCATGGAAGATCAATATGTTGAATCGCTGGGTATTAAGGCATTGTTGGGTATCGCGGTTAGTGATGCCGCGATTTATGATGAAACCATGTATTGTATTCGTTCCGAGAATAAAACTGAGTCGCTAGAGAGTCTTGGAGATTTGGATGATATGGGTTTAACCCAGGTTGAACCGGAAGAAAAGATGAGTTTGCTGGTGATGGGTTGGGTGGGTAGTTTACCCTTGCTGTTAAAGCGCTTGCTGCGTTTTTACCATGAATTAGATCTGGTCATTTTTGACGATTTGACCCAAGAGCAGCGTCAAAGTGAACAGCTGTATCTTGAGCGGCGTCTGGCTGAAGAGCCCGGCTTGGAAGATTTGGTTACGATTCATATTGAAGCATGGAACTTTAATAATATGGAAGTGTTGCGCCCGCATATTATAAAATCGAACCATATCATTTTATCACGGCCAAAGAGCATGGATGAATCGGCTTATGCCATGATTACAACGGTATTATCGCATATTACCACGATTTGCAAAGATGAAGATGTGCAGCCACAGATATTCCCTATGCTGGATAATCGGGAGCAGGCAGGCATGTTGCAGCGGGAGTTGAGCCAGTATGACTTGCCAACCGAAATGCACGTGACCGTACCGAATGAATTTTACGGCGTGTTTGTGGCGCATACATCGTTTCATATGTATGCGGTTGAAAAAGAAGAAGATTATCAGAGTAAACGTGCCTTTCGTCATGCCTTGAGCAAGTTAATGTCAGATTCCGGTGAAGATGCCAATATGAGTCTGAAGATTTTGACGGTATCGAATCCATTGCCGGAAGATCCCCAGCAGTTGTTTCAGAGCTTGCGGGATGCTGGTTTTATTTGGATCGGCTACACCATGAACACGCGTTATAAACAGCAGGACTCGTTTGCCAAAACACTTGCTTTTATGTTTCCACGCCAGACTGAGTTCACCTGTGCCCGACAAAATCAAATTGTCATCAATCCCAACGGCAACCCTTATTCTCAACGGGCATGGCAGGAGCGTAGGGATCATGTGGTCGAATTGATCGCATTGGGTGGTGATGATGATGTTGAATTGTTTTGATTTGTTTGAATCTGTTTGAATTTGCTTGGAAGCCCTGCATCAATGGCCTGATAGTTGCTTTGGCTGAACTAATATAAAAACATGGAATAATAGTTGGAGGATACAATGGCAAAAATTTTAATCGTGGATGACATGGCCAGTATGCGGAAAATGGTTGCTTTTACATTGGAGAGCGCAGGACATGAAGTGGTACAGGCCGATGATGGCGATGTGGCTCTGGATATTGCCAAGGCACAGGATGGTTTCGCGCTGGTGATTACTGATGTCAATATGCCGAATATGGATGGCATAACTTTGACGGCTGAGTTGCGTAAGCTGCCACCGTTGAAGTTTACACCGATTTTATTGCTCACTACGGAAGCGGGTAAAGACAAGAAAATGGCGGGTAAAGCAGCTGGAGCGACGGGCTGGCTGGTCAAACCGTTTGATCCGGATAAATTGTTGATGACCATTAAAAAAGTGCTGCGTTAAAGGTCGCATCAGATGAGCATCGATCTCGATCAATTCAAACAGATATTTTATGAAGAAAGTTTTGAAGGCCTGGATACCATGGAGTCGGGCCTGCTCGGTATGATAGATGGTGGCACCGATCTGGATGTGGTGAATGATATTTTTCGCGCCGCCCATTCCATCAAGGGCGGCAGTGCAACATTCGGGTTTTCTGCGTTGGCATCATTCACCCATATCATGGAAGGCTTGTTGGATGAGATGCGCGAAGGCAAACGCGAGGCCGATAAGGCTGTGGTGAATATCCTGCTTGAATCGGTCGATGAAATGCGCGATCTGATGACTTCCTACCAGAATGATGAAGAGCCTGATGTTGAAAAAATGCAAGAACTGCAACAAAAACTGGAAAAAGTGTGTGGCATGGAGCCAACCGTCAAACCAGTGACTGCAGCCGATGCTGATGAAGCATCAGCTGATAAGCGTTGCCAGGGCTGGACGATTGTTTTCACACCGCATGATGATCTGCTGACCACCGGCAATGATCCGGCTTTGTTGTTATCCGAATTGGCTGAGCTCGGTGAGATGAGCCTCACTATGGATGATGCTAAATTACCGTCTTTTGCCAATATGAATCCTGAAGAATGTTATTTGAGCTGGTCGATTACCTTGCTCGGTGAAGGTATTGAAGAAGATCAGATCACAGAAATTTTCGAATGGGTTGAAGATGAATGTGATTTAAAACTCACAGGCATTTATCCTGAACGCGAAAAATCAGATCGCCGGGCTGGTGATCGCCGTGTTGAAGATGCACAGGAAGATCGTCGTCAGGATGATCGACGTACTGCTTCGCGTCGTCCGACAGATAAAAAGCCTGCCGTTGCCGCAACCAATATCCGTGTCGATACCAAGCGCATTGATGAATTGATTGATATGGTGGGTGAGTTGGTGATTACCCAATCGATGCTTGGTCAATTGGGCGAAGAGTTCGGGGCTGAAGCCTTTGATATGACCAAGCTGGTACGTCTACGTGAAGGCTTGGAAGAGTTGGAGCGCAATTCCAGAGAAATTCAGGAAGCGGTGATGCGGGTACGTATGCAGCCGATTTCGTTTGCCTTCAATCGCTTTCCACGCATGGTGCATGATTTAAGTCAGAAGCTGGATAAAAAAGTGCGTCTGGAACTGGTCGGTGAAGATACCGAGATGGACAAAACGGTGATGGAGAAAATCAATGATCCGTTGGTGCATTTGGTGCGCAACTCGATGGATCATGGCCTTGAGGGGCCGGAAGAGCGCTTGGCTGCGTGCAAGGAAGAAGAAGGTTATGTGCGTCTGAAGGCGTTTCATCAGGGTGGCAGCATCGTGGTCGAAGTCTCCGATGATGGCCGGGGTCTGGATCGCGATAAGTTGTTTGGCATCGCTGTCAAGAAAGGCGTGATCAAAGAAAGCGATATCCTGACCGATGAACAGGTGTTTATGTTGTTGTTTGCGGCTGGTTTTTCAACGGCTGAAAAACTCAGTGATATTTCTGGCCGTGGTGTGGGTTTGGATGTGGTGCGGCGCAATATTGAATCCCTGGGTGGCAGTGTGGATGTGCGTTCGGTGTTTGGCGAAGGTACGGTGTTTACCATTCGATTGCCATTGACGCTGGCTGTGCTGGATGGGCAATTGCTGACGGTGGATGGTCAAACCTATGTGTTGCCATTGACTGCTATTATTGAATCGCTGCAAATGGATGCGGTGGCCGTCAGTGCGCTGGCTGGTGATGCGAAAGTGTATCGCTTGCGTGATGAATATATCCCGATAGTGAGTTTGTCGGAGTTGTTTCATACCGCCGATGTGGATTCAAGAGATAGCGATGCCGAGCTTGGTGGCCGTTTGCTGGTGATTGTGGAATGGGCGGATAAGCGCATTGGTTTGATGGTTGATGATTTGCTCGGTCAGCAGCAGGTGGTGATCAAGAGCCTGGAAACCAATTATGAACGTGTGGCTGGCTTGTCGGGAGCGACCATTCTGGGTGATGGTACGGTATCGCTGATACTCGATATCTCCGGTTTGTTGGAGATGTCGTCCAAAGCCCTTGAATTGGCCAAACAAGCCAAGCTATCAGTGCCCAACAGTTGATGATCGGTGAAAAGACAAGGGCAAAGGCATTTTAGCGCAGCAGTCCAGGGTGGTCACTCTCGCTGCGTAATTCACCTTCAGTACGCAGAGGAACGCAGAGTAAACCTTTATTCTGCTTTTACTTTGCGTTCTCTGTGGTGAAAGTTTGAATTTGAATTTGAATTTATAGAGATAGCAGGAGAATGAAATGGAAGCAATTGCAAATTTGAGTACGTCAGAAGATCAGTATCTCACCTTTATGTTATCGGGTGAGGAATATGGTGTCGATATTTTGACTGTGCAGGAATTGCGC
>JAUZQK010000064.1 GCA_030951025.1 Mariprofundus sp. | reverse complement strand
CTCTGGTGTTCCTGTTGTTCTGCCAAGAGCATTGCAGGGTAGCTACGTTTGGAATGGATAACCGCTGAAGGCATCTAAGCGGGAAGCCAGCCTCGAGATTAATTCTCCCGGAGCTTTATGCTCCCTAAAGGGCCGTGGTAGACTACCACGTTGATAGGCTGGGTGTGGAAGTGTAGCAATACATGGAGCTGACCAGTACTAATTGCCCGTGAGGCTTAACCATGCAACATTAAGTCATTGGAATGTACACACTAATTATCACAAAATACGAGCTAATGGCCGGTTTACCGGCCCACCAGTTTCCTGGTGTTTATAGCGAAGAGGCCACGCCTGATCCCATCCCGAACTCAGAAGCTAAGCTCTTTTGCGCCGATGGTACTGTAGCGTTCGCTACGGGAGAGTAGGTCGATGCCAGGAATTTAATACAAAACCGCCGTGAGCTTTATGCTCCGGCGGTTTTTTTGTTGGAATAATTGCTATCGCGCGGCGGGGCAGTGCCGCTTGCTCCTGCTGATTTGTAATTCAATGCCCCATCTTTGAGCCAAAGCTCGGGTGGGGCTTTTTTTTGTTTTAGTTTCCTATGGCAGGGAAGATATCTTGCCGGATAGCAGCATAACTGTGCCGCCAGATGCAGGTCATTTCAGGCTTTAGTCTCAGCTGTGTGGTAGCGGTGAACAACGGCGTTATACCTTGATCTGCTGATGGGGCAGGGCGTAGATAAATATCGATGATGGTTACTCAAGAGTTACCATGAATGCTGCATCGGTTATGCTTCGGCCATGCCAGTAATGACCTTAAACCACATTGATAAATCCTATGGGCCACAGGTGTTGCTCGATGCTGTCTGCCTGAGTGTAGGGCGCGGGGTGCGCATCGGGTTGATTGGCCGCAATGGCGAGGGTAAATCGACGCTATTGAAAATCATGTCGGGTGAGTTGGAATGTGATGCCGGTCAGGTGACGCTGCGCAGCGGAATCAGGGTAGCCTATCTGCCGCAAGCGCCGCACTTTGATGCCGGTCAAACGGTGTTTCATGTGGTGGCAGAGGGTTTGGGCAGCGTGGCGCAAACCCTGGAAGATTATCACCATGCCTTGCAGTCTCTGGAGACCGATTGCTCTGAGCGGGTGTTGAAACAGATTGATGAGCTACAGGCCGAGCTGGAACGTAGCGGCGCATGGCAGTTTCATAACCGTATTGAAACTGCTATTTCCAAGTTGAACCTGGATCCGGATCGTGATGTCGGTGAATTATCCGGTGGCTGGTTGCGCAGGGTTTCGGTGGCGCGCGCGGTGGTGTCCGAGCCGGATGTGTTGTTGCTCGATGAGCCCACCAATCATCTTGATATTGAATCGATTGAATGGCTGGAAGATTTTGTTGCAGCATTTCGGGGTTCGGTCATATTTATTACCCATGATCGTTATTTTTTAGATGCCGTGGCTGAAGAAATCATTGAACTGGATCGTGGGCATTTGACCCATTTCCCGTATTCCTATGCCGAGTACTTGGAGAAAAAGGCTGAGATGCTGGCGGTGGAAGCGAGCCAGCATCGCAAGTTTGATCAAATGCTGGCGGGTGAAGAGCGCTGGATCAGACAGGGTATACCGGCTCGTCGGACTCGCAATGAAGGGCGTGTGCGCGGCTTAGAGGAACTGCGTAGACAGCGTGCTGCCAGGCGGCTGCGCAGCAATGATGTGGAGCTGCGCGTTTCATCCGGTGTGAAGGTCGGCAAGATGCTGATTGAAACCGTGGAGCTCACACACAGCTTTGGTGATACGGTGATCTGCAAGGCATTTAGTCATAAAATCATGTCCGGTGATCGTGTCGGCTTTGTTGGAGCTAACGGAATCGGTAAGACGACGCTGCTGAAGATGATGCTCGGTGAGATGCAAGCGGATGCAGGCAGGGTGCGCCACGGTGTGCGTCTGGCTCCGGCCTTTCTTACCCAGATGCGGGAGCTTGATGAAAAACTAAAGCTGAAAGAGGTGCTGTTACCGCAAGGCGGCAACTATGTGCATCTGGGCGGTCATGAGCCGCGCCACATTGTTTCGTATATGCAGGACTTTCTGTTTGACAAAGAGCGCATGAATACGCCGGTGAAGGCGCTCTCCGGCGGTGAACGTGGTCGCTTGATGTTGGCCAGGCTGCTATTGGAGCCTGCGAACTTATTGGTGCTCGATGAGCCGACCAATGATCTGGATATCGGTACGCTGACTGTGCTGGAACAGGCGCTGGCCAAGTATGATGGAACGGTGATTGTTGTATCGCATGACCGCGCCTTTATGGATCGGGTGGCTTCCCGCGTGCTGGCTTTTGAAGGCGGTGGTCAAATTATCCCCATCGAAGGCGGGTACTCTGATTATTTAGCTTGGAAAACACGGCGTTTGGAAGCGGCTGCGTTAGAGCAGCAGATCATCAAAGCTCCAAAGTCTATTGTTGCCGAAAAGCCAGTCCGGAAACAGATCAAGCTCAGTTACAAAGAGCAATGCGAATTGGAAAACCTGCCTGGCGAAATCGAAGCAATGGAAACAGAAAAGGCAGCCATTGAAACACGTTTTTGTGAGCCTGATTATTTCACCCTGAATGCGGAGGCTTTTAAACGGGATCAGTCACGTTTAAGTGAATTAGAAACGCAGCTAGAAACCACTTATGCGCGTTGGGAAACCATCGAAAGCAAACAGGAATCTCTCAACGGTTAAGCATCTTTGTCCCATATTTATGGGACATACATTTTAATATCTATGTGCAGCATTGAGCTTTGAGAGAGGGGCTGGGTGATGTCTACGATGAATAGATTCCAGAATATATTGGCGAAAATGAAGCGATGGCTACGACGAGGTCATACACAACAGGTCGTGGTGCGTACCTTCGTTGGCGATTTCGTGGGGCGAAGCAAGGGAATCAAGCAGCCAGCCAGTTACGATGAATATCTAAAATATGCTGAGTTATCTCGGAATTTAAGGTTGCTTGCCTCTGATGTTTTGCGGGTTGCAGATGGCAAACGTTTAAAACATGAAATAGCCAATAATTCTGATGGTATTGAACAGTTTAATCAGAGTATTGCTGTGTATTGTAGTGATTTCGCAAAAGATGTGGCCGCTTTTCGAAATCAAATGAAGTGACCACGACAATAGGAGATGGATATGCCTGATACAAAAGGAAAGCTGACCAGAGGGTTGGAATCAATTGGTGACTTTTTGGAAGATATGTCTTCACTTGAGGTGCAAACCTATACCGGTTCAATCGATGTGGCCGTTGATACGGCGTTGGGTGATGATGGGAAACTTAAAAGTATTACAGATCTGCTGGCAGCTGCAAAAGCGACGGGCAATAACCTGAAGCTATGTGCAGTGACCAAGATGATGTGTGATGGCGATGCGATTAACCTGGTGCCTGAGGGTGATTTTCAAGAACACATTCAGAAAGTGCATGCCGCATCGGTGAAGGCGGGCATTGATACCAGACATGGGTTGCTGGCGTTGTTTGGCGGTATGGTTGGGCTTAGCTCAAATAAATAATGCCCCAACGTGTCGATTTAACTATTTCTCCTGCTTGCTTGAGTGGTTTGCCGGATGAGGGAGATATGGTTAAACAATATGGTTTGTTAGAGCAGGCCATGCTTCAAGCTGGTGATGATCAAATTATTACGCCGTTACCCGAATCGAATCCTGGTGGATCGCGTTCTGCATATTCAAATTCCCGCTTAAAAGTGATTGCCAATAGGCTTTTTTTATTGGGTTACCTTGATACTGATTCCGTACCTTCACAGCTTGATGCAAGTTATCAGGCTGGTGTGAAGCTGTTTCAACATGATGCCTTTGGTATCAGTAGTCTCAAGGCTGATGGCTGGGTGGGCGAAAAAACCTGGCTGGCGTTGCAGCAAATGGTGAGTTTTGAGGAAGCATCAAATTTGGAGAAATGGTTTGTTAAGGGTGAGCCATGTGATGCCTTGATACGAGCAGCATACCTGAGACTTTATGCGTTGGGTTTGGTCTCTCGAGCCCCCGGCCACTTAAAAACCATGGTCACGATTGATTTGCTGATTGATTTGCTAAATGACGCATTAGCGGGCTTTTCTAAGCTTGCTCAGGTGTTGGGGTGGGCGGACGCTGCGGGTTTAAGTGTTGTGAGTCTGGCAACGCTGAAGCTACTTTTTGATCAGGATGAAATGGTAGCCAGGCTTGCATCAGGCCAAATCCCTAAAGGTGTTGAGCATAAAAAAACAATCAAACCATTTATTGTCGCTATGGCCAAGATCGAGCTGTGGTTGCTTGGTTATAATATTCGTCCTAAAGGATATACGGGGGGAAGTGCCAATAGCATGCGAGCAAATGGCTTGGATTTAAAGGCGAAGAGCCAGCTTTATAAGCAGTTGCTCGTGTATTGGACAAGCCTTGGAACCACGTCTGATAAGGCGAAATCAAAAGCGATGGGGCTGATCAAATTAACGTACCCTAAGTTTTTTTCCAGTATTTCACAGCGCCTTATAGCCGCTGACGTGGTGATGCCAACCGAGTCAGAAGACGTTTATCAGGAAATAAAAAAACTGGCTAAAAGCAGGAGTCCAAAGAAAAACATGAAATCTGTTGTGCAGGAAATGTGGGATAATATCTATTCCATTGGCGCACGGATGTGGGATGGTATTAAACGGGCGTGGGCTTGGTTTAAGACCATGCTTAAAAAGGCGGTATCTTCGGTCAAGGCAATGCTTAAAAACCTGTCTCGAGTCGCTTATCTTTATATTCGTAATTCATTTGAAGCACTTCAGGCGGTTGTTTCGGGAGTGACAGGATCACTGGCTTTTTTTGCTAGAAAAGAAATTAAGTTTCCTATGCGCGGCCTCAATATTAATTCAAACATTCCTGTATTGCGGATGCATAGGGATAATGATTTCGACTTTACAACGCTGGTATATGAGTTCGCACAGGCAAATGATGTCAGCAAGATAGCCGCTTACCTGGAGAATAAATCTTCCATGTTTGCCGTCTCATGCGGTTTTTTAGCATCGCTGCTCAAGCTGGTTATCGATTTGATCAAAAAAAGCATATTTACGGGCTGGCCAGCACTGCTCATGGCTTTGTTGCGCTTATACAAAAGCATCAAACAATGGGCGCCGATCATCATCGGGTTTGAAAAACAGGAGCGTCGCATGTTATCGCTAGAGGCCACGTGATGAGGATTTATTAATACTTTATCGAATGCGTGAAGTGGTGCGCTAGACTGATTTTGGTTGATGTTCTTTCAGGCAAGATAGAAGAAGTAAATTTAACACTTCAGGAGGTGATTGCGATGTTATTAAGACAGGGCTCAAGAGGGCGAGAGGTGATTGAGTTGCAACAGGCCTTAGGCATTGCAGATGACGGGGTGTTTGGAGCAGGAACCAAGCAGGCAGTCGAAGCCTACCAGAAGGAGCATGGTTTGATGGTTGATGGGATCGTTGGCTCACAAACGCTTGCGGCTATTCGAGAGAATCATGCCACAACGGATAATTCTGAGAGAGTGTATGCGGCCACAGAAGACCTACTGGTGCATAAATACTTTCTGCCCAAAGGCGAATATCTGGCAGGGCCGACAGCCAAGGCATATTTGTTTTTGCATCATACTGCTGGCTGGCATAATCCGTATCATACTGTGGATGGTTGGGCGAAGGATAATCGCGGTACAATTGCAACGGAGTTTGTGCTCGGTGGCCGTTCCGTTAAAGGCAATGATGATCGTTATGATGGTGAGTTGCTGCAATGTGTGCCGGAAGGCGGTTACGGCTGGCATCTGGGTAAAAACGGCTCGCAGCACATGCATACACATTCAGCGGCGATTGAGGTCTGTAATTTCAGTTATGCCAAGGGTGGGAAAACCTATGTGGGAACACCTATTGTCGCCGATCAAATCGTGACCTTGGCCAAGCCATTTCGGGGACATCGCCAGTGGCATGCTTATTCAGATAAACAAATTGAAACGCTCAAGGCATTTATTTTATGGATTGCCGAGCGTGACTCGATTGATGTGCGCGCTGGCCTGGTTGCTGCAATTAAACAAAAGGGTGCTCAAGCCTTTGAATATAACGCACAGGCATACAACGGTAAAATCAAAGGCATGTGGACGCATGGCAATATTAGAAAGGATAAATTCGATTTGTTTCCGCAAGCTGATCTCATCGACATGTTGCTCAGCTTGTAACCCGATGTGTGATGTTGAACTATGGTGGAATGACTGATGGAAAGTGAACGGGTATTGCGCGAAGGGTCAGAGGGTGATCAGGTGAAAGCCTTGCAGGAATTACTTCGCCAGCAAGGCTTCGATGCGGGTGAGCCGGATGGTGTGTTTGGTAAGCGTACCGGTCATGTTGTGGGTGAGTTCCAGGCTAAGAATGGTTTGTCTGCTGATGGTATTGTGGGGCCGGATACGCAGGCTATGTTGATGCGTTTTGAAACTGAATCGCATCAGAAGTTTCAGCCACAAGGCTCTGATATTCAGAGCATCAGGAAAGATAAAACATCGAAGAAAAAGAAGAGAAATGATAGGACAGCTCCAGAGCTATCGCCCGAATTCAATGATGGAACGACTGAAAAGCATGTGAAGCGTTATTGGTTATTTCAGTATAAGCCGGATGATGAAAAAACGGACTGGCTGGAATCGGCGAAACAGGGGGAGGCAGTGCCTTGGCGTATAAACCGGTTTCAGGACGAGATGCAGCTTGGCGATGTGTTTTTTCTTTGGCGAGCCTTCAAGGATGAAGATGAGCGTAAGCACAACCGAGCTGCAAGCGGTATGGTCGCTTGGGGGGAGATTAGCCATCTCGAATTTACAGACAAAGGAGAGGAGTCAGAAACGCCCAAGAAGGATGTTCGTCTTTCCTTGCCGGTAAAATGGTTGGAGCCAATAATATCCAGAGATGTGGTGATTGAGTCCATTCAGAAGGATGAATTTCAGTTTCTTCGCAGCCCTCAGGGCACAGTATTCAAAGTTCCAGAACAAGTTGCAGAGAAGCTTAACAAGCTTATTGATGGGGGAGGCACGCGGGTTGCTCCTTCAGAACTGCTGTCGAATGCAACTATTATTAGTTCCGATCAACCTTCTGAACATGATTCATTTAACAGATTTGCATTCGCGGAATATTTAGCACGCTGGTTGGATCGTCTGTGGCATGAATCTCTAAATTTACCTGTTGAGGCTGGGCAAAGTATCAAAGGAGATAGTTTTGTTCTGCACCTTTGTGGACGCTGGGGAGCAGGTAAAACAACATTTATGCATCAGTTGGATCAATGCCTGCATGATGAGAGCAAAGTGCAACGGCCATGGATTGGTATCCATTTTAATGCATGGAGGAACCAACATGTCGACCCGCCCTGGTGGGGGTTGTTGGATCGGATTGTTCAAGAGGGCATAAAAGGCGCACCAAACAGTAAAGAATTGCACTGGAAAAATTACTGGTATCGAATTGAGGAAGGGGATAGGCGACCTGTTTTTATAATGTTGGCAACAATTCTGGTGCTGCTTGGATTAGCATTAACGTTGGGCGGAGATGTCATGAAGTCGATTGCATCGATTCTTGCTTTAGCAAGTACCGTTGCGGTTTTGTTGAGCAAACTCATGCCAGGCTTTGCTGCTTCAGCTCACATGTTTAGACGTTTGTCTTCCGATCCGATGGAAAAGATTCGTTCCTATTACAGAAAAATGGTTGATGGGTTTGACAGGCCTGTCATCGTGTTTATTGATGATCTGGATCGATGCAAAAGCTCTTATGTCATTGAATTATTGGAGAGTCTTCACACACTGTATTCTCATCCAAAAGTATTTTTCCTGGTCGCGGCTGATCGAACCTGGATATCGGCCTGCTTTGAGGAGGGCTATGAAACATTCAACGGTAAAATTGCGCAGGTTGAACAGCCAACGGGTTATCGCTTTCTGGAGAAGTTGTTTCAATTAAGTGTTGCATTGCCGCCGATCTCGGCTGAATTGAAAGTGTCGTTTATGGATGAAATCACATCGAGAGAGAAAAGTGATTCTGTAGTAAGTTTTGATGAGGCTTATGCCGTTGTAGAAAAAGAGATTCAAAATGTATCCAGTGAATCTGAACTCAATGACTATATGCGCAGTGAGCCGAAAACTGTTATTCATAAACAGGCTATGATTGCTGCCGCAGTGATTAAAGCGGCGAAGACTGAAAGCTTTGCGACTGCAAACCGGCACCGGCTCACACGCTTTGTTGATTTGATGGATGCCAACCCGAGAAGTATGAAGTTGATAGTGAATGCGTTTGGCGTGTATGTGAATTTAGCAAGGGTAAGCGGCGTTCTCGATATGGATGAGGCTTTTCTGGATCAAGTGGCGCTCTGGACTATCCTTGAAGTTCGATTTCCCCGAGTGGCGGAATATCTTGCGCGCTTTCCTGACCAGGTTCAGGTATTTGCCGCAGCTGCCGCGACTGAGAAAGAGTCGGGCGTGCATCAGTTACCCGATTATCTGCATGCTTTAATTGGCCATGAATCATTAAAGAAAATAACGGCTGGATGCAAGCTGAAGAATGGGGATGTCATTTCACCACTTACAGCTAAAGCAATTGCTGTGATGGTCAATGGTGGAAAATGGAAGGGGGGGAGATATGAGTGACTTTCTGGCAGGGCCGATTGTGCGGCGTACTGAGCTACAAAAGGTGGCAATATGGGTGGCAACAACAGAACCCCGAGACTTTTCCGGGGCGGTGTTTAAGCGTAAGGCAGACGGGTCGCTGCATGGTTTGAATGTTCAATCCACACAGCGTACGGCGCGCATGGGCGAACACCTGTTTGTGCATATCATCTGGCTGGACTGGCAGGATGCATCCTATGCAGAAAATATTCTGCACTACGATCTCATTGAAAATGCTAACAGCCTGTTGCATGGTAATGATGATTTTTGTTATCCGGGCGAATCGTATCCCAGCTTTATCGTGCCGGGAGAGCTGAAAAATATATTGCATGGCTCTTGCCGTAAACCGCATGCCGCAGCCGTGCATCGTGATTGGGGCTCGCGAGATCAACTGGCAACAGGATCCAAGGTTGTAGGTGATACGATTGATGATTCAGTCAATCGCCCTTCCATGCTGTTGATGACCGGCGATCAGATTTATGCCGATGATGTTGGTGGAGCCATGCTTTGGCATCTCATAGGGCTCGGCAGAGACGTGACAGGATGGGATGAGACCATGCCGCGTCGGCGGCTGCCGATGGATGGGGGATATCACACGGCAAATGATGCACATAAGGTGTGCGACGTAGAGCTGTATCACCGGGCTCCAGAGGTGAGTTGGAACCTGAATGGTAAGCATGAAGGTTTTTCGTCGGGGGCGACGGATAACCACCTGATGACATTTGGTGAGTACGCGGCAATGTATTTGTGTGCGTTTGGAGGTCAGGGGGCAAAGCCTGAATTTCAGGACTGGCAGGCAGTCAAACACCAGTTCAATCATCGTATTTCAAAAAGGTATTATCGGGAAGAGAAAAAAAATCTGGAGGCTTTTGCGCAAACGCTGCCCGAAGTGCGCCGACTATTGGCTAATGTTTCGGTATATATGCAGTGTGACGATCACGAAGTTACTGATGACTGGAATATTTCCCGTGATTGGGTTGAGCAAGTGCAAGGCAAAAGCCCGCGTACGCGCAGAATTGTCGCCAATGCATTGGCATCGTATTGGGCTTTTCAGGCTTGGGGGAATGACCCTGAGCGCTTTAGCGAAGGTTTCATTGAACTGCTGGAGAAGCATTTAAATGCCCATCGCCATGATGGCGATGATGCGGAACAGTACGATGCTCTGCTTTGGGCATCAAAACCGGGTAGATGGTTTTTTTCCACGCCAACTCAGCCTGCTGTGATCGCCATGGATACGCGCACTTGTCGCAAACTCTATCATCAACAGCCTGCGAAACTCATGCATGCCGAGGCCTTGGATGAATTGGCTGATGAGATAAAGCAGGCGGTAAAGGATTGTGATTCGATTTGCCTTATTTCGCCGACCCCCGTGTTTGGCTTTCGCTTTGTCGAAGGTGTGCAGGGCGCGGCTTTATCACTGATGAAACTCATCCCCGGTTCATTAGCTGCGCTGGATGCAGAATCATGGGTGGCCGGTTTCCGCTCTCTTGAAGCCATGCTGGCGGAGGAGAGCAAACTGAATTTTGTCACGTTTCTATCTGGCGATGTGCATTACTCCTTTGCACGGACGGCGATGCTGGGGAATCGCATTCCCGCAGTTCAGCTCACCAGTAGCCCGCTGCACAACACCAACCCCGGCATCACGATTGGCGATCAGAGCAAGCTTGTGCAGGGCTATAACTTTTTGGCTTCGCAGGAATCGCTTGAGGGTAAGCATGTGGCCATTACGGGTATGAATAATATCGCTCAGGTCTGGTTTGATGAGGGGCGCGCAACCAAACAGAAATTGAAATCGGTTCTGGCTGATGGGGCGTTGCAGGAACTCACCTATTTGATTCCGAGCTAGTGCGAACGGGTATTCATGGAAACGGTGCCCGTTTCGGCATATGTAGTTTTTCATCTTTATAATATTCCTAATGTCACAGATTGATAGCATTGATGCGGATGGATATGAATCATACGAATGATCAACCCTTGCGAAGTGTACGAACGTACACCATACTGCGTGCATGGTGAATAAAGATCCTTTCTATCTCGGACGACTACAAGATTATTATGCCCTGCATCGCTTAATTCCATCCTATGCAGAAATAGCCGCACTGGTAGGTGTCAGCAAACAGGGTGCGGTGAAGTTTATTGATCGCATGATTTTTGCCGGCTATATCAGCAAGGCTCCGGGTGGTCGTTTGTCGCCAGCCAATATGTTTTTTGCGCGCCCGCATGTTGGCGTTGCACCGGCTGGTTTTGCTAGCCCTGCCACCGAAGCACTCGGCGATGCCATCACCATTGATGACTATCTGGTTGAAAACCCATCCAGCACGGTA
The DNA here is from genome assembly GCA_030951025.1 of Mariprofundus sp. Lineage (GTDB taxonomy): Bacteria > Pseudomonadota > Zetaproteobacteria > Mariprofundales > Mariprofundaceae > Mariprofundus. The sequence continues at coordinate 13,846 of JAUZQK010000064.1, read as the reverse complement.
TTGGTTGAAGTGCGTGGCGAATCGATGATTCATGCCGGCATTCATGGTGGCGATTTCCTCATTGTTGAGCGCAATATCAATCCCAATATCGGCAAAATTGTCGTGGCCATTGTCGATGGTGATTTTACCATCAAGTATCTGCGCACCGGCTCAAAAGGCCCGTTTTTAGAGCCTGCCAATGAAGATTATCCCAATATCTATCCCGAAACATCACTCGATATTTATGGCGAAGTCGTTGGCCAGTTTCGAAAATTCTAAATGATCCGCGAAGGCAGCGACATTCATCTGTCATCTGGTTGTCATATCGATGTCATACCAATAACACATAAACACTTATGCTAGCCCTCAATCAACTCGGAGGTGATCACATGTTTGCACGCGATAATGGCTTGGATATGAAAGAAATTATGCAGCAATATGCACAAATGAACCCGCATATTTCACTATCATATATTGCCTTTTTGATGGATGTCCCTTATCAGTCTGAACCTGATAATGACAGGGCATTAGAGGGTGCTGAAGCTATAAACTGATCATCTCAGCGGCGGTTTGTGAAAACACTTTAAGCCCCCGCACACACGCACACGCAGCGTAAAAAAACAGTTTCATAAGACTCTCCTGTAACCGCGTTATCGTTTGATTGTACTTCATTGCATTGCAGTCTATCATCATGCTTGCAAGCTATGTATGCAGTTCAAGCGATTTAAAGCAGGAGTTTTTATGATAATCACCTCGCAAATCCAACACAATGTAGCCAGCATCGATGAAAGCGCCTCTGTACTCGAAGCCGTAAAGTATATGAGCGAGCGTTATATCGGTTCCATCGTGATCACCGGAGCCTACGGTGTGAAAGGCATTTTTACCGAACGCGATTTAATGATTCAGGTGATTAGCAAAGGGCTCGATCCTGCCTTAACCAGCGTTGGTACGGTCACCGATGAATCGCTGGTGAAGGTCAAACCGGATGAAAGTGTATTGCATTGTCTGGCTCTGATGAAAGCAAACCATTGCCGCCACTTGATTGTTTTTGATGGAGATCACTTTGTTGGTGTCGTGTCCATTCGGGATATGGTTGCCCTGATGCTGGATGAAAAAGAAGCCATGATTACACGCTTACAGGAATATATTGGCACATAATCAAGCAATTATCCTTCAATAATGATGCTTCTTTTTTGTTTCCCCATCGTTCTACAAATGTGAATTCTTGATTTCGCTTCGACCGATGGCATGATTCGCAGCCGTTTTGAAGTGGGTAAGTGAATGAGGGTAAGGAAAGAGGGGGTAAGCTTTGGCTTTGCTCCTTTTTTTATTCAAAGCTTCGAAACGTTGTTTAAACATATGCGAGGGTGGCGGAATTGGTAGACGCGCTGGTTTTAGGTACCAGTACCTATGGTGTGGGGGTTCGAGTCCCCCCTCTCGTACCATACCAACAGGGTGTTCTGTTTTCAGGGCATCCTGTTTTTAATGTTACTGAATGGAGAATTCGATGATTAAGACAGATGTAAAAGAACTTGCAAGCCATGAATATGAAGTGCGTGTCACCGTAGCCCAGGGTGAATATGATCGCATTTATGCAGATCAGATTAAAAAGCTAACATTGCAAGCCAAATTACCGGGTTTCCGTCCAGGTAAAACACCTGTCCATGTCATCAAAAAACAATTCGGCTCCAAATTGAATGAAGATACCGTTTCCGAATTGATTCAAACACACTATGTCGCTTCTATTGAATCCTCAGGTTTGAACCCTGCCGTACAGCCCATGATTGATATTCCGGCAGTACAACCAACCGAAGGCTTTGAGTTCACCATGAAAGTCGCGGTATGGCCGGAAGTTAAACTGGCTGATCTAAGCACGCTGAAGTTTGATGAAACCACCGTCAGCGTTGAAGACAGCGATATCGAACAAGTAATTGAGCGCTTGATGAAGTCGCAGGTGAAATATGAAGTTGAAGCCGAACGCGCAGCTGAAAATGGCGACCAGCTACATATTGACTTTGTTGGTTCGATTGATGATGAAGAGTTTGAAGGTGGTAAAGGCGAAGATGTGCCACTCGTGCTCGGTGAAGCGCGTTTCATTCCGGGTTTTGAAGAGCAGTTGATTGGTAAGAAAGCGGGTGAGGATGCGACTGTGGAAGTAAGTTTCCCGGCTGATTATCAGGCTGCACATTTGGCTGGCAAGGCCGCTGTGTTTGCAACGCATATCAAATCGGTCGGTAAAGCCATCACCGCTGCAGATGCAGATGCACTGGCTGGCATGGTTGGCTTTGATGATGCCGCCGCCTTAAAGGCTGATACACAGAACCGCTTGAATGAAGAAGCTGAACAAGCTTCATTCACAAGCACACGCGAAGCCGCTCTCGATGCCCTGATTGCAGCCAATGAGATGGAACTACCAGAGCCATTGGTGGCGCAGGACATGCAGGAAACCACCAAACGTGTACTCAACAACATGCAGCAGCAAGGCATGGAAGCACCGGAAGATATGCTTAAAGATGATGCCTTCAAGTTGGAAATACGTACCCGTTCCGAGCGTGGTTTAAAGCTGTCTATTTTGTTGCAGCAAGTGCGTGAGTTATCAGATATGCATGTCGATGATGCGGAACTCGATGGCGAAATTGATCGTCAGTCCCAGCAATATCCTGAAGAACAGCGTGAGCAGTTTAAAACATGGATTTTAAGTCAGCCGGAACAAATCGCATCCATGAAAGATGCTCTGCTGGAACGCAAATGCATCAATTACATTGTTGAACAGGCCAAAACAAAAGCCGCCAGCAAATCATTATCCGACTGGCAGGCTGAGCAAGAACAATAGATCGAATAGAATAACAGCCGGATTCATTCTGGTATGATTTTTGCGTAAGCCCAGCGGGCATGCGCTGCATCGTAAAGCGATGATGATTGATAAGGAGAATACATGAGTCTAGTTCCGGTTGTTGTTGAGCATACTGCGCGGGGAGAGCGTTCTTACGATATCTTTTCCCGTTTACTGAAAGAGCGCATCATCTTTTTGAATGGCCCAGTGGATGATCATATCTCCAATCTCGTGATCGCTCAATTGTTGTTTCTGGAGTCCGAAGGGCCGGATAAAGATATTTATCTGTACATCAATAGCCCCGGTGGATTGGTTACCGCAGGCTTGGCGATTTACGACACCATGCAATATATCCGCTGTGATGTTTCTACCCTCTGTGTCGGCCAGGCCGCCAGCATGGGGGCGCATTTATTGGCCGCAGGCGCTAAAGGCAAGCGCTTCTCCTTGCCCAATTCACGCATCATGATTCATCAGCCACTCGGTGGTTTTCAGGGTCAGGCTACTGATATTGAAATCCATGCACGCGAAATCCTGAGCTTGAAACAGCGTCTGAATGAAATGATGGCTGAGCATACCGGTCAACCGCTGGAAAAGCTGTGTGATGATGTGGAGCGGGATTATTTCTTGACCGCACAACAGGCCAAGGATTACGGTTTGGTTGATGATGTGCTGACTTCCCGGGCGGAAATCGGTGCTGCCGGAGGTTCGGATGACGACACAGAATAGTAACGGCGATAATACTTTATTCTGCTCGTTCTGTGGTAAATCACAGCACGATGTCAAAAAACTTATTGCAGGCCCGACTGTGTTCATCTGTGACGAATGCATTGAACTATGCAATGAAATTATCGTTGAAGAGCTATCCGGCAACGATCAATCTGAAACAAAAGAAGAAACCGGCCTGCCACGCCCGACCGAAATCAAGGCTTTTCTGGATGAATATGTCATTGGCCAGGAAAGCTCCAAACGGCTGCTATCTGTGGCGGTGTACAACCACTACAAGCGCATTGATCACAATGAAAAGAACGATGTCGAAATCTCCAAATCCAATGTGTTGCTGCTAGGCCCTACAGGCTGCGGTAAAACACTATTGGCTCAAACTCTGGCGCGTGTGTTTGATGTGCCCTTTGTTATGGCTGATGCCACCACCCTGACTGAAGCCGGTTATGTGGGTGAAGATGTTGAAAACATTATCCTGAAACTGTTGCAGGCGGCTGATGGTGATATCGAAAAAGCTCAGCGCGGTATCATTTACATCGATGAAATCGATAAGCTCTCACGCAAATCCGAAGGCCCATCAATCACCCGTGATGTATCCGGTGAAGGTGTGCAGCAAGCGTTATTGAAGCTGATTGAAGGTACGGTTGCTGCAGTACCTCCGCAAGGTGGCCGCAAACACCCGCAACAAGAGCTTATGCAAGTCGATACAACCAATATTCTGTTTATCCTCGGCGGTGCTTTTGCCGGCTTGGAAAAACTCATTGAGGCCAAGGGTAAGGCACGCTCTATCGGTTTCGGGGCGGCAGTATCGAGTGAGGATGAAAAAGATATTGGTGTTATTTTAAGCCAGGTTGAACCGGAAGACTTGATCAAATTTGGTTTGATCCCTGAACTGGTTGGTCGCTTGCCGGCTGTTGCCACCTTAAACCTGCTGGATAAAGAATCTTTATTACGCATCCTGACAGAGCCAAAAAACGCTTTAACCAAACAGTACGGCGCACTCATGGCCTATGATCATGTTGAACTATCCTTTACCGACGGTGCTTTGGAAGCAATTGCTGAAAAAGCCATCAAACGTAAAACTGGTGCGCGTGGTCTGCGTGCCATCATGGAATTGGTGATGCTCGATGTGATGTACGATATTCCAACCATGACCGGGGTGGAAAAATGCGTAGTCAATCGCGATGCCGTTGAAGATAAAGGCAAACCCTTGCTGCTTTTGAAAGGCGATGGCGAAGACAGCAAGATTGAAGCTGCCTCCTGAGCAGTAACTGACTGAACAATCCTGCTTCAATCGCCTGGGTGAAAACCAGCGTTGCAACGTAACGCTGGAACCCACACGAAACAACAAACTAGCAATCAATTGGCTTAGCGCTGAAGTTCTGCTGAATTCACACGATCAATACCTGCAACAGTAAGATGAGGAGTACGCATGGCTGAATGGAATAAAGACGAAACAAACATCAACAACGAACAAGATCATGAGGGTGTTCTGCCTGTCCTGCCTTTGCGTGATATTGTTGTCTTTCCACACATGATTGTGCCGTTGTTTGTAGGGCGTGATAAATCAGTCAAAGCATTGGAAGAGGTGATGGCTTCGGATAAAAAAATCCTGTTGCTAGCGCAGAAAGATGCCTCCCACGATGATCCAGGTGCTGATGAACTCTATAGCATCGGTACGCTGGGCAATATTCTACAATTATTAAAATTACCCGATGGTACCATCAAGGTGCTGGTTGAGGGTGGTGCTCGTGTCTTGGTTGATTCGTTAATGGCCGATGAGGATTATCTATGTGGTCATTATACACTGATGTCCGAATCTGATGAAGATGAGCGCGAGCAGGATAATGTGGCGCGCTCATTGATTCAGAAATTCGAGTCCTATGTGAAGCTGAATAAAAAGCTGCCTCCGGAAGTGATGGTATCTGTATCGGCCGTCGATGAGCCGGATAAACTGGCTGATACCATCGCTGCACACTTAAATATTAAAGTCGAAGATAAACAAGAATTGCTTGAAATACCGAGTGTTATTGCCCGTCTGGAACGCTTATATGCTCACATGGAAGATGAAATGGAGCTGATGCAAGTCGATAAACGCATTCGCAGCCGTGTTAAACGTCAAATGGAAAAGTCACAGCGCGATTATTATTTGTCCGAACAAATGAAGGCCATTCAAAAAGAGCTGGGTGATGAAGATGGCGAAAGCGATTTGCAGGAGCTCGAAGCCAAAATCCAAAAGCTGGGACTGAGTGCTGAAGCCAAAGAAAAAGCAGAAGCAGAATTTAAACGCTTAAAAATGATGCCGCCAATGAGCTCGGAAGCCACGGTTGTACGAAATTATCTCGATTGGTTGATTGATATTCCATGGAAAAAACGCTCGCGTGTAAGCAAAGATATCAGCGCCGCCGAGCATGTGCTCGATGAAGATCATTATGGGCTGGAAAAAGTCAAAGAGCGCGTGCTGGAACATCTGGCTGTGCTTAAACTGGTACGCAAAATGAAAGGGCCGATCCTGTGTTTTGTGGGGCCGCCGGGTGTGGGTAAAACATCGCTGGCCAAATCGATTGCCCGAGCCACCAAGCGCAAATATGTGCGCATGAGTCTCGGCGGCGTACGCGATGAAGCAGAGATTCGTGGGCACCGCCGCACTTATATCGGCTCAATGCCAGGTAAAGTGATTCAATCCATGAAGAAGGCTGGTACCAAGAACCCTTTATTTCTATTCGATGAAATTGATAAACTGGGTTCCGATTTTCGTGGCGACCCATCCTCGGCACTGCTGGAAGTATTAGATCCGGAGCAAAATCACACCTTTGCCGATCATTATATGGAAGTCGATTATGATCTCTCCGAAGTCATGTTTATCACCACGGCCAACAGTCTGAATATTCCGGGGCCATTGCTTGATCGCATGGAGATTATTCGTATTTCCGGCTACACCGAGCATGAAAAGTTGGAAATTGCACGGCGTTATTTGATCAACAAGCAGCGCCGCAACCATGGCCTGAAAAAAGATCAATTGGATCTCGAAGATTCGGCTTTAACTGAAATCATTCGTTATTATACCCGTGAAGCGGGTGTGCGTGGTTTATCGCGCACGCTGGCCAAGCTATGCCGCAAGGTAGCGCGTCATATTGTGCAGGTAGAAGAAAACGCCAGCATGAAGCTCGCTGCCACAGATATTGAGACCTATCTAGGGGTGCGCAAATACCGTTTTGGCTTGGCTGAAGAAGAAGATCAAATCGGTGTTGTCACCGGCCTGGCTTGGACTGAAGTCGGTGGTGAGTTGCTGCAGATTGAAACCGCGTTGATGCCGGGCAAGGGTAAGCTGACTGTCACTGGCCAGTTGGGTGATGTGATGCAGGAATCGATTCAGGCTGCGCTGACCTATGTGCGCTCACGTGCCGCACAATTGGGCTTAAAGCCGGACTTTCACCAGCATGTCGATATTCATGTGCATGTGCCCGAAGGTGGCATCCCCAAAGATGGCCCTTCAGCCGGGCTTGGCATGGCTACATCCATTGTGTCGGCGCTGACCGGTATTCCGATCAAAAAGCATGTCTGTATGACCGGTGAAATCACCTTGCGAGGCAAGGCCTTACCCATCGGTGGATTAAAAGAAAAACTACTGGCCGCGCATCGTGGTGGTTTGACTGAAGCGATCATTCCAGTAGAAAATGCAAAGGACTTACAAGACATTCACGCTGATGTGTTGGCCGGTCTTGAAGTGCATGTGGTGAAAAACATGGATGAGGTGCTAGACCATGCCTTGACTCGCTTGCCAGCCGGTATAAGTATCGCCGCACATTTTGTGCCGGGGGTTGTTTCGGGCATCTATTTGGACGATAATCTGGAAGGTGGTTTGTCGGATAAAATGGATGATAACTCGACGGTGGCACATTAAATAAATAACAAAAAAATAAGTTGACAGGACATAGGGTTCTTTGCGTATAGTTCGCGACCCATTGAATGTGGCGGGAGGAAAAAATGAATAAAGCAGATTTGATAAACTATGTAGCCGAGAACGCTGGTTTGAGTAAAATATCAGCAGCAGATGCCGTTGAAGCAGTACTCAGTGGCATTACTAGCACTCTGGCTAATGGCGATTCAGTAAGCCTGGTTGGGTTTGGTACATTTTCAGTAGCAGATCGCGCAGCACGCACCGCGCGTAACCCACGGACTGGTGAAGCTATTCAGGTTGCAGCATCTAAAGCGCCTAAATTCAAGCCTGGTAAGGCTCTGAAAGACGCTGTTAAATAATTAGATGGCGGGGAAACCCGCTTCTAATAAAACAAGATTCAAACCTTGTTACGGGCGCTTAGCTCAGCTGGGAGAGCAACGGCCTTACAAGCCGTAGGTCGCAGGTTCGAGCCCTGCAGCGCCCACCATACAAACAGGCTCTGTCAATACAGAGCCTGATTTTTTTCAACCGGTTAATAAAAGGTTGATTTTAGCATCGTGAATGATTACGTTGCGCGCCGCTACTGGAGTGGTAGTTCAGTTGGTTAGAATGCCGGCCTGTCACGCCGGAGGTCGCGGGTTCGAGTCCCGTCCGCTCCGCCATATCGATGTCTGACAACATCCGAAGAAGCCTGTGAACCTAGTGTTTGCAGGCTTTTTTCTTGCGGCTTGTTGGCATTGTCGGTTTTTGGGGAATAATAAAAGCCGTAACTACTGCGACGGTGCTTGCATTCCCTTTTATAACAGTCTTTTCGGGATGCTTTGTGAGCAAGGTTATGGATAAAGCTGTGACATAATAAGTGGGCAATACGGCCTCAGATGTGATGATTAGTCGTGGCAATAAGCTCCTGTTATTTCAATATCTGACTGTTTGGCTTTTAGTCGGGACTGTAACTTAAGCAGCTAGCCGTTAGGCTTTCGCCATGGCTAAGATTTTATTTCATTTCGGTGAGCTTTCGTTGAAGGGCAAAAACCGATCCACGTTTGAGCGCAAGATGGCACAGAATATTAAGCGGGTATTGAAACCTGTATTAAAGCCCAATGGTTTTTATCGTGAGCATGGGCGCATGACTGCCGATGTTGAAGTGATCACGGATGAATTGCTGGATTTGTTGGCCTTGTTGCCGGGCATCCGTAATTTTTCGGTGGTGCATGAGTGCGAACCTGAATTGGCAGCGATTCAAGCTGCGGCCAAAGCGGCCGTGTTGGAAGATTTTGGTGAGGATGTGGCCGGAACTCCCTTTCGGGTGAGTAGCAGACGCAGCAACAAAGGCTTTCCTATCACTTCACCTGAGCTGAACTTTGAGGTGGGTGGTTATCTCAAAACAAAATTGAATTTGGCGGTGAATCTGGATCATCCTAAAATCGATGTGCGGGTCGAAGTCGGTGCCAAATCGGTGTATATTTATACCCGCAAGATTGAGGGAATCGGCGGCCTGCCAGTGGGCACATCGGGTAAAGGTGTGGTGTTGTTTTCTGGCGGCATCGATTCGCCGGTGGCGGCTTTTACGATGATGAAACGTGGTATGGAAGTGGTACTGGTGCATTTGTACAACAGCACCATCAATCGCGATTTTGTCAAGATCAAGGATTTGGCGGCTCAGCTTTCGCGTTATCAAGGGCGCGTGCAGCTTTATATGATCGATCTGGAAGAATTTCAGCGCCATGCCATTGCCGAAGTACCGGCTGAATACCGCATGATTATATACAAACGCCAGATGATTCGTTCAGCGGCATTGATCGCATCAGAAGAGCATGGGCAGGCTTTGGTGACGGGTGATTCGTTGGGGCAGGTGGCCAGCCAGACGCTGGCCAATATCCATGCCATTTATGATGCATCGGATTTGCCTTTGTTACCGCCATTGATTGGAGCCGATAAAGAAGAAATCATCGCCCTCGCTCGCCGTATCGGCACCTACGAGATTTCGATTGAAGAATATTGTGATATTTGCTCGTTTCTGATTGCCAAACATCCAGAGACATCAGCCAAGCGTGAAAAAGTGGCGATGTATGAAAGCCGTTTACCTTTGGATGGTTTGGATTATCCGACCCATACTGTGTTGTTTCATTCCGGTCATGAAATCACATGAATGCATGAGCTCTAAGCGATGAAACGTCTGCTGGGTTTGGTGTTGTTTTATCTGTCCTGGTTGCTGTGGGGGGTGATCTTGATTGTGCCCTTTATGCTGGTGGAACTCGACAGGCTTGCTGTGCTGACGACATCGTTGATTGTTGCTGCAGAAATCTGTTTCGCGCTCAGTATACTGTTGCTTGGTAAGGCGTTTTATCTTGCTATAAAAACACGTTTGAAATCATACTGGCAGTATTGTCGTGGTGAACGGAAATCGGAATAATAGAAGTAGGCAGAACAGCGGTCGGAATAACAGGAACAAGAACAACACGAGCCAGATCAGTAAGAGTAATATGAATCTTTTGACCTACTGTTGCTCGCTGGTGCAGAATAGAGATTGCCAGCTTCTGATGACGATTCTTGGAGTACCGCCATGCAGTACAGCTCGATCGATGGACATAAAGTCGCCTACAACCGCAGCGGTAATGCCAGCGGTGAAGTGATGTTATTGGTGCATGGCATTACCACCTATTCGTTTATCTGGCGCAAATTATTACCCTTTCTGGAACAGAGCTATGATGTCATCGCAGTCGATTTGCTGGGCTGTGGTGAATCGGATATGCCGCTGGATGAGTCTTATGCCATTAAAGACCATGCCGAGCGTTTGTATCGTTTCATGCAACAGCTGGATATCCAACGCTTTCATGTTGTTGGCCATGATCTGGGCGGTGGCATTGCCCAGATTTTTGCCGTAAGGCATGAATCGATGCTGATTAGTTTAAGCATGATCAATATGGTGGCCTATGATTTCTGGCCGGTGCAGCCGATCACAGCCATGCGAGCTCCGATTGTGCGTCAGTTGTTGATGGGGGCCTTGGATCTGGGCATGATGAAGGTATTGGTGAAAGCAGGTCTGTACCATAAAGAAAACTTGGATGATGAGCTGATGGATCTATTCTGGAAACCATTACGCAGCAGAGAGGGGCGCAAGGCGTTTATGCATTTTGCCCGTTGTCTGGATAATCATAATTTGATGGAAATCGTTGAGGAGCTCAAGCAGTTGACAGTACCGAGTTTGATTATGCGGGGTGATGCTGATCCGTTTTTAAGTGCGACTGTGGCAGAGCGACTGCATGAAGGTATGCCGGGCAGCCAGTTGTTGCACATTGCAACGGCATCGCATTATCTGATGGAAGATGAGCCTGAGTGGGCGGCTGAAAACATTTTGACATTTGTAGCTGATAAGCATGCCTGAGCTGCGCAACCGCAAGGAGCTAGAAGAACGCATTCGTATGTTGGAGCAGGAGAATGGGCATCTGGCGGATCGGGCTGAACAGAGTTTGATGTTTGGCCTTGTATCTGAGGCGATTGGCCAGCTCAAAGATGTTACGGAGATGCTGGATGTGGCGCTAGAGCGTATTTCCATGCTCAAGGCGATTCCATTGGTGGCCTGTTGTGCCATTGAAGAGGATCAAGCTGAGGGCAAGCAGGCCACTGTCATTCACTCTTATCTGTCCTTTTCTCATGCTGATGTGAATGCTTTCCAATTTCAGGTGCAGGCTTTTGAACAGGATGCATTTGAGTGGAAAGAATTCGAGCGCAATGGATTGTTCATTAATCAGGCCAGCGATGTTCAAAATGTGGCGCTGCTGCGTTGTCTGGAGCAGGCTGATATCAATTTCATGCCCAATCAGATGCTGTTGATTGGTTTTTCCACTCAGGCCACGCCACATGGTTTTTATTTGTTTGCCGATAATGATCCGGATCTGCAACGCTTGAAAAATATTGCCCCGATTCTGCAGCGTATTACCGATTTGTTAACCATCTCGATGGATAACCGGGGCCTGTTGCGCAGCTACCAGAAGCTCAATGCGGAGCTGGATCTACGTGTGGAAGTGCGCACAAAAGAACTGCACGAGAGTGAACATAAATACAGCGCTCTGGTCGAAGGCTCGGATGCTGCGATTATGCTGCTGCACAATGGTTATTTTGTGGATTGCAATGCGGCCACACTGCGCATGTTTGGCTGTCCGACAAAAGCAGCGTTTTTTAAACTGGGTCCAGCCATGGTCTCACCCAGACTGCAGCCCTCTGGTGGCGACTCCATCACCTTGGCAATGCAATATGTTGAAACAGCAGTGCAGCAGGGAACAAATCGTTTCGACTGGATTCACCAGCGTTTGAATGGTGAGATATTTCATGCCGATGTGCATCTCAGTTGTATTGAGGTGAATCATCAAATATTGATTCAGGCGGTTGTGATCGATATATCCGAGCGTGTCCGGGCGGAGACAGCATTGCAGGAGAGTGAAAGAAAATATCGTCATTTGATTGAAAATATGCAGGACTGTTTGTATCGAACGGATATCGATGGGCGCTTGGTGTTTACATCGTCGTCCATCCAGGATTTGATGGCGTGTGGTCCGGATGACATTATAGGTGATAAATTATCGGATTATTATGTTGATCCTGATGATCGAAAAAAATTCCTGGAGCGTTTAAATCAGTCAGCCGATGGGCGAGTTGATGATTTTGAAGCTCAGGTGCGCAGAAAAGACGGGCAGTTGATCTGGCTGTCAGCCAATGCACACTTTTTGTACAATGATTCAGGCCAGGTGGTCGGTGTTGAAGGCACGTTAAGAGATATCACCGGTTCAAAAGAAACAGAAGAGCAGCTGCGTAAATTATCTCAGGCAGGTGAACATGCTGGTGAATCGATTCTGATTACCGATCATGAGGGTATGATCGAATATGTGAATCCGGCTTTTACCAAGCTCTCCGGTTACACGTTTGAAGAGGTGCTCGGCAAGACACCACGCATATTGCAGTCGGGTGTGCAGGATAAACATTTCTATGAACATATGTGGAAAACGATTACCGATGGCAAACATTGGAGCAGCTCAATCGTTGAACGCCACAAGAATGGTGAGCTGTATCCGGTGTTAATATCGATTTCCCCGATTGAAGATGATGCGGGTGTGATTACCCATTATGTTGCGATTCAGCGCGATATGACTGAACTGACGCAGATGGAAGAAAAATTCAATCAGGCTCAAAAGATGGAGGCCATTGGTACGCTGGTTGGTGGCATTGCCCATGATTTTAATAATATGCTGGCAGGTATGATTGGCTCGATGTATTTGATGAAACGCAAACTGCAGCAGTTTCCGGATGTGTTAGAAGAAATCGAATCGTTGGAAAAACAATCGTTTCGGGCTGCCGATATGATCAAACAACTGCTGACCTTTGCACGCAAGGGAAACGTGGAATTTCATTTGTTATCATTTTCTTCATTGATGAAGGAGGTGTTCAAGTTAACCAGCTTGACTATTCCGGAGAATATCTCCGTGAGTATGAATATATGCAAAGAGAAGCTGCAGATCAAAGGTGATGCCGGTTTATTGCAGCAGGTGCTGATGAATTTAATGAACAATGCCCGTGATGCGCTCGATGCTGTGGCCGATCCTGTCATTCAAGTGCAGATTGACAGTTATCAATCCGATGCTGCTTTTGTGCAGCTGCATCCTGAAGCGCGTCTGGATCATGCCTATGCGCGTTTGCTGGTGCGGGACAATGGTTGTGGTATTTCCAGTCATGATTTGAAACAGGTATTTGAACCTTATTTTACCACCAAGGAAACTGGCAAAGGTACGGGCTTGGGTTTGGCGATGATTTTTGGTTCGATTCAGAGCCACGCCGGTATTATCGAAGTGGATAGTGTTGTGGGTAAAGGTTCGGCCTTTGCGATTTATTTACCGTTGGTGTCAGAGGCGCGCAGCGAGGCCGCCAAGCTGGTTCAAGGTGAGACTGTTGGCGGTCAGGGCGAGATGATCCTGTTGGTTGATGATGATGTCTCCTTGCGCGCAGTCAACGCAGAACTGCTGCAGCGTTTGGGTTATCAGGTTTTGCAAGCTGAAGATGGGGTGATGGCGGCAGCAGTGTTTGGCAATGCCGAGCATGATATCGAGTTGCTGATTACCGATGTGGTGATGCCCAGAATGAGTGGTGTGGAATTGGCCAATCATGTTTGGCAGCAGAGCCCAAACATGCCGGTTATTTTTATGACTGGTTATGATAAAGATCATTTATCCAATTTGCCAAGTGACAAAAAGAACACCCATATATTGCTCAAACCCTTCTCTGTTGATGCCATGGGTCAGTGTATTCATCAGTTGCTGCATCCTCAGTGCTGAGGTGGTTCTGCGTCTCTAGGAGTCTGTCGGACTTATGAGAAATCTACTGCGCGGCAGGGTAAGTGGCCTAAAATATCCTGATTTATCGTC